>JBAXXX010000029.1:0-39838 GCA_037127695.1 Verrucomicrobiia bacterium | reverse complement strand
GCAGACGGTGGCGTTCCGCAACGGAAAGATCGGTCGGATCCGACCGATCTTTCCGGAATGTGCGAGGCACGTTCACCGGGCCTCGCTCCGCCGGGGGAATGCCACGGTTCCTGCGACGGCTGCCGTCAGGAGGAGGGCCGCGACGAACCATCCGCTGGCACCGCGGGTTTCCGCGAGGGAGAGCCGGAGGTTGAGCGGGGCTTCGCCATCGACCTGGATGCTTCGGGTGAAGGTGAGGATCTGGCCGCTTTCCGGGATCGTGACCTGGATCGCTCCCGGCGCAGGCTCGGCGGCGAGCTGCTGCTCGACGATCCGGCCGGCGATCCCGCGGAGCGCGGAATTTTCCTCGGCGGTATTCCCCATGAGGAGCTGGTCCATTTTTTGCGGATCGAAGTTTGTGCCGCCCTGCATGAACGGGTTGGCATTTGCCGCCTGCTCGAGCTGCTCATTTTTCGCCGAGTCGTTATTTTTGTTATCGAGGTAGAGCCGTTGGCGGCGGGTGTTCAGCCCGACGACCGCCTGCTGGGTCTTGAGCGTTTTGAGCTGGACGCGGGCGTCCTCGTTCGAGGCTTCGTCGAGGGCAAATGTGTTTGCGGCCTTGCTGAGGACCTCGCCGGCCTGCTGCTGCTCGCCTTTGCGCAGGAGGGAATTTGCCTGGTCCATGAGGGCGGCGGCTTTTGTGGCTTCGGTGGTTCGCACGGAAGAGGAGAGATTCACGTATTCCTGCAGGCCGAAAAGTCCTGCCGATTTTTTCTCTTTGAGCCGCAGCCCTCCCCAATAATCCGCGACGGCGTAGCCCGGCGGGACGATGACCCTCCAGGAAACATTGAGGAGTGGGACATTGAGGCTGGGGCCAACGAGACTGATGCCCCTGCGCTGGGCGTCCGGGACCGAATAGACGAGGCGGACTTTCGCCGAGCGGTCGGCATCCGTGTTTGGCGAGACGTTCAGCAGGTAGGCGTCGCCCTCCCGGACGACGATGGCGCTTTCTTCGTTCACGAACGCGCTGAAGAGCTGCGCCCCCTTGGGCAGCCGGACGTGCAGGGAGCTTTTCTCGACGACCTCGACGGCCAGATGAACAGCGGTGAGCGAGGGGCCACGCGGCGAGAAGAGGGTGGTGAGGTCGCCTTGCGTGACCCGAAGCTTCAGGGCATCGGCCACATCATGGCGACGGATGTTTACAGCCAGCGCGGCCTCGGGTTCGGCGACTCGAAAGCAAAGGGCAGGAACGCTGCGATCCGAGCGGTCCTGGAGGTTCGAGGGCACGGCGCTCCAATCCATCCGCTGCCAGCCCCGGGGAAGCGTGGAGGCATCGAGCTCCAGGCGGCCGCTGCCGCGAACGGAGACAAACTGGGCGACCTGGCGGGCTCCCTCGAAGATGGGGGTCGAGATCTGTTCCCGCCCCTGCTCGCGGGCAGTCTGCCCCTGGAATTCCACCTGCGCGTCGGTCTCGCCGACAATGCCTCGCTGGAAGCGGATTTCCCAGAGGTCCGACCCCACCTTCACCAGGTCGCTCACAGCGGTGCCCGTGGCGCGAACGGTTGGGATCTGGCTTTCGCTCAGCCCGGGGAGGCGGAGCCGCAGCTGTTTCACGGCGGCATTGTCCACCCGGTAGCGGAGGCTGATGCGGGTCAGGGATTGTCCCTCGCGCACCGTGACCTCCTGCAAGGCCTGGACGGTGACCCAGGGTTCCAGCGCCTCGATCCCGAGATTCAGCGACCAATTTTCCTGAAGCAGCCGAAAGGCGAGGGCTCCGGCCCGGGCTTCTCCGACGGTTCGCGAATCCACTTGGGAGACGTTCTCGCGGGCCACGGCGTGGAGGCGGATTCCCTTCTCCGGCACGAGAAACAGCTCTCCGGTCTGGCGGGTCGCCTCACGAAGCGAAATGCGAGGAACGGCCCACGAGCCCTGAGCTCCTGGGACAGAGCCCAGCAAGGTGAGGGCAAAGGATTGGTCGCCGATCGTGCGGCCGTTCAGCTGAAGCAGGATGACCCGCTTGCCTCCCTCCCGGGCCTCGGTCCACTGGCTGAGAGCCGCCCCGCTGATGGCCTCGACCTCCAGGCCCTCGGGAAGATCAAAGCTCAGCTTGAAGAGGCCGGCACGGGTGATGGAGACATTCCAATCGACAGCAACAACGAGCCGGTCATCGCCAAACGAGAGCACCTGCTTGCTGACGACCCGCACCTCGGGAGTCACGGCAGCCACTTTCAGCTCCACGCGACCACCCTCGCGCCCGTAACGAAAAGCCTGCTGAAGAGCCGCGAGAGGCAGTCCGTCTTTGCCTTTCGGAATCAGGCTCGCATCGAAGTCCTCGAGGTTCACCGGCGAGAGGCCCCGCACGTTTTCCGGCTGCGCGTCGCTGCCGAATGCCAGAGCGATCAGGCCAACTTCGCCCGCTGCGCCGAGGATGCGGATGGGCTCGAGCGACAGATCCACAGGCAGATCGGAGGTTCCCAATTGGGTCTCGACGTCAAACTGGAACGAGCTTGCCTGGGGAGGCGCCACATCGACCCGGAGCTTGCGGCTCTTGGGATCAAATCGCCAGGCGCTGACCGGGCCGCTTCGCACGTCGCCCACGGTGAAGCCTTTCGGGACTTCCAGCTCGAGGGAGGAAACCAGGCCCTGCACCGGACGGATCGTGACCCGGCAGTATCCGTTGGCCACTCCGGGACCCGGCACAAAAAGATTCGCGGCCTCGGCATAAAATTCGGTTTTCTCGGCGGCCAGATCGCGGGTCCGTGTCCGGGCCTGGATTGCCGGAGCCTCACCCGGGATGATCACCAGGGTTGCGCCGCTTTCATTTTCTGGAAGCCCGGCGAGCGCCTGCACGCTGACGGCGGAAGCCGAGGTAAATTCCCAGCCTCCCTGGTCGAGCTGAACCGTGACGCGTTGCAGGGCAGCCGGACCGGTGGCAAATGGAAGCCCCTTGGTCAAATCGCCGGCCGGCATCTCGAAGCTGGCGTGGGCGCGGCGGGCCCCATCGCGTTCGAGGGCAACGAAATAGAGCGTCTGGTTTCCCCGCTCGGTCTTCGTGACGCGCAGGCCGTCGTCCCCGCGGAATTCTGTCAGGACCGCCGGCGGACGCAGCAAAAGAAAGCTGTCCCCGGCAGCGCCGCGAACCTGCACGTCGAGCTCGCCGAATACCCGTCCATCATGAATTTTCCAGGTCTGAACGATCGACTCCGCAGGCCGTCCGTCATCGGGCTCCGCGAGCAGGGACGACCCCATGAGCAGGATCAGCGCCGCAGCCGTCTGGACCACGGGTTTCCGCATCCACCGGAGGAATGCGGGGAGCAGGAGAATCCCGAACACCACAAGCGCCACGAGGAGGAAAAACACGACGGCCCCGCCGCGCTGGGCAAGAGATCCGACCGCGACGAGCACGGTCCCGGTGGGGACCGGCCACCCTCTGCGGCCGCTCCCCTGCCAGACCCGCAAGGAGGCGAACGAGATCAGCCCAAGGCCGGCTGCTGCGGAGACAATGCCCCAGTAGGAAAGCATCGCCCGCGTGGAACCGACATTATCGACTCGAATCGTCACGGTTTCCCCCGCCGAAACGACGGAGGAGGAATACCTGAGCTCGGTCAGATTAGAACGGCATTCCCTCGTGGCCGTGCGCGACAGGCTAAGGGCAGACACGACCGCGATCGCTGCGATAAGAAACCCGAGCCGGGGCCTCCATGTCGTGCCGCTCCGCAGCATGCCAGCAGCCACGGCAGCGGCTATCAATAGCAGAAGCGTGGACGCTGCAGCGCGGGCGGAGAGCCACTCGAAGCCGGTTTCCGTGAGGGGCGGCACGCTGAGCTGGGCGGTTCCGCCTGCCGGGACGAGCAGCTGGCCGGGATCGCCGGTGACCGTCCACTCGCTGATGACGGTCGGAGACATGGCCTTGGGGGAGCTCAGCACCGGGGCATGGGCGCGCTTGGCGCTCTGCCCGAGCCGAAGGACGACCTCCACCGGCTCGTTCGGATTGAGCTGGGGAGGGAGCGGGATGAGCGTCTGCTCGCCATCGATCCGGGCGCTCACAACCTCCTTGTTCGCGCGCGCCTCCCACAATTTCACCCCTTCAGGAAGCCCGATGCGCAGGGCCTTGCGCCCGCGGGTTTTCACAAAATACCTGGCGTCGGTGACGATCTGGCCATCTCTTGAAATCCGGCTGGTGAGCTTGGCGAAATCGACAAGCTGGTCCACGGTTTCCGCCGGAGCGAACCACTGGACATTCATCTCCAGCGCGAACGGCCGGGCCGTGTATTGGTACACCGCGAGGGAAGGCGAGGTGGTGAGCAGCCGGAACTCCGCCGGCAGCTCGAGCGGTTCGAGCTTCAGCAGGGCCCCCTCGGCCTTGAGCGCTTGGATTTTCACCTGCAAGGGGCTGACCACCTGAACAAACCCCCGCTCGCCCTGCACGCCAAGCGGCCGCACTTCGCCCGGCCTGATGTCGCCGCCCCGCGCGCTCATCGGCAATTCGAAGGTGACCAGCACGGTCGCGGCCCCCAGCACAGGCTGATGCAGGGACACGATGACCTGGTTGCCTTCACGACGCCAATCTCGCCGGACGTTCTGTCCGACGACGTCAATATTTCCCACGGATTCCGGGACCTCGATCCTCCACTCGTTGGCGGGAGCTCCGACAACAAAGTAATTGATCAGGACGCTGCCGTAAACCACCCCTTCCTTGAGCGAGTAGAGGTGGAAGACATCCGCCTGGACGCTCTGGCCCAGGGCCTCGACCGACAGGGCGGCCGACCAGTCTGCCTGGCGCTGCCGGAAGGCCTGCTGGAGGCCGGCGACCTGGCTCGGAAAATAGCTGAGCGGCACTTCCGCAAGCTGGCTGACGGTGCGGGGAAGAATCCGGAACCCCGGCGCGGAGACGACCCCGATATGGCCGCGCACGGATTTTGCACCCGGATACAATAGCGGCGGTAGCACCCATTCTCCGGCTGCCGCAGCCTGGTTTTTCTCAAGCCGCAGATGGACCAGCTGCCGGCCATCGACAGCATTCGCAAAAAGGATTTTGAGCACGCGCGTGCCATTTTTTGTTTCCGTCTCAGCGACGTAATCCGCCACGTTTCCGCCGGTGGCGGACACGACCGCGTAGTCTCCAGGGATCGCGAGCGCCCATTCCCGCAGCGGGGCTTCCCGGATATCGAGCTCAAGGTCAGCCGAGATCACCCGGTCGGTATCGCCCAGCTCGTAAAGGACGATTTGCGAAACCCCGACTTCGGGCAGGATCTGGTTGGCCACGACGCGGAAGGAGTAGCTCGCGGAGGGAAAGCGATAGACGAAAACCTGGCGGGGGCTGGGGTTCAGGGCGGCGCCGGGAAACTGCGCCGGAGCGAGCTGCATCATTCCCGCCACATCCGAAACTTCGAGCCTCACCGCCCCGTCATTCGAAACCCGGACAGTCCCCGAGTGGCGGACTCCTCCTTCCGGGGTCAGACGCAGGGGCTCTGCCCGAACGGGAAAATTGCCGAGCGGCGACTGGCTCCGCACGAGAAGCGAACCGCTTTTTTCGAATGGCCGGCTCAGGCGGACCTCGAGCGCTCGCTGCTTGCCTTCGGGCACCACCTTCCAGCTCATGACATTCGGCCCCTCAACCCCGAGGACCTCGCCCGGGCCGTCGAGCGCCATGCGAACGCCCGGCAGCTTCCCTTGGAGGATTCGAAAATCGATTTTCGAGGTTTGGCGGAGGAGTCCGGCCCCGACGCTCACATCGCCGAGTTCGTTGCTGGTGAATGACAGCGCGCCGACGCCCGATTCCCGTGTCTGCCGCCATCCGGCGGAGGCATTGCCATCGGGGGCAAGGAAGCCCTTCCGCGACGCCTCGTCCGGGACGACGGCGGCGTTGGGATCGAAGGTGACCGCCTTCGGAAGCCCCTCGAGCAGCATCGGAACGACGGCCCCGGCGGGCATGCGAAAGTCCAACCTCTTCCAATCGCCATCGCGCACGGCCGCCACAAATCCCAGGTCGATCGGAAAGGTTCCGGCCCGGTCGAAGACGAGCTCGGACTGCCCGTCTTTCCACTCGGCATGCCATCCGTCGCCCGATGCCGCATCGGCCAGCGCGGCCGAGCCGGACAGCACGGGCAACCTGGCTCCCGCCTGGCGGATGCGGGCTTCGGCATGGAGGCGGAAATTCACGCAGCCGGCAGCCGCATCGAGGGTTCCGATCAGGCGGGCCCCGACCAGGTCGGCATCCGCCACCGCCGCTCCGCGCGAGACGATCATCACCTCCAAGGCATTTTCGCCGGTTCCATAAAGCTGCTGCTCCCCATGAGGCCGGGGGTCCGGGCCGAGGGGGACCAGCCCGTCGGCGCGAGTGACGCGAACGTCCACGGCCTCGCCCGGGACGAGCCTGATCCGGGAAACAAACCCGACGGCATCCCCCGGGGCGAGCGTCGGCAGGGAAACCGTACCGGGGACCTTGGGCTTGGCAAATTTCACCGTGACCGTGAGGCTCATCTGTTCCGGCCCGGGCAGGCCGTCTTTGAGCAGAGGCCGCAGGTCCAAAAACCGCTTTTCCCCGGCTTGCCGAACCGACCAATCCCGAAGGCCCTCGCCCTTCACATCGCCAACCTCGCCCTCGCCTGTCAGTCCCAGGGAGAGCACCTCCGGACGTCCCTGCACCACCCGGATCGCCACCTTCATCTCCCCGACGATCTCGCCCGCGCCGATCCGCATCACATTTTCCGACGTGGCCGAAAAGAAGAGCGGGGACTTCGGGAGGATCCCATGGGCCTCGACGACCAAATGCCCGTCGCCGGGAGCCAGCTCCGCGGAGACGCTCGCCCGATCCGCGCGTGCGGCCGGAGCAGAAAATGCCGGAGAGGAAAGGACGCAGGCGAGAAGGAGGACGGACGTTTTCATAATAGGAGAGTTTTTAAGATGGTTTGGATGAGGAGTTGGGACGGATGCCGGTTCACGGCCTCATCGCTTGAAACATATTGATGAGCTCCCGTACCCGTGCCTGGTTCGAGTAATGCCCGCGCAGGCCGGTGAGGACCGGTGCCAGAGCCTTCAAGTCGACTTCCTGGTTGCCCTGGAGTTTTTCCGCGAGGAGGGCGGCCGTGCCGGCCAGCTGCATCGACTGGGTCGCCTTGTCGAACGCCGCAGCCCTGGCATCGTAGGGCATCGTCCACGAGCGCTCGACCATCCGGCCGTTTGCGGGATCCCGAAAACGCACGAACACCTCGCCGAGGTCGCCCTCGCCCTTGGGCAGCGTTTCGACCTGATACAGCGCGACGCCAGCCTCCTCGGCCGCGAGCTCGGCGGCCGCAACCTTGTCGTCGCGGAAATCCTCTTTCTTCAGCAGGTGCTTCTCGAAGCCGATCAGCCGGTATTGGCTCACCCGTTCGGGATTGAAGACGACCTGCACCTTCACGTTTTCCGCCGCGGGACGAAACGCGCCGGCTAGCTGGCGGGCGAATCCGGCATCGGCCTCCTCCGGGCTGTTGAGGAAATAATACCGTCCGTCTCCCTGCCGCGTCAGCGATTCGAGAACCTCGTCGTTCGCTCCCTTGGCCCCCACTCCGCAGGCGTCGAAAGAAATCCCCTGCTGCCGGGATTTTTCGACCAGGCTGCCAAGCCTGACCGGATTCGCGTTGCCGAGGTTGGCGGCTCCGTCGGTGATGAGGACAACGCGGTTCTGCGCGGCGGGGAGGAATTGTTTCAGCGCCAGCTCCGAGGCCAGTGCGAGCGCCTGCTCGAGGTTGGTCCCGCCCTCGGATGGCGTGCGTGCGGCGATCTCGACGAGCTTGCCGGCCTGATTCCCCGGAACTTGCTCGGCGAGCAGCCGCGGGGTTCTGGCAAACCCGATGAGCGTCACCCGGTCGTTCGGACCCAGCAAACCCGCGAGCGCCTGAAGCGCCCGACGAACCGAGGCCGCGCGGTCTTCGCGCTCCATCGAGCCGGATGTATCGAGCAGAATCGTCAGCCGGAGCGGCTGCGCGGCTGCGCGGCCAGACGCCGCCACCCGGAGGGCGATCCGGACGAGATTCCGCTGCTGCAGGAACGGATGCGCACATTGCTCGATCCGGCAGGCGACTTCCTCTTTGCCCGCCGGCGAGGGATCTCCGTAATCAAAGGCGTTGTAAAATTCCTCTGGGCGGATCCGGGCGGGATCCGGCCTCCCGCCCCTCGCCAGCGCATCCTTCGCCAATTGAAATGAGACGTCGCTCACATGCAGGGAAAACGTCGAGAATGGCTGGGTGGCAGTCGGGATTTCCTTCCGGCTTGTCTCGGAACGTGCTTTTTTCGCCTTGGAAATCTCCTTCCTTCCTGCGGCAGGAGAGTCTGTATCTTCGCCAAGACGTCTGTCCAGCTTAGCGAGGCTGTCGCTGGCGGCCTTCATCGCGAGCTGCTTCTCTTCACGCACGGCTCCACGGGCGGCAGGAAGCCGGCTGTCCTTCAGATCGTCTGACCCCACAGAAGAATCTGCGACGTCCTCCCTCGCGCGGGCCCCGGTTCCGCTCCCGCTCCCCTTCCCCCATCCGCCGGTGAAGGCCTTAATGTTGCTCGCCTGAGCCGGGGCAGCGGACAAACTGGCGACTTCCGCCTTGCTCGGGGGCGATGGCAGAGCGGCGGCGGGCGACATCGCCACGCTGCCGCGATCTCCGCGCTGGGATGCTTCACTGCGCGATTTTGCCTCGCTCGGCGGTGGCGCTTGGGCCGCCAAAGCTGGTCTGTTCACGGACATGGGGGCCATGCTGAAATTCCTAGCTGAGGAGCCGGCCGACGCAGTGAGCGAGTCTGCGGTTGCCAATACGGGAGCGTTCAAGGGCATCTCATTTTCGATGAAGCCGACCGCCACCTGTGAGGCCGGAGAGGCTGGGGCCTCAGCACCCACAAACCCGGCCGACTCCCCCACAAAGTCTGGAGGGCTCTGGGCACTAGACTTCGATCTGGACGCCTTCACAAGCGAACCGGAGATCGCCGGGAGACTCAGTGACGAAAGGAGAGCAAGGATTCCCCCGATGACCAGGCACGCTGCCAGTCGGCTCAGAAACTCGGACTTCTGCCACCCAGGCACGTAGGGGAGGGGAGCAATCTTCCTCTCAGCCCCCTCCGGTCTGCCGCCGATCGTTTCCAGAAGCTTCTGCCGCCGGTCCGCGGCCATGCGGATCTTGGGCATCTCCGGACGGATTACCGCGCCGACGAGCGCATGGACGGCTTCGATCCGCCGATGGAAGATCGCCAGCTCGGGATTTTCCTCGAGGATCCGTTCCAGCTCTTCCGACTCAAAAGCGGAGGATTCGCCGAGCACGCTGGCTACCACGCGCGCTTCGAGCGCGGGATCGATCCAGGCTTGGGGTCCATTTTCGTCGTCGTTCATAGTATTCATCCCAGGCTCCCGTCGATGCCGGCATGGCGAAGGGCCTCGGCGAGCCCTTTGAGCAGGTGGTGGAGCTTGTAGCCCACGTTGCTCACGCTGAGGCCGGTCTGTTTGCTGATGTCCTGATACTTGAGATCTTCGTGGTATTTGAGGTGGATGAGCGACTGGTCGTCCGGGGGGAGTTCGGAGATCAGGAGGCGGACCATCCCGATCGCCTCGAGGCGGCCCATCGCTTCGTCCGGGGGATTGCCGGCCGCCACGCCCTCAAGCTCCTCAACCATCGTTTCTCTGGAATGGTCGCGCAGGTGGTTGAGCGCCAGATTTCGCAGGCTGCGATACAGCCAGGCACGTGGATTTTCCACCTGGCCCCAGAGCTGATGCAGCCGCATAAATGCCTCCTGAACAAGCTCCTCCGCCACCGAGCGCCGGCCGACCAGCCCGATCGCGAACCCCAGCACCGCGCTTTCCTCAGCCTCAAAAAGCGCCGCCAGCGTCGTCTTCCCGCCGGAACACGGGAACGCTACGGCCGGAGAGGCCTCGTGCGGCAGGTCGGATGCGATCGGTTGGGTCATAGCTCGGAGGATACCCCTCCAGCCTAACAAGACACGCGAGATGAAACATCCTTAGAAAATAAGTTCTCAGGCTTGCCGTCAGAGCCGTTTCCTCTGATTTTTGGTGATTGTGAGAGATGCCATGGCCCCCGATGCGCGCACGGGGGCTCCCATTCGATTGGACACCCCAAGAGCTTTCGGCTACCACGCACGCATGGAAATGCGGATTGAGGAGAAAACCTCCGGACAAATCCCCGCCGCATCCGAAAAGCCATTCCCGATCGTCGAACCTGCCGAAGCGCCGCCCCGGACGCCCGGAACAGATCGGGGAGAGTCCCTATTTTCCGGCCGCGGCCTGACAAAAATCTATGCTTCTGGCGAGGCGGAGATCCGCGCGTTGGACGGGGTGGACGTGGACCTGTATTATGGCGAGCTCATCGTCCTGCTTGGCCCGTCGGGCAGCGGCAAGTCCACCCTGCTCAACAATCTCGGCGGGCTGGACGTGCCGACCAGCGGGACGTTGACCTACCGCGGGCGGGACCTCACCCATGCGGACGAGGGGGAGCTGACAGAGTTCCGTCGCACGGCGGTCGGATTTGTTTTCCAGTTCTACAACCTGATCCCGAGCCTGACGGCGCGCGAGAATGTGGCGCTGATCACCGAGATTGCTCCCGACCCGATGACCCCGGAAGAGGCGCTGGCCCAGGTGGGTCTCGGCGACCGGATGGATCATTTCCCGTCCCAGATGTCCGGCGGACAGCAGCAGCGGGTGGCCATCGCCAGAGCCATCGCCAAACGCCCCGAAGTCCTGCTCTGCGACGAACCGACCGGGGCGCTGGATGTGAAGACCGGCATCGCCGTGCTCGAGGCGATCGAAAAAGTGAACCGGGATCTCGGCACGCTCACGGTCATCATCACCCACAATGCCGTCATGGCCGAGATGGCAGATCGCGTCATCCACCTCTCGGACGGCAAAATCTCCCGGATCGACCGGAACCCGATCCGCCGTCCCGTGCGCACCCTGCAATGGTAATCTCCCCTATGGTTTTCCTCGTTGAACCCAGACGGCGCCCATGACTGCGCTCGATCTCAAATTGATCCGGGACATGGGGAAGATGAAGGGGCAGATCCATGCGGTCGGCCTGGTGATGGCCTGCGGGCTGGCGATGATGATCATGGCGCGCAGCCTGATCCTTTCGCTGGAGACAACCCGTGCGGCCTATTACGAGGAGCACAGGTTTGCCGATGTCTTTTGCGATTTGAAGCGCGCGCCCAATTCCCTGCGCGAGCGCCTGGCGGCGATCCCCGGCGTGGCGGCGGTGGAGACCCGGGTGGTCGGGGCCTTGCGCATGGATTTGCCGGGCTTGGCCGAGCCGGCCGACGGCACGATCCTCTCGATTCCCGAAGACCGTCCAATGCTGCTAAACACGCTTTTCCTGCGGACAGGACGCCTTCCGGAAACCGGGAAAGCGAACGAGGTCGTCCTGAGCGAATCGTTCGCGAAGGCGCATGGTTTTCAACCTGGAGATTCGATAGACGTGATCCTGCGGGGGGCGAAGGAACGCCTTTCCATCGTCGGGATCGGACTTTCTCCAGAGTTTGTCTTCGAGGCGCGGCCGGGCCAAGCTCTCCCGGACAGCCTGCGTTTCGGAGTTTTCTGGATGAACGAGCGGAACCTCGCCACGGCCAACGACCTCGACGGCGCATTCAATAATGTCGTCGTCGACATCGCTCCGGGCGCGAGCGCGGCCCCGGTGATGGCCGAGCTGGACCGGCTCCTCGAGCCTTACGGCGGGCTCATCGCCTACAGCCGTCGGGACCATGCCTCGGCAAAGCAGCTTGATGACGAAATCGCCATGCTGAACGGCATGTCGATCGCATTCCCAGTGGTCTTCCTCAGCATCGCAACCTTTATGACGAGCGCGGTGCTCGCCAGGGTGATCCGGCTCCAGCGCGAGCAGATCGCGCAGCTCAAGGCGTTTGGATATTCCTCCAGCCAGGTCGGAGTCCACTATCTGAAGTTCGCCCTCGTCATCGTCGCGATCGGCCTCCTGGCTGGAGGCGTTGCCGGGGCGTGGCTCGGATCTAACGTGGTCCAGCTCTATCACAAATTTTTCCAGTTCCCGGCCCTCACCTTTCACCCTGACTACGCCGCGATCGGGATTGCCTTTCTGGCGAGCTCGTCGGCGTCGCTGCTGGGGGTGCTCGGGGCGGTCCGCCAGGCGATGCGGCTGCCGCCAGCCGAGGCGATGCGCCCCGAGCCGCCTGCGGATTTTAAGCCCTCCGTCCTCGAGCGGATGGGCGCGACCAACTTTGCAGGCCCCTCGCTGCGCATGGCCCTGCGAAATATCGAGCGCAGGCCATGGCAGGCGGCATTCACGACGCTCGGGCTGGCTCTGGCGGTTGGAATCCCCATTGTGCCGGGAACCATGCGGGACGGCATCGCCTTCCTTCTCGACTTTCAATGGACGCTGGCACAGCGGCAGGATGTCACGGTGACGCTCATCGAGCCGGGGTCTGCTGCGGTCCTCGGCGGCATCCGGCACCTGCCGGGGGTGATCCTGGCGGAGCCGTTCCGCAGCGTTCCGGCGCAGCTTCGTTTCGGGCATCACAGCCACCGGCTGGCGGTGACTGGAGTGCCTGCGGGCACTTTGCTCAACCGCGCGCTCGACGAAAAGGGCAACCCTCTGCCCGTGCCGCCGGAGGGCCTGCTCATTTCCGCGAAGCTGGCGGAGATGCTGGGAGCGAAGTCCGGGGATGTCTTGGAGCTGGAGGTGCAGGAAGGTCGCCGGCCGAGGCGGACAGCTACCGTCCGCAGCCTGATCACTGACTATGCCGGGCTGTCGGCCTACATGGACATCGACGCGCTGCACCGGCTGATGCAGGAGGGGCAGACGGTGAGCGGCGCACACCTCTCCGTGGATGCCAGCCAGTGGGGCGCCTTCCTCGATCGGGTCAAGGAGGTGCCGCGCATCGGGAACCTCGGCATCACCTCGGCCCTCCAGCAGAGCTTCCGAAAGACGACGGCCGAGTCGATCGATCTCATCCAGGGCATCTATTTCACGTTTTCTGTGATCGTCGCATTCGGCGTGGTCTATAATAGCGCACGCATCGCGCTGTCCGAACGCAGCCGCGATCTGGCCACGCTGAGGGTGATCGGATTTACGAACCGCGAGGTTGCTGGGGTGATGATCGGCGAGCTCGCCATCCTCACCGCCCTGGCAATCCCGATCGGGCTCTGGATCGGCGAATGGTTCTCGAGGTTCATCGTCCGGGCAGCCAGCACCGAAACGATCCGGCTGCCCCTCATCCTGACCCACCAGACTTACGCCACCGCCATTTTGATTGTGCTGCTCTCCGCCGGCGTTTCATTCTACGTTGTGAGCCTTCGCATTAAAAATCTCGACCTTTTGGGAGTTCTGAAAGCCAGCGAATAATGAAAACATCCGCGCCATCCAGACGGGCAGCCAAAAGCCCCTGGCGCAAGATCGTGCTCTCGTCAGCCGGGCTTGCGCTGGCCGCATTCATCGCCACCGGCCTCCTGCCGAAGCCGGTCGAGGTCGAGATGGGCACGGTCGCGCGCGGCCCGCTCACGGTCTCGGTGCTCGAGGAAGGGAAGACGCGCATTCGCAACCGATATGTCGTTTCCCCCCCGGTAGCGGGATATTTGCGCCGCGTGCCGGTGCGGGCCGGAGATCCGATCGTGGCGGGCGAAACCCTGCTGGCCGTGATTCAGGCCTCGCCATCGGGGTTTCTGGATCCAAGGGCTCGTGCCCAGGCAGAGGCGGCGGTGAGATCCGCAGAGGCCTCCCGCCTCCAGCGCAACGAGCAGGTGCAAAGCGCTTCCGCCGAGCTTGATCTGGCTCGCAAGGAGCTGGTCCGGTCCGAGCAGTTGCGAAAAAAAGGGGCCATCGCCCTCCAGGAATTCGACGCCGCCGCCAACCGGGCGGACATGCTGAGCAACCAGCTCGGGTCGTCGCGCTTTGCCTTGAAAATCGCCGAATTTGAGCTCGAGCAGGCCAAGGCAGCCCTCGTGCAGGCCACTGGCGACCCGGCGGAGGACGGACATCCGATAGAAATCCGCGCGCCGGCTTCGGGCGTCGTGCTCAATGTTTTTGAGGAAAGCGCCAGGCCCGTCGCTCCGGGGCTGCCGATCATGGAGGTGGGAGACCCCTTGGATCTCGAAGCGGAGATCGAGCTGCTTTCGAGCGATGCGGTCAATGTGAAGCCGGGTGCGGACGTCTCGATCGAGCAATGGGGCGGAAGCGAACCCCTCCGCGGAAAAGTTGTTCTCGTCGAGCCCGGTGGCTTCCTCAAAATCTCGGCGCTGGGAGTGGAGGAGCAGCGGGTGAAAGTGCGGGTGCAATTCGCCGGCCTGCCAGCAGGCGTCCTCGGCGACAGGTTCCGCGTCGAGGCGCGCATCGTGACATGGACCGGAGGCAGCGTGCTGCAAATCCCCACAGGCGCGCTTTTCCGACGCGGCAATGAATGGATGACCTTCGCGGTGGAAGGCGGGCGGGCGAAGCTCACCCCTGTCGAAATCAGCCATACGAACGGCATCGCCGCCGAAGTGACCGGAGGGATTTCAGAGGGGCAGAAGGTGGTTTTGCACCCCCCCGACACCGTGAGCGAGGGCTCTTCCGTGAGACCTCGCCGCTGAGATCGAAGCTCCCTTCTTTCTCCGGGCTTGTCATGTGCGGGGCGCCTGGCAAAATGGCACATCCGACAAATGAGCGACGACCAATGGTATTGCATCAAGGCCCGCCCGAGGCAGGAGCGGTCGGCGAAGCTGGCCCTGCTGAGCGACGTCGGGCTGGAGGTTTTTTGCCCGATGCTGAGGTTCGAGCGGGCGCGCAAGAGCGGCCGGGTGCGGGTGACCGAGGCGATGTTTCCTGGCTATCTGTTTGCCAGGTTCGACTACGCCGGTCAGTTCCGCCAGGTGCGGACGACAAACGGGGTTTCGACGATCGTTTCGTTCGGCGGCATCCCCTCGGTTGTTCCTGACGACGTGATCGGCGAGCTGCGAGCCGCAGTGGCGGATGGCGAAACCGTAGAGATCCCGACCACGATCTCCATCGGCGAGGAGGTGCAAGTCGTCGAAGGGCCGTTCCGCGGCATCCGCGCGGTCGTCACCCAGGTGCTGCCCGCGCGCGCGCGGATCACCGTCCTCCTCGAGCTCCTCGGCATGGAGCGCGAAATCGAGGTTTCCGAAAAGGCGGTGATGCCGGATACCAAGCACCCGATGGCGCCCCGATGATTTGACGAAACGGAAAAGATCCGCGAAATTCCCGCCATGCCGATCTACGAATTTTACTCGCCCGACACGAACAAGGTTTACTCGTTTTTTGCCCGCAGCCTGGCGCAGGGGAAGGCGATCCCGCGGTGCCCGGACAAGCCGGAGGCGAAAATGGAGCGGATGATCTCGCGGTTCGCCGTGACCGGGCGGGCGTCCGAGAAGACGGACGCCGCGCAGGATCCTGCGGACCCCCGGGTGCAGCGCGTGATGGCGGAGATGGAGCGCGAGATGTCGGGCTTCGACGAGAGCAACCCCGACCCGAAGGCGCTCGGGCGGATGATGCGGAAGATGACCGAGGCGACCGGGCAGGGGATGCCAAAGGAAATGGAGCAGATGATCCGCCGCCTGGAATCCGGCGAGGATCCGGAGAAGCTCGAAGAGGAATTCGGCGATGCCTTCGAGGGGATGGATCTTCCCGCCGAGCCCGGCGATGAGGCGTCCGCCGCGCCGCGCCGCACGCGCCCGCCGTCCCGCGACCCGGCGCTCTACGAGATGGCCGACTTCCTCTGAGCCACCGCGCGCGCCGCCCGGCTCAGGTCTTCGAGAAAACCATTTTCCCCTTCTCGACACCCGCCTGGATCTCGTCTCCATCCCCAAAGTGTCCGTCGAGGATTTCCAGGCTGAGCGGGTCGAGGATTTCTTTTTGGATCACCCGCTTGAGCGGGCGCGCGCCGAAGGCCGGGTCGTAGCCTTCGCGGGCGAGGTGGGATTTGGCCGCGCCCGTGAGCGAGAGGCGGATGTTTTGTTTGGCCAGCCGGACGAGGAGCCGCTTGAGCTGGATGTCCACGATCCGGGTGATCTGCTTTTCATCGAGGCGGTCGAAGATGATCGTCTCGTCAATCCGGTTCAGGAACTCCGGCCGGAAGTGCCCGCGCAGCGCCTCCAGCACCCGCCGGTTCCGCTCCTTCACCTCGAGGTCCTCCATGATGAACTGGCTGCCGATGTTCGAGGTCAGGATGATCACGCTGTTCTTAAAATCGACCGTGCGCCCCTGCCCGTCGGTGATTCGCCCGTCATCGAGGACTTGGAGAAGCACGTTAAAGACGTCGGGGTGGGCTTTTTCGACCTCGTCGAAGAGGACGACGCTGTAGGGTTTCCGGCGGACCGCCTCGCTGAGCTGGCCGCCCTCCTCGTAGCCGATGTAGCCGGGAGGCGCGCCGATCAGGCGGGCGACCGTGTGCTTCTCCATATACTCCGACATGTCGAGCCGGATGATCGCCCCCTCGTCGTCGAAAAGGAACTCCGCGAGAGCCTTCGAGAGCTCGGTTTTTCCGACCCCGGTCGGGCCGAGGAACAGGAACGACCCGATCGGACGGTTCTCGTCCTGGAGCCCCGCGCGGGCGCGGCGGACGGCATTGGAGACCGCCTGGATCGCCTGCTGCTGGCCTACGACGCGCTCCATGAGCCGCTCCTCCATTTTGACAAGCTTCGCGCGCTCGCCTTCCTGGAGCCGAGAAACCGGGATGCCCGTCCAGCTGGCGACGATCTTGGCGATGTCCTCCTCGGTGACCTCCTCCTTCAAGAGCGTCGAGCCATCGTGCTTGTGGGAGGCCTCGAACTGCTGCTGAAGCGCGGGGAGCCTGCCGTATTGGATCTCGCTCGCCCGGGGGAGGTCGCCCTTCCGCTGGGCCTGCTCGAGGTCGGATTTTGCCCGTTCGATCTCCTCGGCGAGCTTGCGCGATTTTCCGTGCTCCTCCTTCTCCTTCAGCCAGCGCGCCTTGAGCCGGCCGGCCTCCTCTTTGATGTCGGCAAGCTCCTTCTCAATTTTTCCCAGGCGGTCGCGGCTTGCGGCGTCCTTTTCTTTTTTCAGCGCGGTGCGCTCCATCTCGAACTGCATGATCTGGCGTTCGAGCTGGTCGACCTCAGTCGGCAGGGATTCGAGCTCGATCTTCATCCGGGCCCCGGCCTCGTCAATCAGGTCGACCGCCTTGTCGGGCAGGAACCTGTCGCTGATGTAGCGGTGGCTGAGGATCGCGGCCGCCACGAGCGCGGCATCCTGGATCCGCACCCCGTGGTGGACCTCGTAGCGCTCCTTGAGCCCGCGCAATATCGCGATCGTATCCTCGACGCTCGGCTCGTCCACCATCACCGGCTGGAACCGGCGTTCGAGGGCGGCGTCCTTTTCTATGTGCTTCCGGTATTCGTCGAGCGTGGTCGCGCCGATCGTGCGGAGCTCGCCGCGCGCGAGCTGCGGCTTGAGGAGGTTCGAGGCATCCATCGAGCCTTCCGCTGCGCCCGCTCCGACGATCGTGTGGAGCTCGTCGATGAAGAGGATCACCTCGCCCTCGCTCGCCGTGACCTCCTTCAGAAATGCCTTCAGCCGGTCCTCGAACTCGCCGCGGAATTTTGCGCCGGCCACCATCGCGCCGATGTCCATCGCGACGATCCGCTTGTTTTTCAGCGACTCGGGCACGTCGCCGCTGACGATCCTGCGGGCGAGGCCCTCGACGATTGCCGTCTTGCCCACCCCGGGCTCGCCGATCAGAACCGGGTTGTTCTTCGTTCGCCGCGAGAGGACCTGCATCGTGCGGCGGATCTCGTCGTCGCGGCCGATCACCGGGTCGATCTTCCCCTTGCGCGCAAGCTCGGTCAGGTCGCGGCCGTATTTCTCGAGCGTCTGGTATTTCCCTTCGGGATCCTGATCGGTCACGCGCTGGTTCCCCCGGATCTCCACCAGCGCCTTCATCAGCCGGTCCCGCGTCACCCCGCTGTCCTTCAGAAGTCTCGAGGCCGACGAGCCCGACCCGACCAAAGCGAGCAGGAAATGCTCGGCGCTCAGGAACTCGTCCTTCAGCTTCGCCATCTCGTCCTCCGCAGCATCAAACGTCTTGCGGAGCTCGTTGGAAATTTGCGGCTGCGAGCCTCCCCGCGCGCCCGGATACCCAGCAACCGCATCGCGCAGGCGGGATTCCAGCGCAGGCAGGGAGACCCCAAGCTTCTCCAGCAACGGCCTCGCCAGCCCGTCGGCCTGGCCGGCCAGAGCCAGCAGAAAATGCTCGCATGTGATTTCGGGGTTGTCGTTTTTGGATGCGAGATCGAACGCTGCGGTCAGCGCCTCCTGCATCTTGGCCGTGAACTTGTCTGGGCGCATAGGAGAGAAGATTTCCAACAAATCTAGCCGGCTTCGCGCGAAAAGAAAAGCGTCGGCAACCAGAAAGTTGGATGCTCCGTAACGAGTCCCCGGGCCATCGCAGGGCGCTGAAGCGATGGAAAAACTGTCCGAAGAAAATGGCCAGCCCGACGGATTTCGGATAGGAATTGCGGCTTGCCATTGCTCCGGCGTGACGAGCCCTCGGCAATTTTATGACCAGCCACGAACCGACATCTCTGGGGACCAGGCTTTCGCCGCTGAGCGGCGGAGGTTTTTTTCGTCCCTTGAGCCGCCCGGCTGCCGCCATCTACATCGACTGCGCCGAGCGGCTCGTCGAGGCCTCCGACGACGGCGGGCAGGTGGCCCATTCCGAGGCGAGGCTGCTGATCTGCGAGGTCCTGGTCCGGCATCCTGACATCCAGCTCGAGGAGGATGAGGGCGGTCAGTTCCGCGACCTGAGCCAGCGCGCGGCCCAGTTTTTCAACAAGCTGATCGAAGCGCATTGGATCGAGCCGCGCCGGATCAGCCTGGACGAGCATTACGTGCTCATCGCCCCTCCGCTCCGCCGCCTCCTGCGGCTGCTGCGCGAACTGGCCGAGGACCGCCCGGCAGAGCTCAAGGACTTCGCGGTCACGCTCCGTTCGCTTTGCAACGACCTGCTTCGCGAGGGTGCCCTAGATCCGAACCGGCTCGGCCCCGAGGAGATGCGGCAGACGGTGAAGGACTTGCTCGAACGGGCCGGGCGGGCCGATGACCAGATGCATGCCGTCGAGACGCTCATCCTCCAGCAGGAGGCTGCGCAGCGGGCCAGCGGGTCTGCGCAGGAGACGCTGCAGCGGTTCCTGGTCGAGTTTCACGCGGGCGAGCACATGGTCTGCTACGATGCGATGCAGGAGGCCGGCCTGCTGCCGCGCCTGAACCAGGCTCGCACGGTCGTGCAGGAGGCGCTCTACGACCCGTTCGCCAAGCAGCGCCTTGCCGAGGGGCTGGGCAAGCACCTGGGGCTGGATCCCACGGCCGCCTACTCAGAGGCTGAGCGATGGTTCGTGCGCCTGGAGCGCCAGATCGCAACGATCCCCGTGAAGCAGAGGCTCATCGATGGCCGCATGGCTGACTTTGCGCGCCTCTCAGACGCGCGCCACCGCTACCAGACCGAGATGCGCGGCCGGCGCCCGGAGCAGGTGAAGGCGTATCTCGACGATGCCTCCAGGATCCATGCAGGAAAATCCTTCGCCGGCCTCTCCGGGGAGCCGGGGATGCTGATGCTCTCCCCGAAAGCCGAATTTTATTTTGGTGCGGATTCTCTTTCGCCGGTCCGCCGGCAGCGCGCGGCGGTGAGCCTCGACCTGGGAGGTCCGCCGCCCGAGGCGGATGCGGGCGCGGCGCACGAGGAGATCCGGAGGCGCAATCTGAACGTCCTCACCCCGCAGCGCGCTGTGCGGTTTATCGAGAGGCACCTTCCCGGGAAGGGCGATAGCATCTCAACCGAGCACCTGCGCGTGGCGGTCGAGGACGACTTGCTCGATCTGCTTGCGGCGCTCGCGTTCGATCGCGGCCCGTCCGCCGCTACCCACCGCGGCGTGCGCTGGCAGGTGCGGCCGTCCAGGGCGGATTTCGGCACCGATCCGGAGCGCATCCCCCGCGACCCCGAAGCCGGCCGCCTGGTCGAGCGGTTCACTCTCGAACGAATTTCCTGATGACGATGCCCTGGCCGACATTCTCCACATGGAGCCGCATCCGCGAGGACGACCGCGCGGCGCTATCCGACGTGCTGGCCGAGCTTCTGGCTCACGGGGCGCTCCTCGGGGATGCCGGCCGCGATCGCGAGCTTTACCTGCTCGCTCGCGAATACCAGCCGGAGCTGAGCGAATACCTCGCGCCGCTTCACCTCGCGCTCCTGCCGGATCCCGACCGGCCGATTTTTCTGATCCGTCCGGTGCCCGGCGAGTGCGGGTTGCTCGCCCGGTTCAACAAAGCGGAAACCCTGCTCGTGCTCGCGCTCTGGCGGATCTACCACGATGCGCAGATGGAGCAGGCGGCCGAGTCCGTGATCGCCACGGCGAACGAGATCTGGCAGCGGCTGGCGCTCTACTTTGCGCAGGTGGACCTGCCGACTCCCGCCCACCTTCGCGAGATGCTCGGCAAGCTCCGCAGCCGCCGGCTCGTGCGCGTGCAATGGCACGATGACCCCAGCCGGTTCGGCGAATCCCAGGTCGAGATCCTGCCGACCCTCCGCCAGGTGATCCCCTTCGACAGCGCCGCCGCATGGGAGCAGCGGGCCGGGCAGTATCAGCAGGCCGCGGGGACGGATGCCGAAAAGGAGCCCGCCCCATGAGCCGGAGGATTTCGCTGACGCGAGTCATCGCGCTCAACTGGTATGGGTTCCGGCAGATTTTCGACGTGGATGACAACGTCCTGATCTCGGGCGCATTCGGCACAGGAAAGTCCGCCTTGCTCGACCTGGTGCAATACGTCCTTCTCGGCGAGCACTGGCGGGCGAACCGTGCGGCCGCCGGGAATGCCCGGGGGCGCGACCTCGTCGGCTACTGCCTCGGGGATACGAACCAGACGCGCAACGGCCACCGCCATTTTTTGCGCCAGGGCGGGGTCACTCTGGTCGCGCTCGAATTCACGAGGGCCTCCAGCAGCCCGAAGGAGGAGCCGGAGCGCGAGACGTGGGGGATCCGGCTCCAGTTTTCCAGCCCGGACTCCGCTCCGGGGCACACGTATTTCTGTATCCCGGAGCGGCTCGAATACCCGGCCGTCGCCCCCGAGGGAAAGCTCCTTCCAGACGATGCCTTCCGCGCCTGGCTGCGCCGCGAATACGGGAACGGAAGCCTCTTCAGCCGCCAGCGCGACTACCTGGAAGAAATGGCCGCTCCGCGCCACCTGAACTTCGATTCGGCCGCCTTCCGCCGCACGTTCCCGAAGGCGATCGCCTTCGAGCTCGAGGACAGCGTGGAGAAGTTCATCCGCGAGTTTATCCTGGAGGAAAGTCCGCTGGATGTCCGCGAGGTGCGCTCCGCGCTCCGCGCCTATGACGACACGCGCAAGCGCCTGGAGAAGCAGGAGGACGAGGCGGCATTTCTGCGGCGCATCGGGGACCAGCACGCCCGCTGCGAGGCCGCGCACTGCGAGGAGGCGGTCCTGCAGTTCGTCGGGAGCGCGCTCAGGCTGCTCCAGGCGCAGGAGCGGCACGGGCGGCATGCGGCGGAGCTCGCCCGGCTCGAAGGGGAGCACTCGGACGACCTGAAGACTTTGGAGGTCGTCCAGGCCGAAGCCTCCGGGGTGGGCAAGCTGCTTGGCGCCGTGCGGTTTGAGATTCAAAAAGACCCGGAGGGAGGGAAGCTCGACCAGCTCGACAGGCAAAAGCGGGAGCTGGAAGACCTGGTCCTCACGCTGCGCGAGGCGCGGAAGTCTGCGCGCCAGCAGCTCGATGACCGCCACTCCCGCTGGATGCACTGGCTGAAGCTCGGGGCGTCGCTGCCGATCGAGGGGTTGAAGGAGATGCTTGTCGTGGATGATGCCCTGCTCTCACGGCTTCGCGCCGGCACCGACGGCGAGCGCATCGAGGCGATGGCCGGGCTGGCCGCAAGGTTCAACGAGCTTTGGATTTCCGCTCGCGACCTCGTCCGCCCGCTGGAGGAAAACCTCCGGGCGGCATCGGGCCGGCTGCAGATGCTTGCAGAGGATTTGGGCAAGCTCCGCGACCAGCGGATGCCCGGCGGATTTCCGCTTTTCGAGGCCATCCGCCAGAAGCTGGGCGCGCGCGCCGAGCAGCTGGGCCGGCTGGTCGAGGTGAAGCCCGAGGCCGAACGCTGGTGGCCGGCGCTGGAGCTGGTTCTCGGCCGCAACCGCTGGACCGTTGTCGTCAGCGACGGGGCGGACTATCGGGAGGCGCTTGCCATTTTACAAAAAACTCCACCGGGCCGCGAAGGCGAGTCGCTGCTGAATCCGGCGGAGGCCGGCCAGCTTCGGACCGCCGTGCGCGAGGGGTCGCTTTTCGGCAAGGTCGAGATCTCGCATCCCGCCGCGCGCCAGCTTGTCGGGCACCTGCTCGGGGACGTGCAGTGCGCCGAGACCCTCGAGGAGCTGGAATCCACCGTGGCCGCCAGCGCGGTCACTCCTGACGGGATCTTCAAGCAGGCCCCGCTGCGCCGCCGGCTCAGGCCGGCCGGACCGGTCGAGCTCACCCTCGGCCGCGAGGGGCTCGAGCGGATGCGCGCCGCGAAGCAAAAGGAACAGAACGAGAGGCGCTCCGAATGCGATGCCCTTGCGCTCCGGCTGGGCGACGTGCAGGCATGGCTCGATGCCGGCCGCGCGGGCGGGCTCGCCGGCAGCTCCCTGCCGGACCGCGCCGCAGAGATCGTCCACCTGCCCGAGCGCGAGGCCGAATGGGGGCGCGTGCGCGAGACCCTCGCCCTGCTGATGACCCCGGAGCGCGAGGCCCGTCAGGAGCAGCTCAATGCCCTCGAAAAAAGTGAGAAGGCCCTGCTGGCGAAGATCGCGGTCCTTTCCGAGCGGAAGAAGCAGTTTGACGTGACCTCGCGTCCGGAGAGGGACGGGCTGGCGCGCGCGGAGGAGGATGTAAGCTCCGAGCTGCTGGCGGTCGAAGGCCGCCGCGCGGAGCTCGGACGGCGCTTTGGCGGCGTTCTCGACGCCGAGCTCGTGGAGCGTCGCGATCGCTTTCGGGCGGAGTTTCCCAAGTGGACGGATTGCTTCTCCGCCGCCTTGGAGGCGGCCGGGAAGGCAGGGCAGGCATCGGTCGAAGCCCGGCAGCGGCGGAACAGCGAGCGGGTCCTCCTGGCGACCTCCCGCGACGAGCACGGCAACCTCCGGCACCCGGAATACCAGGGCGAGTTTCCCCCGGAGGACGAAGGCAACGAGGCGTGGGCGGCGCGGCTCCTCGCGCTCGAAAGCGTCGAGCTGGAAAAATCCCGCCAGCTCGCGGCCGACCGCAAAGGCGAGTGGGAGCGCCGGCTGGAGGACAACGTCCTCAACGAGCTCAACCGCAGGATCACGGATGCGACGAACACCATCCGCCTGCTCGACAGATACCTGAGCCAGCCGGTCGGGAAGTTCCGCTACCGCATCAGCCAGCGCAAGGATTCCGCAGGATTCGGAGCGATCTGGTCGCTGCTGGATTCCGGCCTCGAGCCGACCGACCCGCTTGCGGCGGCGATTCGCGACACCGACGCCCGGAGCGCCAAGGACGAGCTGATGCGGGCGGTCGATGCTCCCGAGGCGGGAGACGACCGCGCCCGGCGGCTGCTGGATTATCGGAACTACCACCATTACGATCTCGAGATGGTTCCTGCCGACAGGCCCGATGCGCCGCCGATTTCCCTCGGCCGCAGCGGGCGCAACCTCAGCGGAGGCGAGAGCCAGGCCCCGTTCTTCATCTCGATGCTCGCCGCGTTCCGCCGCGTGTATGACCGCGGCGACCGGGCCTCCACCCGGGCGCAGCAGCTCGGGCTCGTCGTCATGGATGAGGCGTTTTCCAAGCTTTCCGGCGACGGCATTGAGGACTGCCTGGCGCTCGCGAGGAGCTTCCAATTGCAGCTCATCATGGCATTTCCTCCGGAGCGCCTCGGGGTGATGGTGCCGCACGCGCAGACGGTTGTGATGTGCCAGAAAGAGGTCGAGCGGGATCAGGAGGGATACGTCACGAGCATCACCAACATCCCCCTCCTGACAACGATGGCCGACGCGATGGAGGCGCTCTCTTGAGATGGGCCCGAGGACCTCGCCGGTCGCGGGCGAGCTGTTCCGTCAATGGCAGCGGGCCCGGGGCGGGCGAACCGGGCCGGCGGCGCGCCCGTTTTCGCGGGGCTGGGAGGAGCTGCTCGAAAAGGCGGGCCTGGTCACCGCGACTGAGCGCGCGGATGCCGAGCGCGATGCGCGGGAGCTCGAAGCCGGCGGCTGGGCCGAGCTGAAGCCAGTCCCCTACCGGCCGCTCCGGATCAGCCGCATCGCGATCCCGCTCGGGACGGAGGCGCAGTGGGGGGAGGCCTTCGGATTTGTTCCGCCTGACGACGGGGAGGCCAGGCGGATCCTCGAGTTCCCCTGGGAGCCAGCCATGACGTTCGTGCGCGAGGCCCGGCTGAATGTCCCCTTCGCCGAGCTCCTCCTCCTGAACGGCTTCATCAAGCGCGGCGCGGGCGAGATCGTGCCCATCAAGGAGCGCTCGCTCCAAATCTTCGGGGAGGAAAAGCGCCTTGACGCCCTCGCTGCATCCGCGCTGTTCCGCGACGGGCGCCTCGACGCAAGGCGGGATTTTCTCTGCGAAGCCATCGGGGTTCCTCTCGCATGGAAGCGCGGCCCCGCCGCCGCTGCGGCCCGCCCGGTCATCGCCATTGAAAATGCCGCGACGTGGCATTCCTACTGCCGCTGGAACATGGAGCGAAGCTTCTTCAGCGCGGTCGTGTATGGGGATGGCAACCGCTTCGCCGAAGGCATCCGCTACCTCGCCGACCTGTTCGGCGAGCTGGGCGGACCTCGCCGCATATTTTATTTCGGCGACCTCGACCCGCAAGGCCTGGCGATTCCCCAGGAGGCATCCCTGCGCGCCCGCAGCCTCGGGCTTCCGCCTGTCGAGCCGCACCTGTGGAGCTACCGGCAGATGCTGCGGCTCGGCGCCGCCCAACCCTGGGACGGCGACCCGCCGCCGCCTGCGCTTTGCGACTGGCTTGCAGGGTGCGCGGAGCCGGCGCGGCAGGTGGTTTCTGCGCGCTGCCGCCTCGCCCAGGAGCACGTCGGCTGGGAGTTCCTCCAAGGGGTGGCGGACATGTCGGACGATGCGCCCTGCGGCGGGCAGGCCAGATGGGAGATTTGCATCTGATATTCTCCCAGCCGATGGATCGATCCTGCCGGCCAACCTCTGTCGGTTCGATCCCGAGCCAAATGCTCAACCGGCCATGAGATCAGGAAGACCCGGCCCTGTGCGATTGTCTCCCCGGATGAGATGAACCACAATATCGGGACAATCATCATCGCTCCGATGAGCAGGAAGGGCCGCCCCTATCCCACTCGTGTCGCTTGCACCTTTCAGGGCGTTGACGGGCAAATCGTGCTGGATCAGATCAGGACTGTGGACAAAGGGCGGTTGGTGAAAAAACTCGGCAGGCTTTCGAAGTCAGCTTGCGACCGCGCGCTCGAAGTTCTGTCCGAGATGTTTCAGAAATGACCAACCCCCTCCCTCAACATTGCAAGGTCCATCGCCGCACCGCGAGGCCGGCTTCCTATCTGCCGTGGTAACTGCTCAGGAGGCAGGAAGCCCCCTGAGAGACGTGGGCGGCACTTGCTTGTCGTGAACCTGTCGCTTCTCGATGCCATCGGGCGATTTAAACGGAAAAACTTGCAAACCTCTCGGCGCCGGGGTAGTAGCTCCCACCTCACTGTTCCGCCATTGGAAATTTAACCTCCATCCGAAATTCCCCCCCGATGAAAGCGATTTTGCCCCCTGCGCCCGCCAGCCTCAAACCCATCCAGCCGCCGATGTTCCGCAGGGTTTCTCCTGTCCCTGAGGCCGCGCCAGCGCCGGGCACCTCCGGTGCCGGGGCTCCACCCACGACGTCCCCGGAGGGCATCCAGCCGGCGATGCGATGTCTGGGCAAGCTGGCGCTCGATGATCTGGCCGCCGGCGACAAGGTGGTCGTGAAAACCGCGAACAGCACCTACCGCTTTGAGATGATCGGCGCCCTGCGGTGCAATGTTCTTCCCAGCAAACCATCGGCAAGGTCGGGAGAGGCGATCCTCGCCGGCGGGCTGAACGATGAGGCCAGCGAGCACACCCCGAACCGCGTCTTTGTTGGAGGGCGCCTCGCCTATCAGTTCCCTGATGAGGAGGCCTGCATCATGACCTCGGTGGTCGAATCCATCCTTCTGGTTCCAGCCATGGCCGGTCAAGTCGCCTGATCCTCCGCTCCCGGGGTGTCGGCCGGGAGCGCCAGGTCACTCCCGGGAGAGGTCCTCCCGCAGCCGGCGCAGCCCGTCGAGCACCTCAAGGTCCGCGCGGCTGAGCTTCGATGCCGGCAGGTGAAACTCGAGCTGGCGGTGCACGGGGCGGCCCGGGCGGCGCGCATTCCAGATGATCTTGCGGAGCGATTTGATATTCATAGCGCCGCACACCCTGGGCCACCATGTAGGTCAATAACTGTCCTACCCCTGATTTTTTTTTCCAAAAAGCAAAAACTGATACCGCCCGGGCGGGCGGAGTTTTTTGTCCAGCCGGCTCGTGAGCTTTTCGCTGGCGGCGCGCGGCATGTGATTCGCGGCCGCGGATTTCTGGTTTATGGTTTTGCAGGGAGGCACCCGGCATTGTATGGTGGTTGGCCTTACCCATGAACCTGCCGCCCTCGATATGAACCTGCCGAACAAGCTGACCGTTTCGCGGCTCTGGCTTGCGGCGGCGTTCGTCTGCTGCTTCTCGGTCGAGGTTCCCGGGCGGTTTGCGGTTGCGCTCGGAGTTTTTCTGGCCGCTGCGGCGACCGACTATCTGGACGGGGTGCTTGCGCGCCGCCGCCGGCTTATCACGGATTTCGGAAAGCTCATGGACCCGCTCGCCGATAAGATCCTTACCGCATCGGCATTCATCGGCCTCTGCGCGATCGGCAGGTTCCCGGCCTGGGCGGTCATCGTCATCATCAGCCGGGAATTCCTGATCACCGGGCTTCGTTCGCTGGCGGCATCGAAAGGCATTGTTGTGGCGGCCGACAAGCTTGGGAAGCATAAGACCGCCTGGCAGATGATCGCTATCATCTATTTCCTGCTCCTGCTGGCCATCGGCGAATGGGTCTCTGGCCCGTGGGCAGCGGTTGCCTGGGATGTCGGCACTTACGGGCTCGTCCCCCTCACCGTCATCCTCACCGTTTACTCCGGGGCAGCCTACCTTGCGAAAAACCGTGCGCTGATCCAGACGGATTAGCCCGGGACGGCTCCGCTGCGGTTTCTCCGGGTCAAAGCTTCGCCTCGCCGATCGACAGCAGCCGCACGAACTCCGCCGGGTCGTGAACGTTGAGGAGCTGATCGAGCAGGGGCTTTTCCCGGCAAAGCCGCACGATGGCTCCGACGATCCGCAGATACTCGGAGCTGAACGCCGAGGGGATTCCAGCCACGAAGACGAGGCTCACTTTTTCGGAGACCTCCGGAGAGATGAGCCCGCTCGAGGAGCGCCCGGCAGCCATCACCAGCGAGCTCACGGCGTTTGTCCGGCCGTGGGCGATGCAGACGCCGCAGCCGTTGCACGACAGGGCCGGAGCATTCCGCTCGGTGACGACCTGGACGAGCGCCCCCCAGTCCTGGACGCGGGGATCCCCGTTGAGCTTGGAGAGCACCTGGTCCACGCCTCCGGCCTGGTCGCCCGCAGTGAGCGCCAGGTTGACCTGCGCGGGAAGAAGGATATCAGAAATTGGAATCATATGTTGCTGCCGGTCCATTTGAGCTTCTGCCGCAGAACCTCGCTGAACGAGCGTTCCGGGAGCATCGCCAGCGCGAGCTCCTGCGCGCTCTTGCGGATCGTGAGCGAGTCGCCCATCCCCATCGCGCAGGATTCCTGGCCGTCCACGGTCACGAAAACCACCTGCCCCGGCTCGGCGAGCTCCACCTGGATTTTTGAGGCGTCGCTGACCACGACCGACCGGTTTGTCAGGACGTGCGGGCAGATCGGGGTCACCACGAACCCTCCGGAGTCCGGCATCAGGATCGGACCGCCTGCGGAGAGGGAGTAGGCGGTCGATCCGGTCGGAGTCGCGACCACAAGGCCGTCGGCGTTGTAGTCTGTCAGGGACGCCCCGCCGAGGCGAACGCGGATTTTTACGAGCTCCGAGCGCTCGCCCCGGCTCACGACCGCGTCGTTCAGCCCATGAAATACCCGTGCCTCGCCATCGGCCAGGTCGAGGCGCGCCTCCAGAAGCGGACGCCTGCTCAGGATATAATCCCGGTTCCGGATGCTCTCGACCGCCCGCGCGATTTCCCCCGGCCCCAGGCAGGTCAGGAATCCGAGCGATCCGATGTTGATCCCGAACACCGGAGGCAGCGCCCCGGAAAGCTTATGCACCACGCGGAGAATCGTGCCGTCGCCGCCCATCACAACGAGCAGATCACATCGGGCGGCCAGCGCCCGCTCGTCGAACGCAGAGGTCAGGCCGGCCAGCGGGGCCGTCGCCCGCTCGAGCGCAAACGGGATCCCCTGCCTGCCAAGCTCGCTAACCATCGCCTGCACGACTGCGGCGGCGCCGGGCTTTTCAGAATGGGCAAGGAGTCCGATCATTATGGGTAGCGGATTGGAAGGAGGTGGCGGCGGCGGCCCCTTCCGCAGGGGGCCTCATGGTTTCAGGTGGGCGAGGAACTCGACGTTCCCGTCGCGCCCGGTGATCGGCGAGGTGATGTGGCCGAGCCAGCGGCGGCCGGCGCGCTCGATGGACGCGCGGATTTTCTCGACGGCCCGGAGGCGGGACGCCTCGTCGCGCACGATCCCTCCGCGCCCGACATCTTCGCGCCGGAGTTCAAATTGCGGTTTAATGAGGACAACCATATCAGCATCTGGGGGCAGTAACGCAAAGATTGCCGGGAAAATCAACGTCAAGGAAATGAAGCTGACATCGGCGACGGCAAGCGTAGGGGCAGGGGAGAAGTCTGCGGGGGAAAGGTAGCGCGCGTTGGCGCCCTCCCGCACGTCCACGCGCGGGTCCTGCCTGAGCTTCCAATCGAGCTGGCCGTGGCCGACATCCACCGCAAAGACCTTCGCCGCTCCGCGCTGGAGCAGGCAGTCGGTAAATCCGCCGGTCGAGGCGCCGATGTCCGCGCAGACCCGGCCGGCTGGCACGATCCCGAAGGCGTCGAGCGCGGCCTCGATCTTGTGCCCGCCCCGCCCGACATACTTCTCCCGCGCGGTCACGGCGAGGTCCTGGTCGCCAGCGACCTTGTGCCCGGGCTTGTCGGCCGCCTGCCCGTCCACAAGCACCTGCCCGGCCATGATCGCGCGCTGCGCCTTTTCGCGCGTGCCAAACAGGCCGCGCTCGACTAGCGCGACATCCAAGCGGGACTTGCCAGAGCTCATGGTTTGCTGTCAGTCTGCCCGACCACAAACGATTCGCAACGACTTATATGGCAGAAGATGAATTGAAACTCCGGATCAAGGAGATGCTTGTTTCCAGCCTGATGCTGAAGATGGCGCCTGCGGAGATTGGCGACGAGACTCCGCTTTTCAGCCCGGACGGGCTCGCGCTCGACTCGATCGATGCGCTCGAGCTTGCCGTTGCGATCGAGAAGACCTTCGGCGTGGCGACCCCGAGCGCCGAGGTCGCCCGCACCGCGTTCGTGAGCGTCAGCACGATTGCCGGCTACGTGTCGGCTCACCGCCCGCCCGCCTAGCCCGGAAAATCACAACAAAGCCGCCCGGCGTGCCCGCCACATTTTTTTAAAGATATGAACACAGAAAACCCTGTCCCCTCCCAGATCGGCCGCGACATCCTGAACCAGCTCAAGTTTTCTCTCGCGAGGGATCAGAAGACGGCGACGACCCGCGACTGGTGGATCGCGACGGCGAAAGCGGTGCAGAACCTGATCGTCGAGAGGATGATCGTCACGCAGGGTGTCCACAACAGCCAGAATGTCCGCCGGGTTTATTATCTCTCTCTGGAGTTCCTGATGGGGCGGCTTTTCGTCAACAGCATGTATAGCGCCGGCGTCATCAAGGAGGTGCAGGAGGCGCTGGAGAACCTCGGCATGGACATGGACGAGCTCCGGAAGGAGGAATACGACATGGGGCTTGGCAACGGGGGGCTCGGGCGCCTCGCCGCGTGCTTCCTCGATTCTCTTGCCACGCTCGATCTGCCGGCGGTCGGCTACGGGATCCATTACCAATACGGCCTGTTCAAACAGGAGTTCCGCAACGGCTACCAGGTCGAGCTCCCCGATGCCTGGATGCAATATGGAACCCCCTGGGAAATCGTCCGCCCGGAATACACAACAGAAATCCACCTCTACGGGCATGTCGAAAATGTTTTTGACGACGTGGGGAATTCCATTTCGAAGTGGGTTGGCTGGAAAACCCTGCTGGGGGTTCCCTACGACATCCCGATTCCCGGCTACGGGACCGGGACGGTCAACTTCCTGCGCCTCTGGGAATCCCGCGCCTCTCAGGAATTCAACCTCGACGCCTTCAACAGCGGCGGATACGAGCAGGCGGTCCATGAGAAAAATGCGAGCGAGACGGTCTCTAAGGTTCTCTACCCGAACGACAAGACAGAATTTGGGAAAGAGCTTCGCCTCGTCCAGCAGTATTTCTTCGTGGCCTGCTCGCTGAAGGATATCATCCGCCGCTTCCATAAAAGCAACAGCGATTGGGAGGCATTCCCCGAGAAGGTCGCGATCCAGCTCAACGATACGCATCCGGCGATCGCGATTGTCGAGCTCATGCGGTTCCTCCATGACGAGAGCCGGCTGACCTGGGAAAACGCTTGGTCGATCGTCACCCGCACGTTTGCCTACACGAACCATACGCTCCTGCCAGAAGCCCTCGAAAAGTGGAGCGTCGGGCTCTTCCAGAAAGTGCTTCCGCGCCACCTGCAGATCATCTTCGAGATCAACAAGCGATTTTTGGAAACCGTCGAGGCGATGTGGCCTGGCGACGGAGAGAAGAAGCGGCTTCTGTCGCTGATCGAGGAGGGCGGCGGACAGATGGTGCGGATGGCTCACCTCTCGGTCGTTGGCAGCCACTCGGTCAACGGCGTTGCCGCGCTCCACACCCAGCTCCTCAAGAGCCACCTCTTCCCGGAGTTCGACGCGCTTTACCCGGGGAAGTTCAACAACAAGACCAACGGGATCACCCCGCGCCGGTGGCTGCTCGCCTGCAATCCGAGGCTGAGCGGCTTGATCACGTCGAAGATCGGCGGCGGCTGGGAGCGCGACCTCCAGAAGCTCCGGGCACTGGAAGCTTTTGCCGACGACCCGCAGTTCCAAGCCGACTTCATGGCGGTGAAGTACGAGAACAAAGTGGATCTCTCTCGCATCATCCTGAACGACTGCGGGGTCGCGGTCGATCCCTCCGCGCTCTTCGACGTCCAGATCAAGCGCCTCCACGAGTATAAGCGCCAGCACCTGAACCTCCTGCACATCCTCGCCCTCTACCGCCGGATCCTCCAGAACCCGGACGCCGAGGTCACCCCGCGCGTCTTCATCTTCGCCGCAAAAGCTGCGCCCGGCTACGATCTCGCGAAGCTCATCATCAAGGCGATCAATGCCGTCGGGGCAAAAATCAATTCCGACACCCGGATTCACGGGAAGCTGAAGGTCGTCTTCCTGCCGAACTACCGGGTCTCGCTCGCCCAGCGGATTGTCCCGGCCGCCGATCTCTCCGAGCAGATCTCGACCGCAGGGAAGGAAGCCTCGGGAACCGGAAACATGAAGCTCGCGCTCAATGGCGCGCTCACGATCGGCACGCTCGACGGCGCGAACGTCGAGATCCGCGAGGAGGTCGGCGACGATAACATTTTTATCTTCGGCAACACGGTCGAGCAGGTGAACGAGCTGGTCGCAGCAGGCTACCGGCCGGGCGACTTCTACAGCGCCGACGAGGAGCTTCGCGCGGTCGTGGACTGGGCCGGCTCGAACTACTTCACCTCTGACGAGCCGCCAGGAATTCTTAGCCCGCTCCGCGAAAACCTCCTCTACCACGACCCGTTCCTCTGCCTTGCGGATTACCATGCCTACAGCGAGTGCCAGAAAAATGTGTCAGCCGCATTTCTGGACAAGCCCCGCTGGGCAAAAATGGCCATCCTCAACACCGCCCGCGTCGGAAAGTTCTCGAGCGACCGGACGATCTCCGAATACGCCCGGGATATCTGGAACCTCAGCCCGGTCGAAGTCAAACCTTTGGCGGGCTCAGAAAATCTTTGAAAGAATTCCTCAAGTTTTCTGCGGGGCAGTCGAACTATGCCTCATCTGGTGCCTAGCATCAGATAAGTGAGGCCGAACACTTCATCAAGCCGGCCCGCCCGTGGCACGGAAGCCGCACAATAAGCAAGACAAGGAAAATTTATGTCATTATCGATCAATACCAATTCTTCGGCCTCCCAGGCTGCATCGAACCTGAACTCGACGAACACGATGCTGCAAAAGAGCCTCCAGCGGCTTTCCAGCGGCACGCGCATCGTCGATTCTTCCGATGACGCGGGCGGTCTGGCCGTGTCCATGAAAATGAGCGCAGCCATCCGCCGCACCGAGGCGACCAGCACCAACCTGTCGAACGCGCAGTCCTTCCTGAAGACCCAGGATGGAGCATTTTCGACGGCTACCAAGGTGCTGACCCGCATGTCGGAGCTCGCCACTCTGTCGCAGGACGTTACCAAAACATCTGGCGCAACCGGAGACACGGGGAACTACCAGACAGAGTTCGCAGCCCTCCAGTCGCAGCTCACGGCGCTCGGTTCAGGCACGTTTAACGGGGTGGCCATGTTCACTACGGCAGCGGCAGCGGCAACCTCGACTGTCTATACGAACGAAGATTCCACCACCAGCACGACCATCACCAAGGCAGCCCTGACTGGGAGCACTGAGATGTCAAACGCCATCAGCACGACAGGCACATCCATTAGCTCCGTTGGCAGCGCAGTGGCAGCCACGGCAACGATCAACACGGCACTGGCCAGCCTGGCCACGATGCGTGCGCAGAACGGATCGGAGTCCAGCAAGCTGAAATTCGGCCAGGAGATGCTGACCACGAACAAAAACAACCTCGAGGCAGCCAACAGCCGCATCATCGATGTGGACGTTGCCGCCGAGAGCACGCAGCTCGCCCGGTTCAACATCCTGCAGCAGGCAGGTACGGCGATGCTGGCCCAAGCCAACCAGAGCGCACAGTCGGTTCTCCGGCTCCTGTCATAACCTCTGGGAAACTAAACGAAACCTTCGGCCAAGAGCCCTTCCGCAAGGAAGGGCTCTTCTTTTTTGTGCGCCCACAGGGCGGCCGCCGCGCGCTTTTTGGCAGGTTCAAGCGAAACCCGGAAAAAAACTCTACCACAAAAAACAAAGAGAGGCGGATACGTAGAGACCTGCGGGGGCGAATCTCCGTTTTGTGCAAAAAGACATTTTGCAGGCATTCGCCAGCGAGGGGAAGCAGCAGGCAAGATGCCCAATACTGTTGCTTGAGGGATATTTTATCCGCAGATTAATGCGGATTCGCACAGATTATTATTGGAAGTATATGCTGTTTATCAGTCGCTTATGTATTGTATCTGCGAAAATCCGCGTCAATCTGTGGATCAATCTTTTCCTGCTAAGCAAACAGCATTGGGCAAAATGCTCACGCTCATTTGGTTGCACAAAACGGAGATGCGTCCCTTCTTCCGGATTCAGGCTCAGGGAAGAGGCCGCGCTCATCGCCCGGCAAATAATTTCCGAAATAATTTCTCAAGTTTTCTGCAGGGCAGCCGAACTACGACTCATCGGGTGCCTAGCATCGGATAAGTGAGGCCGAACACTTCATCAAACCGGCCCGCCCGTGGCGCGGAAGCCGCACAATAAGCAAGACAAGGAAAATTTATGTCATTATCCATCAATACCAATTCTTCGGCCTCCCAGGCTGCATCGAACCTGAACTCGACGAACACGATGCTGCAAAAGAGCCTCCAGCGGCTTTCCAGCGGCACGCGCATCGTCGATTCTTCCGATGACGCGGGCGGTCTGGCCGTGTCCATGAAAATGAGCGCAGCCATCCGCCGCACCGAGGCGACCAGCACCAACCTGTCGAACGCGCAGTCCTTCCTGAAGACCCAGGATGGAGCATTTTCGACGGCTACCAAGGTGCTGACCCGCATGTCGGAGCTCGCCACCCTGTCGCAGGACGTCACCAAGACATCTGGCGATAGTGGAAATTACCAGACAGAATTTGCGGCTCTCCAGTCGCAGCTCACGGCGCTGGGCTCAGGCACGTTTAACGGGGTGTCCATGTTTGGCGCTGGATCGACGGGAACCACTTCGACCGTGTATACGAACGAAGATTCCAGCACCAACACGACCATCACCAAGGCAGCCCTGACTGGGGATGTTGGAATGGCAGCAGCTATTGCTACCACTGCCTCCGTGTCTAGTGTTGCCAGCGCGGTGACAGCCACGGCAACGATCAACACCGCCTTGGCCAGCTTGGCCACGATGCGTGCGCAGAACGGATCGGAGTCCAGCAAGCTGAAATTCGGCCAGGAGATGCTGACCACGAACAAAAACAACCTCGAGGCAGCCAACAGCCGCATCATCGATGTGGACGTTGCCGCCGAGAGCACGCAGCTCGCCCGGTTCAACATCCTGCAGCAGGCAGGTACGGCGATGCTGGCCCAAGCCAACCAGAGCGCACAGTCGGTTCTCCGGCTCCTGTCATAACCTCTGGGAAACTAAACGAAACCTTCGGCCAAGAGCCCTTCCGCAAGGAAGGGCTCTTCTTTTTTGTGTAGCGCCCGGCACCCGCCGGACAAGCCGACAATCTGATACCAGACGATACATGACCACATTCGGAAGACAAAAAAGACAATGAGCCCCCTGCTTGGCAGGGGGCTCATTGTCTTTTTGCCTTGGGAACTACGAGCTCAGAAGCTCGCGCACCCTCTCCGTGAGCTCCCCCATGGGGAAAGGCTTGCGCAAAAAGGAATGGGTTGTCGGCGGCTTGCCCTGGAGAATCTGGGAGAACTGCTCGGGATACCCGGAAAGAAAAAGGACGGGGAGCGAAGGGTCTTTGGCGTTGATCTGCTCAGCCATTTCTCTGCCTCCCATCGCCGGCATGATGATGTCGGTAATGACCAGGATGATCCCCCCGGGCGGTGCGAGGTCAAATGCGCGCAACCCCTCCACCCCGTTCTCCGCCTCGATCACCCGGTAGCCCATTCGCGTGAGCACGACCCGCCCCAGATTCCGCAGCCCCCTATCGTCCTCGACGAGAAGCACAGCTCCGCCCTCCACCGGCCTTCCGAGAATAATAGGCCCTCTGGGAGCCGCCCCTTGAGGCGGGATCTCGGAGGGCGGAACGACGAGCGGGAAAAAAATGGCGAGCGCGTCGGGCAGGGCGCGACAGCCGCCGGGGACCATGCTTCCCCGGCTTGCCTGCACGATCGAGCCGCAGGTTTCGAGCGCTGCAAGGTCATTGGTCCAGGGGACAGTTGCTCCGGGAGATGTTCTCTGGTCGTCTGCGGAAAGCGAATGGCACTCGGCCGCGAGAAGGAACCTCCCGCCCCGCGCGAATTCCTGCGAGCCATCGCCTGGGCTTTCCGCCTCGGCCAACCGTGTATGCAGGGTGAAAAACCCCCCGTTGGGAAGAAGGTCGCGAGCGCAGACCGAAAGGTGGATCAAAAGCTGCTCGATCTGGTTCCGGTCGGCCATCACCTTGCCGGACTCTCCGGCTCCCGGATTGAGCACCAAAGTGATCTGCTCGCCAAGCAGGCGCCCGAGCATTTTGCCCATCTCGTTCAGGACATTATCTATTTGCAACAGCAGCGTTCCCTGCACCTCCTGCCGGGTGAATGCCAAAAGCTGGCTGGTGAGAGAGGAGGCGCGGCGGGCGGCGCTCTCGATCTCTTGAAGGAAATGCAGCCGGGGGTCATCCTTCGCGAAATCGTTCAGGACCAGCTGCGAATAGCCGAGAATGACAGCCAGCATGTTGTTGAAGTCGTGGGCGACCCCCCCCGCCAGCTTCCCGAATGCCTCCATCTTCCGTGCATGGCCGAGCCGGCTTTCGAGGTCCTGAATTTCAGAAATTTCACGGACGAGCGACAGGACCATGGCGGGCGTCCGCTGGAGGTTATGGTGGACGACCCCCTGCTCACGGACCCACACCGGAGCGCTGCCCCCGCGCAGGCGGTATTCCCACTGATAGCTTCCGCCAAGAGAGAGGCTTTCTTGAATCTGCTCGTTGAGCCGCACGAGATCTTCCGGATGCACGAGATCCAGCCAGGCTTTGCTCCCGCCCTCCAACTCCCCCGTACGCAAGCCTCCCGCGGCCGCGATCCCCCCGGACAATTCCACCCGCTCGGGGGAAAATGACCACTCCTTCAAAACGAGGCTGCCAGACGCCAGCGCTTGATTGAGGAGGGATTTCAGGACTTTTGCTTCTTCTGCCAAAATGCGGAGGGTTGATAATGATCCCGAAGAACGCTTATTGGCAGCTCGCCGGGAGGGTCCCTGATCTGCGCGTCAGCGCAATGAATGGAGGGCGGTCGCCCCCGGCCGCCTTGCTGAGCAGCCCGAGGGCGGGCTGCCTCCCTTGATCTACCCTTTGTCGCGCCACCCTCCCTGCGTCCAGCTGTCTTACGGACTGATTTGGGATGGTGATGCTCGGGCGGTGATGCCCGTTCCCGCCCGGCGGGTTCGATCTGCTGGTATGGACGTTCTGGCCGCTCATTTGCGAAAAATCTCCTGCGGACGCGAGATGGGCTTCTTCATTGTGATTTTTCCGGGCTGGATATCGCCCTCAAGCTGTTCGCTTCTTGGAGAAACCCTGCCTCCTTTCCCCCGGAAATACAAGACATTTTGGTTGATCTGGAGCGTGGTTCTGGCAGGGGAAGCATCCCTGGGAAGATCACTTTTTTCCAGACTGGATGATATCGATCCAGATCGGGAGTGCGAGGGTTGATCCGTAGCCGCCTGGGCGGATCGGGCGCGGCTGGTCGAACCCGACCCAGACTCCGCACGTCAGGCGCGAGTCGAAGCCGAGGAACCAGGCGTCCACAAAATTGTTTGTCGTCCCGGTTTTTCCGGCGGCGCGCCCGCGCAGGCCGAGCTCGCGGGCGCGGGCGCCAGTCCCACGGGTCACGACCGCCTCGAGCAGCTCCGTTGTCTGGCCGACGGCGGCCGGCTGAAAAAGGGCAAGCCGCCCATGTGTCGCCTTGTAGAGCAGGCGGCCATCAGAATCTGTCACGCGCTCGATCAGGTACGGCTGGAGCTTCGTTCCCCCGGTGGCAAATACGGTATAGGCTGCGGTGAGGTCTTTGAGGGTCGTCTCAAACGCCCCGAGGCAGAGCGCCGGGAAGCGGGGAGGATCGGTTGCAAGGCCCGCACGAATCACCGCATCTGCGACATTGTCGAGGCCGGCGTGCAAGCCGATGCGCACGGACATGGTATTCCTCGACTCCACGAGCCCCTCCCCGGCTGGCAGCATCCCTCGATACATGCCATCGGAATTTGAAGGGCTGTAGTCGCCGTATTTCGAGGGGATGTCGCCGGGGGCCAGCCTCCCGTCATCCACCAGGTCGCCGGGCTGCAGCCCGCGCTGGAAGGCTACCGTATAAACAAACGGCTTGACGGTGGATCCGATCTGCCGCCGGCCGAAGAGAGCCCGGTGAAATTTGCTGCGGTCGTAGTCGCGGCCGCCCACGATCGCGCGGATCCCGCCGGTCACGTTATCCATCGCCACGGCGGCGGCTTGCAGGTAGGGCGCGGATTTTTCCCCGTCGAGCACCTGGCGGTCATATGCCCCGGCCGGCTGGTGCGGGTAGCCGGGCTGGAACTCGATCTCTCGCAGCCGCCGGGCCACCGACTCCTCGGCCGCCCGCTGCAAGCCCGCATCAATCGTCGCGTAGATCCTCAGCCCGCCGCCATCCATCTGCCCGGGCTCAAGAACCATGTCGAGATCGCGGAGGATGGCGTCCATCGCCCAGTTGTCTTCGGGAGATGCTTTATTTTTTGGCGCGGTGACAAGAGGTTCGGACGAAGATTCGTTCCGTTGCGTGAGGGTGATCAGCCCGAGGTCATGCATCCGCTTGAGGACGGTGTTCCGCTCGCGCACGGAGCCCTTCGGGTTGTTGAACGGGGAGAACCGGTTCGGGCTGCGGATCAGCCCGGCGAGCGTGGCCGCCTCGTGCAGCGACAGCCGGGAGGTGGGCTTGCCAAAATACGTCTGGCTCGCGGCCTCGACCCCGTATGTCCCGGACCCGAAATAGATCCTGTTCATATAGGCTTCGAGGATTTCCTCTTTTGTCAGCTCGGTCTCGATCCGAAATGCAAGGGCTGCCTCGATGAGCTTGCGGTGCAGGTTTTTCCCTCCGAGCGGGAAGCTGTTCCGCGCGAGCTGCTGGGTGATCGTGCTTGCCCCCTCGCGGAACCCCCCGAGGAAGAGATTGCGGACGACCGCCCGGGCAACCCCGATCGGATCCACCCCGTGGTGCTGGTAGAACCGCGTGTCCTCGCGGCAGATCAGCGCATTGACAAAATGGTTCGATATCTTGTCGAACGGCACCACCACCCGGTTCTCTCCGGCAAGCCGGCTGTAAAAATTCCCCTTGTAATCATAGACCACCGACCGCTCGTCCATGTCGTGGATCGCCTTCAGGTCGAACCTCAGCGCCCAGGCGTAGTAGCCCATCGCAACGATCGTCCACAGGAGCCCCGTCACAAAGGCCAGCTTGAAAATCCCCTTGAGAAACCAATGCGAGCGCCTCCGTTGCGGTCGCGCATTCTTCTTTGCTCGCACAGGGGCTCGTTTCGGGGTCGGCACGGTGCCATGCATTTTACCTGAAAAGAAAAAGATTCGCAAGATGGGCTGGTTCCTTGTGATTTCTTCCGGCTAAGGTATCCGGACAAGCTGTGAAGATTCAAATCCTGACGATTTTTCCGGAAATGTGCCGCGAGGTCCTTGGCGGAAGCATCCTCAAGCGCGCGCAGGAAAAAAATCTTGCCGTGCTGGAGGCGGTTGATCTTCGGGGGTGGGCGGACGGCAAGCACCGGACCACCGACGACGCCCCATACGGTGGCGGGCCGGGCATGGTCATGAAGATCGGGCCGATCGCCCGCGCGCTCGCCGAGCTGCGCACACCGGAATCCCGGGTGATTTTTCTTTCTCCCCAAGGCCGCAAGCTCACGCACGCGGTAGCCTCAGAGCTCAGCAAGGCTCCCCACCTCATCCTTCTCTGCGGGCACTATGAGGGGGTGGACCAGCGCGTGGCCGACCACCTCGTCGATGATGAGGTCTCCATCGGCGACTACGTCCTCACCAGCGGAGTCCTCCCCGCGCTTGTGCTCACGGATGCTGTCGTGCGCCTCGTCCCGGGCGTCCTCGGCGACAGCCGGTCTGCCGAGCAGGATTCCTTCGTCGCGGGGCTCCTGGACCATCCGCACTACACCCGCCCGGAAATCTACTGCGGCTGGCCGGTCCCCGGCGTCCTCCTCTCCGGCCACCATGCCGCTATCGCAAAATGGCGCGCCGAAATGGCCGCCGAAGCCACCCGTGCAAAACGGCCGGATCTGGGATGAAAACCCCAATCCCCCACCGTGAAGAAAATGCGCGCTCTTCCGGGCTTGAGTTTCTCGCGCGGGAGGCGTAGCTTCCTTGCGATGGCGGACGGCCGTTCTCCGCAGGCCGCAAGGCGGGCGGGGAGAGGAAAGTCCGGACACCGGAAGGCAGCATGCCGCGTAGAACGCGCGGGGGGTAGGGGCGAAAGCCCGTGCCAACGGAAAGTGTCACAGAAAACAGACCGCCTCCCGGCGCAAGCCGGGTGGCAAGGGTGAAAAGGCGGGGTAAGAGCCCACCGCCCCGGGCGCAAGTCCGGGGGCACGAAAAACCCCATGCGGTGCAAGACAGAACAGGAGGA
>JBAXXX010000028.1:0-41293 GCA_037127695.1 Verrucomicrobiia bacterium | reverse complement strand
TCTGCCCGAAGACCCCCCCCCAGCTCCTGCCGCCAAAGAGAAATCGCCTGAAGCTCCGGAGGCACGTGCGCCGGCCGCAGGGCAAGAAGAGAGCCGCCTCCTGCACATGCTCAAGAGGGCGGGGCTGCCCGAATCGTTCCTGCTGCGCTTTGCCCAGGAGCCGGATTGGCAGAAGCTGCAGGGGATGCCGCTTTCAGCCGCTTTTCCGCGGGCTGTGCTCCACTTGCGCCGCGCCCTTCCGAAGCGCACCATCCCGGCTGCGGCCCGGAGGGTGGCATTTTTCGGGTCGCCGGGCGTGGGATCGACCACCGCTCTTTGCAAGCAGCTGGCAACCGAGGTCTTTTTGCGCAACCGTCCGGCCTGCGTGATGAAGATTGACGGGGTTGATCCCAACGCCACCGAGGCGCTGGCCATGTATTGTGAGGCGCTCGGCATCCCGCTGCTTCGATCCACCTCCGAGCTGCTCAAGGTGGACGATGAGATGGTCGTTTACTTCGATGTTCCAGGGGCCATCTCAGATTCCAAAGGCCGCGCCCGCCTGAAGCAGGCGATGACCGATTTCGGCATCGCCTCGCGCGTCCTGGTCGTCAATGCCGCCTACGACCGCCAGCTCATCAAACACTTCTACCAGGAATCCGTATCCCTGGGCGCAACGCACGTCGTTTTCACGCACCTCGACGAGCTTCTGCATTTCGGCAAGCTCTGGGAGTTTGTCCTCGACGCCGGACTGGCCCCGCTCTTCGCAAGCACCGGCCCGAATCTCGCCGATGATTGCGAGCGCGATATCGTCGGGCTCCTGGTCCATAAAACCCTGGCTACCGGAAAGCGATAGGGCCCGCCCGTGCGGCCCAGCTCATTTCCTCCCATGCCAACCGCTGCCTGAAGGGCGTCACAATTTTGCTTTTAAGAGAAGGACCGGGACGTCCACGAGGTGGCGCACCTTGTCGGCGGTGCTTCCGTAGAGCATATCGCTGATAAATCGGTGGCCGTGCGTGGACATGGCGATCAGATCGACTTGGTGCTGACGGACAAATTTTACGATTTCGTCGGAGGGTTCGCCCATGGCCAGCACGTTTTCGACGGAGAACCCCTCGGCGCGCAGCCCCTCGGTGCGGCGGGCGAGGTAGGCGCGGTCCTCGCGCATCTCCTCGCTTTCTGCCAGTTCGAGCTGGTCGTAGTTCCGGGCGACCCACCCGTCGGCGACATGCATGAGCAGAAGGCTTGCTCCGGTCAGCCTCGCTAGCGGGCGGATGTGGTCGAGGATGGTCTCGTCCGCAGCGCTGTTTTCCAAGGGGATCAGGATCGTGTGGTACATGGGGTGTTAGAGCGGAAGCCCGAGCATGTCATAAAATGAGCGGCGGACAGGTTCGGAGGCAAACGTGTCGAAGAGAAGCTTCAGGTTGAGCGTGATGATGACGGCCGTGGTCGTCCACCCCAGGGCCGCAATCCAGAGCGGGTTGGCGAACTCCCCCATCTTGGCCTTTTCCCCGGTAAAGCGCATGAGCGGCCACACGGCAAATCCCAGCTGCATGCTCAGGACCACCTGGCTTGCCACCAGCAGGTCGGTCGCCTTGCCCTCGCCATAATACCCGATGACGCAGACCGCCGGGATGATGGCAAGGCCGCGGGTGATCAGCCGGCGCATCCAGGGGGTCATCCGAAAATTGATAAACCCCTCCATGACAATCTGTCCGGCGAGCGTTCCGGTGAGGGTGGAATTCTGCCCCGATGCCAGCAGGGCCACGGCGAACAAAGTGCTGGCGACCCCGACTCCGAGGATCGGGGTCAGCAGCGTGTAGGCATCCTGGATCTTTGCCACCTCCTGGTTCCCGGACCAGTGAAACGCGGACGCGGCCAGGACAAGGATGGATCCGTTGATAAAAAGGGCGAACATCAGGGCGGCGGAAGAATCAATCGTGGCGAACTTGATCGCTTCGCGCTTCCCCTCTGGCGTGCGGTCAAACCGGCGGGTCTGCACAATCGAGGAATGCAGGTAAAGATTATGCGGCATCACCGTCGCCCCAAGAATCCCGATGCTCACATAGAGCATCCCTGGATGGGTCAGGATGTCCGAGCTCGGCACCAGGCCGAGCATCACTCCAGAGAGGCTCGGCCTGGTAAAAACCAGCTCCGCAGCAAAGCACCCGGCAATTGTCAGGATGAGGGTGAGCACAATCGCCTCGATATATCGGAACCCTTTGTTTTGCAAGTAAAGCACGGCCAGGACATCCAGGCACGTGATGACGCACCCCCACACCAGAGGAATCCCGAAAAGCAGCTGGAGGGCAATCGCCGAACCGACCACCTCGGCCAGGTCGCAGGCCGCAATCGCCAGCTCGCACAGCGCCCAGAGAAACCACGCCACCGGCTTGGGATAGTGATCCCGGCAGGCCTGGGCAAGATCCCGCCCGGTGGCCACCCCTAGCTTCACGGAAAGGTGCTGGAGGAGGATCGCCATCAAATTGGAAATCACGATCACAGAGAGGAGCGAGTATCCGAACTGTGCGCCGGCCGCCAAGTCTGTGGCCCAGTTGCCTGGATCCATATATCCCACCGCCACCAGAAAACCCGGACCCGAAAAGGCCAGCATCTTTCGCCAGACCGGGGCTTTGCCAGGGACAAATATGCTGCGGTGCACCTCGGGAAGGCTGCCTTCGGCGACCGGCCTCTTCCATCCGCCCAAAGCTTCGGAAGGGTTTTTCAGGTCGGAGATGGGAAGCGGTTCCTCGGATTTCAAAATGGCACGCTATTTCCCGGATATCCGGGCTATCCCATGCTCCGCCTCTGGCATCCGATCCACGCGGCAAACAGGCCGATGACGATGTGCATGCACAGCACCCACTGGCAAAGCGAGGCCGGGGAGAGCTCGGTCTGGACGACCATCTGGACGATGTCGTAGTAGCGCTCGCCTTTCAGGGTCTGAAGCACTCCCGACCAGCTCCAGTATGCGGCGATGAACGGGCGGACCAGGCTGCCGATGAAATCTGGCAGGGCCAGGACCGCGCCGGAAAGCGGGAGCTGGAAGCCGACAAAATAGATCGAGACGAGCGATGCCTGCTCGGCGGATCCCAGGAAGCTCGAAACCGCAAGGCAGACGGACGTCATGGCCCCGTTGACCAGGATGAGAAAAAAGAGCTGCGGCGCGAGCTCGCCAGGGAAACCGCAGATGTAATGCACGAAGAGCCCCATCCAGAGCGACTGCGCCAGAACCAGAAACCCGAGGAAAACCGCCTTGCTGCCGACGTAGCTCAGCGGGCTGAGCCCGGAAAGTTTTTCCTTCTCGAAAATCAGGCGTTCGGCAGCGATTTCGCGGCCGGAATTGTTTGCGCCCATGAGGGTGAGGAGGACGACCTGGAACATGACAATCCCCGAGACGAGGCTGCCGACCTTGCTCGACTGGATGAGGAAATCCTTCGCCTCGACGAGCTGCTTAATGACATCGAGCCCAAGCCCCATGCTCAGGTTCTTGATCGCCGGCAGGCCGTTCCATGCAAAAATCGTCACCAGCAGCGGAAACCCGATGATCAGGCCGAGCTGCAGCGCCAGCTGCGCGCGGGTGCGAAAAAAGATTTTGAGCCGGCGGGACAGGAGCGTGAGGAACTGGCTTGCCGGGCCTGGCGCGGGGAGCGTCTGCGAGCCGGGATCGACCGGGCACGGGGCATCCAGCGTTTTCGCTTCTTTGAGCGCCGCGCTGTCGAAGCTGACCGGCTGGACCTTGGCCGTTCCGTCGCTCGTTCCCGCAAAGGCGTGGCGGTGTTTTTTCCAGGACTGCGCCCACTCTTTGGCGGTCCGGAGCTCGAGCTGGGAATAGAGATCCTGCGCGTCTTCTGTCCGGAAGTAGTGCGTCAGAAATTGGGCCGGGCCGTGATACGCGACAATCCCCTGATAAAGCACGAGCACCGAGTCGTAAAGCTCGACATGCCGGAGGCTGTGGGTCACCGAGAGGACAACTCGTCCCTCGGTCCGGGACAGCCCGTGCAGAAGATGCACGATGTCGTCCTCGGACTGCGGGTCCAGCCCGCTCGTCACCTCGTCGCAGAGCAGCATCGCCGGCTTGCTGACCAGCTCCATCGCCAGCGCCAGCCGCCGGCGCTGCCCGCCGGAGAGCACGCTCACCAGGCGGTCGTGAAACTCGCCCATGCTGACCTCCTCCAAAATCCTCTCAACCGCCTCGTCGAGCGCTTCAGAATGCATCCCCCGGACGCGCAGCCGCATCGCGTAGCTCACGCATTCCTCCACGGTCAGCTCCTCATGCGCGATGCTGAACTGGGGGACATACCCGATCTCGGAGGGCGAAAAATCCTCCTCGGAAACATTCCGGCCATTCCAAAAAATCGTGCCTTCCTCGTCTCCGGGGGCGATGCCGGAAATGACCTTCAAGAGCGTGCTCTTCCCGCAGCCCGAGGGCCCGATGATCGCGCCAAAATGGCTTTTTGGAAATGAGGCGGTGACATCCGCAAGCAGCGGATGGACATCGTCCCCGCTACCGATAAACAGCGTTACGTCTTTGAGCTCTAGCACCCTGTGAACCCTGCCACCCCGCACGCCGGTTGACAATGTCAAATCGCGCGGAGGCGCCCCATGGATCTCCGTGGCCGGCAGCCGGCTCTTGCGGCCAAGGAGCTGCGAAATCTGAGCCGCCCTCAGATTTCTTCCGGCCTACTTGAGCGCATCCGGCAGGAGGGGCTGGAGGTCTTTGATCTGCTGGATCGCATCTTTGTGGCAGACGAGGACGGCGTCCGGAGTCTCGACGACGACGAGGTCGCGGACCCCGCAAAGCGCGATCAGGCGGCCGTTGGAAATGGCGATGTTTCCTCCCGATGCGTGCTGGATGACCTCCCCCCGGAGGCTGTTCCCCTGCGCATCCGAGCCGAGGTGGGACGGCAGCGCGGCCCACGAGCCGACATCGTCCCAGTCGAACTCCGCAAGCACGGCAGCGGCGCGCTCCGCATGCTCCATGATCGCGTAGTCCACAGAGATTTTTGGAAGGGCTGCGAAATGTGCGGCCAGGTATTCCGGCAGGGCATCGAGCGATGTGAGGCCCTCGATGAATTCCGCCAGCTCGGGGAGCTGCCTGCGCGCCTCGCCAAGAAACGTCTCCGCGCGCCAAAGAAAAATTCCCGCGTTCCAAAGGTGATGTCCGCCCTTCACGTAGCGGTCCGCGTTTTCCTTGTCAGGCTTTTCGACGAACCGATTCAGCGCGCGGACCCGGCTGCCCTCCGGGCCGTCTTCGAGCGGCCCGCCGGTCTCGAGGTATCCGAACCCGGTGGACGGGAACGCGGGGGGGATGCCGAGCGTGACGATCGCGCTGTCGCGGGAGGCTACGGCGATCGCGTCGCGGAGCTGCCTTTGGAATGCCGCGACATCGTGGATCATGGCGTCGGCCGGGAGGACGATGCAGAGCGCATCCTCCGCCAATACCCGGGCGATCGCTGTCGCGAGGGCGCAGGCGGGAGCGGTGTCGCGCTTGGCGGGCTCGGCGATGATGTTGCCGTGCGGGATCATCGGCAGGGCAGCCCTTATTCCGGCGACCTGCGCGGCATTGGTGAGGACAAACGTCCGTTCGCGCGAGACGACCCCTTCGAGCCTGGAGATCGTGGCCTCCAGGAGGGTTCGCTCTTCCAGAAGGCGCAGCAGGTGCTTGGGCGTCTTCTGGCGGCTCATCGGCCAGAACCGCTCGCCGCTGCCGCCGGCAATCACGAAGGCGATGGGTGTGCTCATGGGTGAAATGCTCTGGCCGAGGGCGGCAGGAAAAGCTCTGGGCGATAAATATGATGCCCCGCCGCCCCTGCTGGAGTTCAGTGGCTGGAGAGGTAGTCCGCCGTGCCTTCCTTCGAGGGCTTCATGGCATCCTTGCCCTTCGACCAGTTTGCCGGGCAGACCTCGCCATGTTTTTCAAAGTGCTGGAGGGCGTCCACCATCCGGATCGCCTCGTCCACGTTGCGCCCCAGCGGCAGGTCGTTGATGACCTGGTGGCGGACGATCCCCTCGCGGTCGATGAGAAAAAGCCCGCGGTAGGTCATGCCGTCGGAGGAGAGGACATCGTAGTCGGAAGAGATCGTGCGCTGGAGGTCGGAAACGATCGGATACTCGACGCCCTCGATTCCTCCCAGCTTCTTCGGAGTGGCCAGCCAGGCCAGGTGCGAATAGACGCTGTCGATGCTGCAGCCGATGAGCTCGACCCCCCGCTTGCGGAACTCCTCAAGGCTGTCCTGAAAGGCGTGAAGCTCGGTCGGGCAGACGAATGTGAAGTCGAGCGGGTAAAAAAAGAGGACGACGTATTTCGACCCCCTGTAGCTCGAGAGCACGGTCTCAGTGATTTTTCCGAGGTGGGCGGATTCGGCTTTGAAATCCGGGGCTGGTTTTCCGACAAGAACGCTCATGATATGGTTATAATTAGTGGGAAACTTCAGATACCACCATCCGGGCGATGCGCCAGAAGAAATTCAGAAAATTTTCCCTGCTTGCCATGCGGGTCGTCTCCGCGCCAATGGTAGTGCGTGTTCCAGGTTATTTTCAACAAGATCAGCGCCGCTGAGATGGCATCGCTCCCGAAGGATCTGCAGCTCGAACTGCTGTCCGAATTTCATTTTCTGCCGGAGGATCTCGATTCTTTGGAAAAAGAAAAGGGGTTTGGAAAGGTTGCGCGCGATGGGAGGGCGCTCCACAGATACCGGGCGAAGGACTACCGGATCTATTTTGAACGCCATCCGGAGGGGCTCCTCATCTATCGGGTGCTCCACAAAAACACGATTCGCGACTTCCTGTTCCGATCGAACCTCCCGCTCGATGACGAGGACCGCGGGCTCGCCGACACCAAAGATTTCTGGCGGCTGATCCGCGAGGCCGAGGACTCGAGGAAGTGAGGGGGTTCCCCGACGAGGCCTCGCGCCTCGCGGCGTTTCCGGTCGCCCGCGAGCGGATTTATCTCGCCCATGCGGGCGTGACCGTCCTGCCGCGGTGCGCCGCCGACGCGATGCGGGCGCACGCTGAGGCGAGGAGATTTTTGCGAAGCTTGGGGTGGCCGGCATCGTCGCCTCGCTGCGGTCGCTGCGCGACGGGTCGAAGTGGCTCCGGTTCAGCCCGCACTTCTACAACACGATTTCCGAGATGGAAAAAGTGGCGGTGGTGCTGGGCCGCGCGGCCGCCTGACCCGGAGAGGCCCCGGAGCTTCAGGGCACCAGGGGCCGGAGGATGTCGAGCACGCTTTTTACCCCTTCGATAGCCGTCCCCGGGGCTTTGTTGATGATCTCGCCGCCCTTCCCGATGATCTCCTGGCCCATCGCGGCCGCCAGGCGCCCGGAAAGGTTTTCTGTGGGTTTCGAAAGCGTTCCTCCGACCTTCAGCTCGGTCCAGAGGTAGCCGTTGTGGGCCCTCGTAAAGACGCGCTCGCGCGAGCCGGGAAGCCACTGGAGCGTCTGGGTGGTCACCCCGACTTGAAATTCCCCTTCGAGGGATTCCCCCTTGCCGATCACTGCGGAGCCTTCGATCCGGAGCAGCCCTTTCGACTCGGCGAAAAAGTTGCTCACATGCCAAGCCCCGTTTCTCCAGACGAAGTCCCCCCGTGCTTCCTGCAGCGGCATCCGGCGGAACGCGGGATTTTGAGTGAAATCTGCGATGGTGGCGAGCAGGGGGGTGTTCTCCAGGCGCCCGTCCCGAAGCCCAATGCTGCCCGCGCACCCATCCGGGGCCGAGAGCGAGACGTTCCCGGAGAGGGTCCCCTGCAGGCGCTTGCTCCACTCCCCCTTGAGGACGTCCGAGGAGCTGACGCCCTCCCAGGAAAACTGCAGCTTCCCCCCTGACGATGACTCGCCGGAAAGAAGGATTTTTCCGTTGGTCCCAAGGCGAAGGTTCCCCTGCGTCAGGAAAAAGTCTTTCCCCTGCTCGCGGACGCGAAATTCCGTGATGTCGAGCGGTGGCGCCCAAGGCGAAGTGAAACGCCCTCCTTTTCCAAGGAAGATCCAGCCTGCACCGTCGGGCTTCACGCTGAGCGCCGTGCCGGCGATCTCCGCGCCATAGAATCGAAGATTCGCATTGCCGACGCTGAGAAGCCCGAGCTCGAACTTCGCCGGAAGAAGCCCCACGAGCCCGGATGTCCGGGCCGGCACAGGCGCGAAAGCTCCGCTCGCAGGGACCTCGGGCGAATGGCGCGGGCCTGGCGCATTCCATTCTCCATCGAGGTGGGTGATCGTGATTTCCTCGACCCTCCATGCCCCAGAAAATGCGGCCCTCCAATTGATCTCCGCCCGAAGCTCGCGCGCGCTCAGGTTTTTCAACGCAGAGGAAGACGAGCCCGAAAGGGTTGCCGATTCCGCATAGGCAGAGGCTCCGGTCCACCGGAGCGGGGAAAACCCGGCCTTCGCCTCAAACGCGGCTCCGGCCTTCTCGTTCAGCATCGCCCGAAAACCCTCGCTCCGGATGAACGAGCCAAACCAGATGGAAAACCAAGCCAGAAGTCCCGCAGCAAGAACCGCAAGAACAACCAAAAAAATTCCGATCGACCGGAGCGACGACGGGCGCTTTCTCGTCATCTTTCCGAGCCGGTTTCTGCCAGAAGAGCTCAACTGAACGAGAGCTTCGTGACCCCTGCGGCCGATGCGGCATTGAGCACGTCCATCACGCGCTCGTGCTTCGTCTGCGGGTCCGGACGGATGATCACCGGGTCCTTGTCTCCGAATTTGGCGATGGTTTCCTTGAGCCACGCTTTGAGCTCGGGGAGCTCCTTGCTCGTCGGGCTATCATAGACCTTGTTGTTCATCTGGACTTTCCCGTCGGGCAAGATGTCAATGATGATCGGCGTCGTCGGCACCCCCGACCCCGGGCCCGAGGCCCGCCCGCTGGGCAGGCTGATGTTCAGCTCCTTCTCGATCACCTGCGAGCCTGCCGAGGCCATGAAAAAAAGCAGCAGCACGAAAACCACGTCCACCATCGGCGCGATTTGAAACCCGGGATCCCCATCTTCTGATACTCCACCACCTGACATAAAATTTTAATGAGTTGAAGGTTGAAGCAATGCGATTACGAGGGCTTGGCCGCCTTGCCATCTTTATCCACCACAGAAAATGTGACGTTGCCAACTCCCGCCTGGCCGACCGCCTCCAGAAGCTGCCGCGTGTATTCGTATTTGACTTCCTTGTCCGCGCGGATGAGCACCCGGACGAGCGGGTTGACGGTGACTTTCCTTTGAAGAATCGGGACCAGATCTGTCGGGGAGTTGTAGCGCTGCTGGTCCACCTCGATAGCCGTGAGGCTGCTGAGCGGAACGTAGCTGACGTTGATGATGACCTGCCCCGGGTTGTCCTTCGCCTCCTTGGCATCCTTCGCAATCGGAAGGTTGATCTCCTTGTTCGACTGCAGAACCTCGGTCGAGCTGATCGACATGAAAAAAACCAGAAGGACCAGAAGAATATCGATCATCGGCGCGATCTGGAATTCCGGGTCCGGCTCATGATCCGGCTTCCGGCGCAGCTTTTTGCCCTTGCGATGGGGGTGGTCTGACATATTCGATCAGGCCCAGTCCAAGGTAGCTCCGCAGTGCGGGCAGGGGGTCTGCCCCGCCTGGATGGCCCCGTTGCAGATCGGACAATTCGTGGTGAGCTCCATGGAGACCTTCCGTGAGCTCTGGGACACGCCGGGAGCTCCTGCGCCAGCCTCAAAATTTTCGCCCACACGGATCCCGGAAAGCTCGTCAAACGGAATCCCCTCAATCAGCCGGTTGAGCTTATCGTCGGCATTCACGAGCACGATCGTCGCGACGTTGCGGAAATAGTAATAGAAGATGAAGGCCGGAATCGCGATGAAGAGGCCGCTCGCCGTCGCCATGAGCACCTCTCCGATTCGCAGAGCTAGCCCGCGGGGGTCAGCCACGCCGGACGAACCCAACACGGCAAACGCACCCATCATCCCGATAACCGTTCCCAGCAGCCCGATCATGGGAGCAATAACGCCAATAACCGAGATGTAGCTGATCTTGGTCTTCATGATTTGCGCCTCCCGGATCCCGTGCTCAATCAGCGCGGTTTCGATAGCGTCCTTTCCCATGCCGAGGCGCTCGAGCGCCCCCTTAAGAACCAGGGCGATGTAGGCCTTGTTAGCGCGGGCGATTTCCCAAGCCTCCTGGTAATTGCCGGCCTGAATCGTGTTTCTCAGGGATTCCAATAAGGCTGGCGGCGCGAGCTGGTCGTTGCGCAGCGAGATGAAAAGCTGGATGACAAACGTCGTCAGAATCATCGATGTGCCAACGATCGCGAGCCAGATCATAATGATCAGTGGCCCGCCGTGCAGGATCGTCTGGATGATGCTCATGTTCTCCGGGGCGGCACCCTCTGCGGCGAGGGCCAGCGGGCTCGTCAGGGCAAGAAGCAGGAGCGGGAGCAGGAGCAGGGGCGAGTGATGGCGGGTGGATTTCATGGATGTCGAGGGCTATAGCTATAGAGAGGTTGGGAAGGGAGGTTAGGAATTGTTTCGAAGGTTCAGAGAAATTTCCTGGGAGATTTTAGGGGGAATTCAGGGAACAATCACGCTTTTTTCTGCGAGGGCGTCGGCGCGCGCGCGCGCTTTCTGCGCCACTGCTTTGTCCTCATGGAAGAGGGAGGTGACAAGAAGATAATTTTCGAGCGCTTCAGAATTTTCTGCGGAGGCTTCGTGGACTTGGCCGAGGAGGTAGAGCGCCTGGCCGAAAACCGTGCTGTCGCCAGGGCCTGCCAGCTTCGTGGCCTTCGCCTTCTCGACGATCGGAACCAGCTTCTCCCGGGCTCCGGAAAAATCTTTTTTCTCGATGGCGAGGCGTGCGAGCCCGACGTCTGCGGTGCTGGCGGCGTCCGGATAAACTTTTTGGAAGTCAGCGAATGCGGTTTCTGCCTGGGCGACCTGGCCGTCTGCCAGGAGGGCCTCGGCGAGGAGCGCGCTCGAGCGCTCGGCCCATTTTGTCGGAAGCCCGTTGAAGGTGGCCACGAGGGGGGTGAGAAGCGAAAGCGCTTTTTTGGTCTCGCCGGCCTGCCAGGCCGCAAGGGTTTCCACGAAAGCCTTTGGAGGGGCCATCGAAACCGAGGCGATGGCGGTCAGCGGAACCCCGGTATCCACCGGGCCGATTTTGATCCGGACGATATCTGCCTTGACCCCCGTGATCTGCCCCTCGCGTCGCTGGGCGTCTTTTTGGACGATCACATCCTGCGCGATTGCGGTCAGACAGGAGAGGGCCAGGAGCGCAAAAATCGTGGTCGCAGGGGAGACGCTTGCTTTCATCGTCCAAACTCTTTAATCCCTTTCGCTTCGCAAATCAACAGTTTCTCCGCATAATTCATGATCAATCTCCTTCGAAAAAACCAGCGCGGGCTTATGCTTGCGGTCGCAGTCCTGACGATTGTCGCCTTTATTTTTCTCTACAACACGTCGCAGCTCGACGAGCTCGCCTCGACCCGGACCCCGACGATCTACGGGCATCGGCTGAGTCCCGGGGCGATCGAGCGGCAGGTGAAGAACTACCATCTCACGCTGGCGCTCGGGCAGTTCGACCTGGTGCAGAAGCTGGGAGGCACAGGGGGCGACCAGTCGGCAGCGCTCACGGAGTTCGTTTGGAACCTTCTTATTCTCCAGCACCAAGCCCACATCCTCGGCGTCCAGCCGACGGACGGCGAGGTGGAGGCCCGGATCAAGGCCTTGCCGGTATTCCAGACGGGAAGCCAGTTTGATCCTTTGAAATATGCGGCATTCGTGCGCGAGCAGCTATCCCCGCGCGGGTTCACCGAACGGCAGCTTGAGGAGGTGATGCGCGACTCCCTGCGGCTGGAGAAAATCTCGGAGATCGTCGAGTCCCCGGCCGCTGCCGGAGAGGGAGAGCTCCGGGGTGTCGCGCGCGTGCTGCAGCCGGTGACCGGCGCGTTTATCCGCTTCGATGCGGCCGCCGCTGCCGCCGGGGTCCGACTGGATCCGTCCGAGGTCGCCGCCTTTTTCGAGCGCAGCAAGGCGAGCTTGAATGCGAAGGAAACCCGCGCGGTCCGCTACGTGGCCTTTCAACTGCCTGCGGGAACGAAGCTGGAAGGCCGCGCCAAGGCCGACGAGATGCAGAAGCTCACCGATCAGGCGATCAGGTTTTCCGATGCGCTCGGCAGCTCTTCGCTTGCCGGGGCAGCCGCCGGGGCGGGCTTGAAGGTGCTCCTGACTCCGGCGTTTGACCGCGAGGGGAACTTCGCCCCTGCGGCAGGATCGGACGGCCCGGATCGCGCGCTGATTGCGAGCTTGGCTCCCCCGGCCTTCCTTCTCGCCTCGGTCGGCAAGGCGACCGACGTCATCCAATCGGGTGAGGCGCTGTATGTGGCGGAGCTGGCTGAGATCCAGCCAGCCCGTCCGCTGACGCTAGCAGAGGCGACCCCGGCGATCGATGCGCGCCTTCGCCAGGCGAAGGCGGCAGAGGCGCTTCAGGCGACTGCCGCGCAAAAGATGCAGGTGGTGCGCGAGGCGCTTGGTGCGGGCAAGACCTTTGCCGAGGCTGCGAAGGCGGCCGGTCTGACCCCCGAGCCGATCAGCAACCTTTCTCCGAAGGACGAGTCGCTCACCCAGGAGCAGAGGCGCGCGGTCTTCACGACCCTCGCGCTCCAGGATGGCGAGATCTCCAGCTTCGAGCCTGCCCCTTGGGGCGGGATGTGCGTCTACCTCCAGTCGCGCGGGCCGCTCGCCGCAGCAGACTTTGATGCCAAGCGGGAGGAGTTCCGCGCCGAGCTGCTCGAGAACAAGCGGGGCCTGCTTTTTACCGAATGGCTCCGCTCGTGCCGCGAGGATGCAAAGATCAGCGTCCCGGGAGGGCAGCGGGGGGGCTGAGCCCGAGGCCATTCCGTCTGCAGCGCATTCATCGCATGACGTTTTTTATCACCACAGCCATCGATTACACGAATGGCGAGCCGCACATCGGGCACGCCTACGAGAAGGTTCTCGCCGACGCGATCGCCCGCTACCAGCGGCTCAAAGGGAACGATGTCTTCTTTTTGACAGGAGTCGACCAGCACGGGCAAAAAGTCCAGCAGTCCGCGCAGAAGCAGGGCGTTGCGCCGGCGGAATTCGTGGACCGGCTCACGGAAAAATTTCTTGCTCTCTGGAAGAAGCTCGACATCGGCTATGACGGGTGGGCGGCGACGACCGAGCCGATCCACAAGCGCTGCGTCCAGGCGATGCTTCAGCTTCTCTGGGAAAAGGGCGATTTCTACCGGGCCAAGCGGACGGGATACTACAGCGTCCGGCAGGAGCAGTTTCTCACGGACAAGGAGCGCGGGGAGGATGGCGAGTTCGGACCGGAGTGGGGGGAGGTCGTTCTGCTCGAAGAGGAAAACTATTACTTCAAGCTCGCGCAGCACCGGCAGTGGCTGCTCGATCTCATCGACGCGCGCTCGGCGGCCGGCCGGCCGCTTGTCACCCCCGATTTCCGCGTCGCCGAGCTTCGCAACGCCGTCGAAAAGCTGTCCGGAGACCTCTGCATCTCCCGCCCGAAATCCCGCCTCGAGTGGGGGATCGAGCTCCCGTTTGACAAGGATTTCGTCACGTATGTCTGGTTCGACGCGCTCTCCAACTACGTGAGCTTCGCCGGGTATGATCCGACCCCTGGGGCCGACCAGTCGGTCTTCCGGTCCCGGTGGCCTGCCATCCATGTCATCGGCAAGGACATCCTGATCCCACCGCACGGGATCTACTGGCCGATCATGCTGAAGGCGTGCGGGTTTGCGGATGATGACATCCCGTCGCTTCTCGTCCACGGGTGGTGGAACATTGCCGGCGCGAAGATGAGCAAGAGCACGGGCAACAGCGTCGATCCGGATGTTCTTGCGGATGCCTTCGGCGTGGCGGCGCTGCGGTATTACCTCCTCAGCGACATCGCCACGGGCCGCGATGCGGATTTCAGCGAGGAGCGGCTGGTGCAGCGCTACAACGGCGACCTGGCCAACAGCCTGGGCAACCTCCTCAACCGCTCGCTCAGCATGGCGAAGCGCTACCGGGAGGGGGTCCTTCGCAAGCCCCCCGCCTCTCCGCTGGACGGCTTCGTCGCGGAAAAAGTCGCGGCGTATTCGCGGCGCATGGACGCCTTCGAAACCCATGCGGCGATCGAGTCGGCATGGGAAGTGATCATCCGCTGCAATGCCTACGTGGAGGAGAGCGCCCCTTGGAAGCTCGCCAAGGATCCTGCGGCCGCAGAGAAGCTGGACGAGGTTCTCTACTCGCTCGCCGAGTCGCTGCGCATCGTCTCGATCCTCATCACCCCATTCCTTCCCGCATCCGCCGATGCGATCCGCTCCCAGCTTGCGTGGGGGGGGGCGATCGGCATGGATCGCTGCGCATGGGGCGGCCTGGCCGACGGGCACCGGCTCGGAGATCCGGTGCCGGTCTTCCCCCGCCTCGGGTGAGCCAGCCATGAGCGCCCCTGGCTTTCGTGACAGGCTCGAGTTTGCCGGACTCTCGGCCGGCGTGTGGTTCGTCGCCTGCCTCCCGTTCCGGCTGCTGCAGCCGCTTGCGAAATTCCTCGGCTCGATGGCCTTTTGGCTGGACCACCGCGGACGCCTGGTCGCCCTCGCAAATATCGAATCCGCCTTCCCCGGCAAGTTTTCCCCCGCCCGCAAGTCGGAGATCGCGCGAGGATCCTACATCACGTTTGCCCGCACGATGGTCGAGCTCTTCTGGTCATCGAACCTTGACGAGGGTTTTGTCAACTCGCATGTCGTGTTCGAGGGCGAGGAGCATTGCGAGAAGGATCCCAAGAAGCCCGCGATCTACGTGTGCTTCCACTTTGGCAATTTCGAGTGGCTCGCGATCGCAGGGACCTACGCGAACTACTCGCTGCCGGTGATTGCCCAAAAGTTCAAGAACCCGCTGCTCGGCCCGGTCTTCGACCGCCTGCGCGCGGTCACCGGCAACCAGGTGATCCCGCAGGAGCGCGCGATGATCCGCATGCTCAGATACCTCAAGGATGGCGGAAAATTTGGCATGCTCTGCGATCTGAACCTTGACCCGCGCGAGGGCAGCGTGATCATCGAGTCCTTCGGCGGCCTTCTAGCAAGCGTCACACAGACCCATGCCGCGCTCGCCCAGAGGACCGGCGCCTCGATCGTGCCGATCGTGTCCCAGCCGGTCCAGGACGGAAAATATCGCGTCACCTATCACCCGCCGATCGAGTGCCCGAGGGATGCCGATGTCCAAAAGATCGTGCAGCAGTGCTGGGACGCGCTGGAGCCCGCCATCCACGAGCACCCGGAATTCTGGCTTTGGCCGTATAAGCACTGGCGCTACAGGCCCCGCGACGGGGCCGCCCGCTACCCATTCTATGCGAATCCGTCGAAGCGCTTCCAAAAGCTTGTGGACAGCAGGTGAATGAGCCGTTGGCTTATCTGCCGTGCGCGAGCCGCTGGGCGGTGAACCCGGGCAGGTTGGCCCGGAGGATTTTCTTCATGGTGCGGGGGATGTCATAGCCGACGCGGCGGAATTCGACGGTTGCCCGATCCGGGCGGTAGATGACGTAGCTGGCCCGGGGATCCCCATCCCGAGGCTGGCCGACCGCCCCCACGTTGACGAGAGCTTTCCCACCTTGCGGCAGCGCGACGACCCCTGCCCCCGGGCTCTGGGTGAGAGGCCCGCCGGAAGAATCTTGAATCCACACCATCGGCTTGTGGGTGTGCCCGCAGAAGGCAACGGGCGTGGGCTGCTCGGCAAAGTGGCTGAGGGCCGCCTCTCCGGTCAGGATATAATGCCACCCGCAAGGCTTCGCCAAGGAGGCGTGCGTGAAGGCGGCCCCGCCAATCTCCAAATTTCTCGGCAGCGACAGGAGCCACGAGCGGTCGGACCCGGTGAGTTGCGCGGCAGCAAAGACGATGCCGGCGACGGCGGTGTCATTGAGGTTCTGTGGTGGATCGGGGAGGCAGGCGGCCTCATCGTGGTTTCCAAGGAGCGTCTGGCATCCGAGCTTCCGGATCGCCTGCAGGCATTCGCCGGGATCGGAGGCGTATCCCACAATGTCCCCTAGGCAGACGATCTGCTCGACCTTCTGCGCCTTCAGATCCTTGAGGACAGCCGACAGCGCCTCAAGGTTCGAGTGGATGTCGCTGAGGACGGCCAGGCCCTTCTTCATGGTGTGCAGGTCAGGAATTCTCCGGGTAGAGGGCGAGGATCTCGCTTTCGGTGGCCCCGCAAATCCCCCGCTCGCTGATGAGGCCGGTGACCAGCCGGGCGGGGGTGACGTCGAATCCGTAGTTGGCCGCCGGGCTCGCGGCGGGCGCGACGAGCACTTCCAGATGGCGCCCCTCGAAAAGCCCGTCGGCATACTTGACCTCTTCAGAGCCCCGCTCCTCGATCGGGATCTCCTTCAATCCATCGCGCATCGTCCAATCGAAGGACGACGAGGGGAGCGCAACATAAAAGGGGATCCCGTTGTCGTGGGCAGCAAGGGCTTTGAGATACGTCCCGATCTTGTTGGCGACATCGCCGGTGCGGGTCGTACGGTCGGTGCCCACGATCACGAGGTCCACCATCCCGTGCTGCATCAGGTGGCCGCCCGCGTTGTCTGCGATGATCGTATGCGGAACCCCATGCTGGCCGAGCTCCCAAGCGGTCAGCTTGGCACCTTGGCTGCGGGGGCGGGTTTCGTCCACCCACACATGCACGGGGATCCCTCTGTCATGCGCGGCGTAAATCGGCGCGGTCGCCGAGCCGTAATCCACGAAGGCCAGCCACCCGGCATTGCAATGGGTGAGGATCTGGACAGGAGCTCCGCCTTTCTTCCTGCTGATCTTCTCGATCCTCTCCACTCCGTGCTCTCCAATCCGGCGGCAGGCGGCGGCATCCTCATCGGCAATCTCCTGGGCGGTGCGCAAGGCGACCGCCACCTTCTCCGCCGGGCTGCCCGCTGATGATATCGCCCGCTCCTGGCGGTCCACCGCCCACGCCAGATTCACGGCGGTCGGTCGCGTTGCCTTAAGACGTTTCCCCGCCTTGTGCAGAAAGGCGGCGGTATCAAAGGTTGTTTCCCGCGCGGCGAGATACATGCCGAATCCAGCCGCAGCCCCGATGAGCCCGGCCCCCCGCACATGCATGTCCCTGATCGCCGTGGCGACCTCCTCCACCGTCGTCAGGTCCTCGATGACCCACCCGTGCGGGAGGGCGCGCTGGTCAATGATCTGCACCACCCCGGGTTCCTGGGGGTGCAGCCAAATGGTTCTGGTCGGTTTGCCGTGGACGTTCATAAGTTCGGAGTTCAGGAAAATGCTGCGCCGCCCGCTTCGCCCCGCAATCGCGCGGCTGATGCCTGCCCCTCTTGTATTTCTTCGGCCTGCCTGGAGTCAATACCAACGGGCCTGCCTTCCTGCTCAATGCTCTTCCGCGACCGGAATCGCCGGGGCCCAGCGCAGCCACTCCGGCCGAGGGGATGCGTTGAGGGCGAAGACGTGCCCGGGCTTGACGCGGGGTCCCATTTTTGGAGGCGTGGCAAATTCGATGCCGCCGAGGGCGAGGGATTTCAGCGGGCCGGTTGCGATTTTGATGGCCAGGAATCCGAGTGAAGCGCGGACGCCGCTCACGTCCCAGAACTTGGTGTTTTCCCCCAGGAGCGGCGCGTAGGGGCGGTCGATCAGAGCGACTAACCCGACGCTCGCTCCATCCTTAGCCAGCGCTTTGCGGATGATTTTTCCGACTTGAACTCCGCGATAAAAAATCGGGGCGTTGACACCGATGCTCGACGAGGCGGACTGCACGACCACTTGAAAACCCGTTTGCTCGGCCGCTTCTTCTTCGCTCGCCTCGGCCGAGACGCCGGAGAAGCGATCCGCGAGCGGCCCCTGCGTGCCGGGGGTGCATTCGATATAAACTCCGCTCACGAGCGTCTCCAGCCCGCTCACGCCTTGAAGGGAAATTTTCGACCGCACCACGGAAAATGCCGCTCCTCTGCGGCGGAGCATGTCATATCCAGAGTCCAGACGGGCGGTGACCAGAACCTTGCCTTCGACCGGCTTCACGTCCTCGACGAGACCGACCGGGATGCCGAGATAGCGGAGCTGGGTCTGGCCAGCGAGAAGCCCCTGGCCGTTTGGAAACTCGATGTGGATCGGTGGAGAGCCAGCGCGGGCAATGCGCTCGTTGGCGTAAAGCTCGAAGCGCGCCCCTTGCTTGGCTGGCTCACCCGGTGCCCCGAAGACATCGAATGCCACGCCGCCATTCCACAGCGTCTGAATTCCAGAAACCTCGATGTTCAGAACGCCCGGACCCGCTTCGACCGACGTTGCCGGAACGCGCCAGAACCTGGCGTTCGAGGCGAGCGTCCGCGCAAATTCCTCCCGGATACAAAGCGTCAGCGACGGCTCGTTGTTTGCTCCGAAAGATTTTTCTTTCACCGTGCCCACGACGATCCCGCGCAGGACGACGGGGGCACCCTTGTCGATTGTCGGGATTTCCTTCGCGTGGAGCATGACGGTCAGCCCCTGATCCCGAGCCACGGCCTCGCTCGCATTGCGTCCGACAAACCTGTCGGTTGGACGGGATGCGTCGCCTGCGGTGCAATCAATGTAGATCCCGGCGATCAGCGTCTCGATTCCGGAAATGCCCTCGAGCGTGACGCGGGGGCGGACGAGCGTGAAGGCGGAGCCCTCGCCGCGCAGGTTCTCGTAGCCGGATGCCAGCCGGACAGTGACATCGATTTTTCCGGCGGAAATGTTGGCGGTCACGGACTCGACCAAGCCGACCGGCACGCCGCGATAGCGCAGCTCGGTGATGCCGGGATGCAGCCCGAACCCCTCGTCGAACGTGATGTGGAGCGCCTCACCGGTGGCCCGTGCGGCGAACTCGTTGGCGTAAAGCCCGAACTCGTCGTTCTCCTTCGCCGCCTCGCGCGGCTCTCCGAAGCAGTCCATCGTGACGGCGCCTAGCAGGAGCGCCTTCAGGCCGCCGAGATCAATCCGCAACGTGCCAGCGCCAAGCTTGACCGCCGCAGCGGGCAACGACCAGAACCTCGAGTTGACATGCACGAGGTTGGCGAACTGCTTTTCGATCATGATGCTCAGGACCGGCTTGCGGTTGGGGTCCAAAGTTTTCCCCCTCACGGCGCCGATGATCACGCCGCGGTAATAGATCGGAGATCCCCGGTCCAGGAATGGGACGTCCGCCGACCTCAGCGTGAGGATCAGCCCCGGATCTTCGAGCTGGGAAAGCGGGACAACATCGCTGCCTGTGAAGTGATGTGCGGGCGGCCCGGATCCCATTCTTGCTTTCAGCGAGTTTCCCTGGATGAGCGATTCGATGCCGGACGTGCGCCCGAGCCCGATCACCGGCTGGTCGATCCAGAAGAGCGTTCCCTCCCGCGCAAGTTCGGAGGCGAACGCCTTCAGCCGCACGCTCACGACAACCTTCTGGAGCTTATTATCAAGGAGGACATTCTTCACCGTGCCGGCCACGACCCCGCGATAGACGAGATTCGTCTTGCCCGGCTCGATGCCGGGTGCGGTGGCGAATTCCACCTCGATCTCCGGACCCTGCGATTTCCAGTTCGACCAAAAAAGCCAGCCGGCAGCGAGTGCTGCGAGGACCGGGAAGAGCCACGCCCACGAGATCCGCAGGCCGGGTCGGGGCACGACTTCTCCGTAGTCGGGTTTTTCAATTTCAGGTTTGTTCATTGAGATGGTTCGCTGTTGGTTTGCCAGATCATGCGGGGCTTGTAAAACTCTGCGGCGAGGAGGCTGCAGACGAGCACTGCGGCGAAGAAGAACCCGCCTGGCTCGGCCTTGACTCCGGCCAGTGCGCCGAGCTGTCCGACCGCGGCGAGGATCGCCAGGAGGAAGACATCGACCATTGACCAGCTTCCGATTGAGTGGACGATCCGGCGCAGGTTGCCCCGCTGCCGTTGCAAGACCGGCTTTCCGTGCATGAGAAGTATCCAGCTCAGGCTGGCCAGCTTGAGAAACGGAACCACAATGCTCGCGAGAAAAACCACGGCCGCCATCGGCCAGAGGCCGGAATCGTAAAGCTCCTCGACTCCGCCGAGAACGGTTAGCGGTTCGACTGTTCCGACGATGCTCATCGTCATGACCGGCAACACGTTTGCCGGCACATAGAGGATGAGGCCGGTGACGATCATGGCCTGCGCCCATTGGAGCCGCGAGGAGTCGGACATCTTCATCTCAAGACATCCAGGCGTTCCGCGACGAGCTCGCGGTCGAATGCTTGCGCTGCGCAGAGCGAGCAGAACGCGAGCCCAAGGATCCAGAGCGCGCCCGCCTTCCAGTCCACCGTGCCCATCATGTCGAGCTTCACGACAGCCACGACGGTGGCGATGGCATAGACCGGCACGAGATTCCAAGGTTCCAGCATCTCGACCAGCGCGTGCACGCGGCGGACGCCCGGCCAGCGCCTGCGCAGGGAGCACGCGGACGCCACATACCAGATCGCGGCCAGGTGCAGCACGGGTGCGATAACCCCTGCGAAACAAACCAGAGCCGCCACAGGTCCATATCCCTGCCGTGCCAGCTCGGTCACGCCGGAAATAATATGGTTAGACTGCGTGTCCCCGGCCACGTCGAAAGTCATGATCGGCTCCACGTTTGCGAGGATAGCCATGAAGAGTCCAGCCGTAGCAAATGCCCATGCGGGCTGCAGGGAATGAATGCCTCGTGCCGTCTTGACCCGCACGCCGCAGCGCAAGCAGCGGAGTTCCGCCCGCTTCGGCAGCGGGCGATCCCGGCATGGGGCCTCGCATTCCGGGCAACTCAACCAGGCAGGAGCATTTTCAGGAATGGTCGGCATATTGATGCTCTCGGGTATGACATTCTCGGAATCTGAACGAGGAGAAAAATCCGAATCTCTGATTCAAGGCGGCATAACGATTGAAGGCGAAAAGAGCGGGCGTGTGCAACTCCTCAATTCATTCCCTCATCGGCCGGCGTGCGCGGAGGCCCGACCTTGTAGATTTTGAAAAACTCATTGGCATAGGCCGGCTCGAGAAATACGGGCTTCGACGAGGGCCGGGACCAGATTCGCTCCGCCATCGTGATGCCGGCCGGTGCCTTCTGCAGCAGCGGGACCGAGGTTTGCAGGATGCGCGGCGGGTCGTAGGCCACCACCCAGCGCACCTTTCGCCGCTCGAGAATCTCCTGCGCCTCCGCCTCGCTCTCCGCCAGGTAGAAGCGCGCGGAGTCAACCGTCCCCGGAAGGCTGTAGTGCGAGCTGCCCGCGATGGCCGGAAGCCCTGACCAATAGACGAACGCCGGGGAGACCCACCACGGCGCCAGGATGGCGGCATCCGCCCCGCTCAGGCGCAGGGCCGCATCGCGCAGCAGCCAGGATTCCTTGCGGTTCTCGGCCGCGGCCAGCGCCGCCTCACCATCCGGGTACAAAGCCCGATCCCATGAGGTCGCCACCGGCCACAGGCTGATGAGAAAAATCCCGCACGCAGCGGCCCGGGACGGCACGGCGCAGAGCGCGGTGGGCAGGCACAGCGCGAACCCGAGCGCAAAAAAGGGCGTCCACCGGGCCTGCAGGCAGGCGAGGAGCCCAAGGGCAACGAGCGCAACCGCGGCGGCTAACAGCGGCCAATTTTTCCTCTTTAGCCCGGACAAATCTGTCCGGGGCAGTGCCATCCAAATCAAAATCAGGGGCACCGGGGCGGCCAGCCATCCGCAATCGCCGAAGAGCGCCCATGGCGGCTGGTGCTGCATTTCTCCGATTGGCGCGGCCCAAAGCGGGAAGTAGCGGGCCACGTCGCCCTGAAAGCCGTGGATCCGCAGCCCGTCAAATGCTGCGCCCCACAAAAAAAACGCCCCTGCCGCCAGCCACCAACAGATCCAATCTCCGCGCAGCATGGCCTTGCGAAGGAACGCGGCCCGCAGCACGAGCGCCAGCCCGAGCAGCACGAGCGGCTCGTAGAGAGACGTCCACAAGGCAAGCCCTGCCGCCAGCCCGCCCAGGATCGCTGCCGGTTTCCCGCCGCCGGTCCAGAGGGCCACCTCTCCGAGCGCCGCAGCCGCGCACAACGCGAGGATCAACGAGTGGTGATCCGGCCGCCCTAAAGCAAAGGCGTGGGCGAGGGAGGGGGAAATCGCGGCGGAGAACAGCATCGTCCACCTCAGGGGGCGCGCGGAGGACCAGCCCCACCAAGCCAGCAGCAGCAAGGTCGCCAGCCCAAGGAGGGGGGACACGAGGGCTCCTGCCAGCGGCAGCGGATCGGATGAGAACCATGCCAGCATGCGCCCCAGAAGGACGATCAAGGCATCCAAGGGGGCGGTCGTGTTCGGCGCGATGCCATCCGGATAGTTCTCAAAGGCATGCCGGCCGAGGCTCCGGAACCCATCCCCGAACAGCATCTTCGCCCGCGTCATCCGGGAGTAGCAATCCGCATCAATAAAAAAAATCCTGTCCCCCAGGAATACGGACGCGGCATCCCGGCAGTAAGCGCAGGCTCCGAGCGCGAGCACCCCAAGCCACCCGCAACACGACAAAAGACGTTTCATTGCGGATTTGGCATTCGCTCGGGCATCAGATGGAATATCGTTATGCCCGAAACCGCCATCCTTCAACGCAAGAATTTTGCGGGCCATCCAACCGACTGGAACCGCTACTACGATGCGCCATTTCCGGCCTCGAAGATCACTCGCCGGGTATTGCTCGCGTGGCTGACGGCGCGGATCCGTGAGGCGTTCCCGCAGGCCGGCCGCCCGCTGTCATTTTTGGAGCTCGGCGGAGGGAACAGCTGTTTTTTTGAAGGGCTCGCGCAGGCGTTTTCTGTGAGCAGCTATGCGGTTGCAGACTCCAACGAAAAAAGCCTGCGTCTTTTCGATCAGCGCGCCGCTGCGTTCCGGCCCTCCATTCCGACCCGCTCCATCATGGTGGATCTTGCCGCAGGCGAACCGGCGGACGATTTGCCGGGCGCGGAGGTGGTGTTTTCCACCGGGCTTGTCGAGCATTTTGATCCCCTCCTCACTTCGCATGTCATCAAAAAGCACTTTCTGTGCTCTGCAAATCAGGGGGGGATCGTGCTGATCACAGCCCCGACGCCAACCTGGCTCTACCGCACGATCCGGTCGGGCGCTGAGCTGTTTGGCATGTGGTCGTTCCCCGACGAGCGGCCCCTCCGGACATCCGAGATCCTTGAAAGCGTCCCCAGCACACATGCGCTGACCCATTCCGGAGTGATCTGGCACACCGTTTTGACGCAGTGCGGGCTCGCATGGAAACGAACTGGCGATGGCCCAACGGGCGGAAACGACCTGAAAAAACCAGCCGGCGAATCAACTTGAGCCAAGATGCGGGACCCCCTACATATTGTGGGAGGCAGGGGAACCTATCCCAATATCCTGTGGAGAAAGCCGGAAATAGCGGAAATTTATTGCCTCAGCCCCGCGTTTGGCTACCCTCAAAGGTTGCGGGAATTTGTCCCGGAAACCACTTCTGAATCTGATGCCCGACGAACCACTTCCTGAAAAATCCGCCGCAAAAAGCGATGCCCCCAAGGCTGCCACCCCGTCTCCGGATTTCAAAGCCAGCGACTACACCGCCGATGACCTGAGCTCGCTCAAAGGCCTTGAGGCGGTGCGCAAAAAGCCCGGCATGTATATCGGCGGCACGGACGAGCGGGCGCTGCACCACTGCGTGAGCGAGGTTCTGGATAATTCGGTGGACGAATTTCTCGCCGGGCACTGCACGCACATCGATGTGACGATCCACTCGGACGGCTCGATTTCCATCCGGGACAACGGGCGGGGGATCCCGGTGGACATCAACAAGGAGGAGGGAATCCCGGGGGTCGAGCTCGTGCTCACGCGCCTGCACTCGGGCGGAAAATACGGCCAGGGCAACTACGAGTATTCTGGCGGCACCCACGGGGTCGGCGCGAAGTGCGTGAACGCGGTGTCGGAGTGGTTCAAGGTCGAGGTCACGCGCGACGGGAAGATCCACGCGATGTCGTTCGAGCGCGGCGTGACGAAGCAGCAGCTCCACGTGATCGCAGAGGTGAAGTCGAAGAAGCACACCGGCACGCTGATCACGTTCATGCCGGACACAGAGATCTTCCTCGAGACGATCGAGTTCAAGGCCGAGCGCATCATCACCCGCCTGAACGACCTCGCGTATATCAACGCGCCGCTTTCGTTCACCTTCCTCGACGAGCGGCAGGACGGCGCGCGGCCGGTCCAGATCGTGCATCCGAAGGGCATCGAGGAGTTCGTCGGCCGGCTGGTTGAGAACAAGACGGTCGTGCATCCGAAGGTGATCCTGTTCAAAGGCTCGCGCGACAAGGTTCTCGTCGAGATCGGCCTCCACTACACCGACACCTACAACGAGCAGCTCCTCTGCTATACCAACGCGGTGCCGAACCCCGACGGCGGCACCCACAGCAGCGGGTTCCGCGGCTCGCTCACGCGCGCGATCAACCAGTATGCGAAGAACAATTCGCTGCTGAAGGAAAAGGACGTGCCGATCACCGGCAACGATGTGCTCGAGGGCCTCGCCGCCGTGGTCAGCGTGAAGCACCCGGACCCCCGGTTCGAGTCCCAGACGAAGGTGAAGCTGATCTCGCCCGAGGTGGATGGCATCGTCGGCTCGATCAGCTACGAGGGGCTGATGCTGCATTTCGACCAGAACCCGAACGTCGGAAAGCGGATCATCGAGAAGTGCCTCATGGCGGCCCGCGCCCGCGAGGCCGCCCGCAAGGCCCGCGAGACGGTCCGCAAGGGCGCGCTCACCGGCGGCGGGCTCCCCGGCAAGCTGGCGGATTGCTCGGAGCGGGATCCGGCGCTGACCGAGCTGTACGTCGTCGAGGGCGACTCGGCAGGCGGCTCGGCGAAGCAGGGGAGGGACCGCAGGTTCCAGGCGATCCTTCCGATCAAGGGGAAAATCATCAACGTGGAGAAGGCGCGCCTCGATAAGGTCCTCCAAAACACCGAGGTCCAGACGCTCATCACGGCGATCGGCACCGGCATCGGCATGGCCGGCGGCGAGAAGGACCAGGAGGGAACGTTCAACATCGAGAAGCTGCGCTACGGGCGCATCATCATCATGACCGATGCCGACGTGGACGGATCGCACATCCGCACCCTCCTGCTCACGTTCTTCTGCCGGCAGATGCCGGAGCTCGTGAAGCAGGGGAAGATCTATATCGCCCAGCCGCCGCTCTACCTCATCAAGCGCAAGAAGCGGGAGGAATACGTGGACGATGACGCGCAGCTCAACAAGATCCTCATCGGGATCGGCGCGGATGAGGTCAAGGTCAAGAACCTCGCCGACGGAAAAGTTTTTTCTTCGAACCAGCTGAAGGAGATCCTCGAGCTGCTCGAGCGGTTCGCGAAGTTCAGCGATGCGATCCGACGGCACGGGGGGGATTTTGAAGCCTACCTTGGCGAGCGCGACCCGAAGACCGGCAAGCTGCCGACGTTCATGGTCAAAGTGCGCGAGGGGAACTCCGAATGGGCGACGTATTTCCCGGGCGAGGTCGAAGTGCGGGAGTTCCATGAGGGCAACCGGGATCTCAACCTCTACGACGACCCTGCGCCGGAGCCAGCCGAGGGGGATCCTCTCCCGGCCGAGCCGGTCGCGAAGGCGAAGAAGGCCGACCCGACGATCATCCGCCGGCGCGCGAAGCTCATCGAGCTCCACGAGTCGATCTCCGCCCAGAAGCTCATCGACGAGCTCGCCCGCAAGGGCATGAAAATCGAGCATTACTCGGACAGCGAGGCCCCGATTTTCGAGCTGATGGAGGGCGACGGGGAGAAGTCCGTGACCCACCCGCTTTTCGCCATCCCGGAGATCCTCACCAAGGTTCTGGAAATCGGCAAGCGGGGGCTCTCGATCCAGCGGTTTAAGGGCCTTGGAGAAATGAATCCGAAGCAGCTCTTCGAGACCACGATGAACCCGGAAAAGCGCAAGATGCTCAAGGTCGAGCTCAACGAGGACAACGCGGTCGAGGCCGACCGCATGTTCACGATCCTCATGGGCGATGTCGTCGAGCCCCGCCGCCAGTTCATCGAGGACAACGCGCTCAACGCGCGATTGGATGTCTAATTTTCTATGTATACGCAAAACGAAAAAGTCGAGCTGGTGAACGTGGCCGACGAGATGTCGAAGTCGTTTCTCGACTACTCGATGTCGGTCATTATTTCCCGCGCCCTTCCGGACGCGCGCGACGGGCTGAAGCCGTCGCAGCGCCGCATCCTTTTTGCCATGAACGAGCTCGGCATCCAGCCGACCCGCAAGCACCTGAAGTGCGCGAGGATCGTCGGGGAGACGATGGGGAAATACCATCCGCACGGCGACCAGGCGATCTACCCGACGCTCGTCCACATGGCCCAGCACTGGGCGATGCGCGAGATGCTCATTGACGGCCAGGGAAACTTCGGCTCGGTCGAGGGCGACCCGCCGGCGTCGATGCGATACACGGAGGCCCGGCTCCACCATCTCGGCGCGGTGCTGATGACCGACATGGACAAGGGGACCGTCGATTTCATCCCGAACTACGACGAGACGGAATCCGAGCCAACCGTCTTCCCTGCGGCGTTCCCGAACCTTCTCGTCAATGGCGGCACCGGCATCGCGGTCGGCATGGCGACAAACATCGCCCCCCACAACCTCGGGGAGTGCATCAGCGGAATCTGCGCGCAGATCGATGACCCGGACATCACGATTGACGGGCTCATGGCCCACATCATCGGGCCGGATTTCCCCACGGGATGCATCATCCAGGGGAACGCAGGAATCCGCCAGTATTTCGAAACCGGACGCGGGCAGGTCCGGGTGCGCGGGCGCGTGGCTGTCGAGGAGGGCAAGGGCGGGCGCGAGAGCATCATCATCACCGAGATCCCCTACAACGTGAACCGCGCGGAGCTCGTGAAGCGGGTCGCCGCGCTCGTCAACGAGAAGATCCTCACGGGGATCAGCGACGTGCGCGACGAGAGCGCCGAGGACACCCGGGTCGTCATCGAGCTCAAGCGCGACGGCAATCCGAAGGTCATCATCAACAACCTTTTCAAGCACACAGCTCTCGAATCCTCGTTCAGCGTGAACATGCTTGCGATCGACCGCGGCAAGCCGAAGCTGCTCTCGCTCAAGGATGCGATCAACTGCTACATCGAGCACCGGCGGGAGGTCATCCTCCGCCGCACGCGGTTCCTCCTCAACGCGGCAGAGGTCGAGGCCGAGAAGCTGGAAGGCTACCTCATCGCGCTCGCAAACATTGACGACTTCATCAAGATCATCCGCGACTCGCGGGACCGCGATGACGCGAAGTCCAAGCTCCTCGCTCTCTCGTGGACGCAGAAGGCGGTCGAGAAGCTCGGCATCCTCATCCGCAGCGAGGCACGGGTCGCCGGCGGGGCATACAAGTTTTCCGAGAAGCAGGTAGGGCACATCCTTGACCTTCGCCTCTACCAGCTCACCGGGCTCGAGCGCGACAGCATCAAAAGCGAATACGACGCGCTCATCTCGACGATCAAGGACCTCCTCGACATCCTCGCGAAGGAGAAGCGGGTCCTCACGATCATCAAGGACGAACTCCGCGCCCTGCAGCAAAAGTTCGCAACCCCGCGCCGCACCCAGATCGTCGCCGCAGAGGGGGAGATCGCGATCGAGGATCTCATCGCCAACGACGGGGTCATCGTCACCCTCACCCACAACGGGTTCATCAAGCGCACGCTTGTCAGCGCGTTCCGCGCCCAGAAGCGAGGCGGCAAAGGGGTCATCGGCATGACCGCCCGCGAGTCGGAAAATGCGGAGGACAGCGACTTTGTCGAATACCTCTTCACCGCGACAACCCACGACTACCTGATGTTTTTTACCGAGACCGGGCGGTGCTACGTCGAGCGCGTCTTCGAAATCCCGGAGGGCTCGCGGGCGAGCAAGGGGAGATCCATAGCCAACCTCCTCGAGCTCCGGAATGATGAGAAAATTGCCGCGACGATCCGCGTCCAGGGACAAAAAACCGATGAGGAAACCTGGAATCAAAACTTCCACATCGTCTTCGCCACCCGGAGCGGGATCGTCAAAAAATCCAACCTCAACGATTTTAAAAATATCCGGAAGGGCGGGCTGATCGCGATTAAGATCGAGGAGGGCGACCGGCTGATCGATTGCAAGATGACGATCGGGCAGGATGAGATCGTGCTGATCACGCATGACGGCCAGAGCATCCGGTTCAGCGAGGACGAGATGCGCGACCAGGGGCGCGACACGGTCGGAGTCTGGGGGATCCGCCCGGAGAAAGGCGACTACATCGTCGCCGCCGCCGTCGTGAACAAGGACGCCCAGCTCCTCGTCGCCGGAGAAAACGGCCTCGGCAAGCGCACGGGCTTCGACGAATACCGGATCCAGGCGCGCGGGGGCAAGGGCATCATCACGATGAAAACCAACGAGCGCACCGGCGGGGTCGCCGGCGCCCTCACCGTCCGCGACGACGCCGAGCTCATGCTCATCACAAACAAGGGGAAAATGGTCCGCACCCGGATCAATGAAATCCGCGAGACCGGACGCAATGCCCAGGGGGTCAAGCTCATCGATCTCCGCGATGGCGAGGTTCTCCAAGGCATCGCCCCGGTGGTCAGCGATGGCGAGGACGAGGATCCCGCCGGCGAGGCATGAGATCTGCATTGCCTGCGGAATGACATGGGCGGAGGATGTCCGGATGAGCCCAGAAAAGCTGTCCGGAAAAACCGTCCAGGAATACATTGACGAGACCCCGGTCTGGGCGGATGGCACGAAGATCCCGCAGGCGCCGATGACGCCCATGCAGTGGCAGATCTGGGGGCTGGCCACGGCCGGAAAGTTTTTTGAGGGGCTTGTGGTTTTCATGACGGGGGTGGCGCTCCCGCTGATCGCGATGGAGTTCGGCCTTGGTGCCGCCGGGAAGGGGATGGTGGGAGCGGCCACGCTTTTCGGAATCCTTATCGGGGCGACCGCGCTCGGCAGCCTGTCAGACCATTTCGGGCGCAAGCAGCTCTTCATCGCGGAGATGATCCTCTTCCTCGTCTTCCTCGTCGCGATGACCCTGAGCCCGAACTTTCCGCTCCTCCTGGTTTCCCTTTTTGGAATGGGGCTCGCTCTCGGGTGCGACTACCCGACCGCCCACCTCGTGATCTCGGAGAGCATCCCTAGCAACTGCCGCGGAAGGCTCGTGCTCAGCGCGTTCGCATTCCAGGCGGTCGGGGCGCTCGCGGGGACGGCCGTCGGCTACATGATCCTCAAAGAGAACAAGGACATCTCCGACTGGCGGCTCATGTATGGCACTGCGATCATCCCGACGATCATCGTGATTATCGGCCGGCTCTTCGTCGCGCAGAGCCCGCAGTGGCTGATGTCGTGCGGCCGGGTGGCGGAGGCCGAGAAGGCGATCTCCCTCCTCCTCCGCCGCGACCCGCCCTATCCGAACCATATCCGCCTCAAAGAAGTTCCGGACGACGAGCCCGAGCACGAGAGGCACAAATCGAAGTTCAAAAAGCTTTTCAAGAAGAAGAACCGTCGGGCGACGATCCTGGCCTCGGTGCCCTGGTTTCTCCAGGATCTCGGCACCTATGGGATCGGAATTTTCACGCCGACGATCCTGGCCTCGATCCTCGGCCACACCAACCTGCAGGAGCAGAACCTGGCTGGGGTCATCCACAACGACATGATCGCCGCGAAGGGGGCGGCATTTCTGGACATCCTCCTCCTCGTCGGGATCATCTGCGCGGTTTTTCTTGCGGACAAAGTCGGGCGCATGAAGCTGCAGGTCTTCGGGTTTTTCGGCTGCGCGGCAGGGCTTCTTCTCGCCGCATCCTCCACCGGCATGCCTCCGGGCACCGGGCAGACGGCCCTGATTTTTTCCGGGTTCATGCTCTTCAACTTCATGACAAACATCGGCCCGAACGCGATGACCTACCTCATCGCCGGCGAGGTTTTTCCCACGAAAATCCGGGGTTCCGGCGCGGGCTTTGCCGCATCGTTCGCCAAGATCGGAGCCGTGGCGACCGCGTTTCTTTTCCCTGTCCTCCTCAGCGAAATCGGGATCTCCACGCTCCTCTACATCCTGGTGGGAGCCTGCCTGCTGGGCGCCTTCGTCACCTGGCGGTTCGGCATCGAGACCATGGGGGTGAACCTCGAAAATATCGGGCGCCTGAAATCCCGCGGGCACGATGGCCCCGGCGGCCCGGCCCACCTCGAGGAGCACCCCGCAGCCGGCACGGCGGCCGGACCGTAGCCCGGGGAAATATCAGATCCCGATCTCGAAGCGCACCGACCGCGCCGCGGTATCGGCATCCGCATCTGATGCCGCGTGGATCCAGAGCAGCGGCTCGCCTTTGGCAACCCTCTCCCCGATTTTTCGGATGCCGGAGAACCCGACGGCCGGGTTGATGGCGGCGGTCGTCTTGCGGCGTCCGGCTCCCAATTGCACCGCCGCCGCACCGATCGTTCCGGCATCCATCGTGGCGACCACTCCATCGCGAGGGCAGGGGAGCGGGGCCACGACCGGAGCAGGGTGGAATGTATCCCAGCTTTCAAACGCCCGCTTATCCCCGCCTTGCGCGCCGACAAGCGCAAGAAACTTTTTCCAAGCCGATCCGTCGCTGAGGTGCTTGGCGAGCGCCTCGCGGGGTGAATCCGAGACGGCGGTCGCGAGGTCGAGCGTGAGGGCGGTGAGGTCGTGCGGGCCATGGCCCTGCAGGGTCTCAGCCGCCTCCCGGACCTCGAGGGCGTTGCCGACCGTGCGACCGAGCGGCTCGTCCATCGGCGACAGGAGAAAGGATGTCCGAACTCCATCGCTTGCCGCCGTGAGCCCGGCGGCAAGCGCCTCCGCCTCCTCGCGGGATTTCATGAACGCCCCGGTGCCAAACTTCACGTCGAGCACGAGCCGGTCGAGCGACTCGGCGAGCTTTTTTGACATGATGCTGGCGATGATGAGCGGCCTCGAGGGCACGGTGGCGGTCACATCGCGCAGGGCATACAGCCGCTTGTCCGCGGGGCAAAAGTCGTCGGTTTGGCCGGCCATGAACACGCCGAGATTCTCGATCTGCCGCAGGCAGGCGGCCTCGTCGAGGCGGACGTTGAAGCCCGGGATGCTCTCGAGCTTGTCGAGCGTGCCTCCGGTGATCCCGAGGCCGCGCCCGGAGACCATAGGAACCCAAAGCCCGTCGCAGGCGAGGAGCGGGGCGAGGACGAGGGAGACCTTGTCGCCGATCCCTCCGGTCGAGTGCTTGTCAACCTTCGGCGGGGAGCCGGCCGGCCACCGGAACACGCGCCCGCTGCAGCGCATCGCGGCCGTCAGCGCAGCGGTCTCCGCATCCGTCATCCCACGGAAAAAAACGGCCATCGCAAATGCGCTCATCTGGTAGTCCGGGACCTCCCCGCGCGAGTACGCGGAGATCAGGCCTGCGATCTCCGGCTCGTCCAAGGATCCTCCGTCGCGCTTTTTTTCGATGAGAAACGGGATGTTCATGGGTTATGGGAGCAGCTTGTTCAAGTGATCCACGCGGGCAGCATGGCGGAATTTGTGCTTTTTGGCGAGCCTCCTGCCGGAGAGTGAGGCTCGGCAAACGAGATCGGCGCCATTGGGCTGTGGCATGTGCAGGACGCGAAAGTTACCGAGGTAGGGCGGGACGTCCCCGGCCCGCCGCAGGCGGTCAGCCCGGTCAGCCCGGAGGTCTGCCCCTACCTTTCAGCCCATGGTGGTTTTCCCGTCATGCACCCGGCTGTGGGCAGGGCTTGACATCTGATGCGTGATGCGTGATTCTTTCCGCCATGCGAACGACATTGAACTTGGATGACGATGTGATCGAGACTGCGAAGTCGCTCGCGTCCCAGAAGAGACAATCCTTGGGGCAGGCGGTTTCCGAGTTGATCCGGCTCGCCGTGCAGCCGACAGCGAAGGCGGCGGCGAAGCGAAATGGGATTCCTCTATTTCCGGTGGCGCGCGGGGCGAGACTGGTCACCCCCGAGATCGTGGCGAAATTGCTCGATGAGGCGCCATGAGCCGGTATCTCCTTGATGTGAATGCGTTGTTGGCTCTGCTTGATCCGATGCATGTGCACCATGAGGCGGCGCACGATTGGTATGGGCAGCGGTCGCGCAGGCTGCTGCTGACATGTTCCCATGTCGAGAACGGGGTCATCCGGGTGGCCAGCCAGCCGAAATACCCGAATTGTCTAGGGACCAGCGGCCGTGTGCGCGAAGCGCTGCAAAGATTTATCGGCCACGTGAGTGCGGAGAGGTGCGGCCGGGAGGTCGCTCTCGTCGATGACAGTATCCTTTTGCGCCTGGAGCTTTTGACGCCGTCCCGGGTCTCTGATTTGTATTTGCTCGCTCTGGCTGCGGCCAACGAATCCCGGTTGGCCACGTTCGACCGGCGAATTCCTGCTGCAGCAGTGGCTGGCGGCCCCAAGGCGCTGGAACTCATCCCGGTTTGATCCGACGCCCATGACTTCCAAGCAGATCACATTTTACCTCCGGCTTTCGAGCACTGTGGGGCTTTGGGCGCTGATGCTGGCCACGGTTTTTGCGGGTTACGACGCCGGGTTTTTCTGCCTTCTGGCCTTCACTGCCATGATGGCTCTCTGGGAGTATTACCGGATGCTCGAAGGCGACGGGATCGGGGTCTTCACTCTGACCGGGATGATCTGTGCGGGGGTGTTGCTCGGCGGCGGATTCCTTCTGATGAAGACGCACGGCCCCGAGCGGTCGTATGACTTCGAGCTGGTCGTGCTCGTGCTTTTCCTGCTCGTCATCTTTGCGAGGCAGATGTTCCGCGGGGCGGCGCGCGATCCGCTCCGGGCGATGAGCTATACGGTCTTTGGGCTGCTCTACATCCCGTGGCTGTTCAGCTTCATTACGAAGATCATCTACCTGACCCCGCCGACTCCGGAGGGGGCTGCGACCGGCCAGTATTACGTGCTCTTCCTCGTGATGGTGACGAAGTTCAGCGACATCGGGGCCTATGTCTTTGGAAGCCTTTTTGGCAGGCACCCGTTCGCTCCCCACATCAGCCCCAGCAAGACGTGGGAGGGGGTCGCCGGCGCCCAGCTCACCTCGCTGATCGCTGCCTGCTGGCTGTATGCGCTGATGCCCGAGAAGCTGTCGGCCTTCCGCTTTGATGACGTCGTCGTGCTCGGGCTCCTGCTCGGCTTTGCCGCTGTGATCGGGGACCTGGCGGAATCGATCGTCAAGCGCGGAGCGAACACGAAGGACTCGAGCCACCTCCTGCCAGGAATCGGTGGGACGCTCGATCTGATTGACAGCCTGCTCTTCACCGCCCCTCTCCTGTTTTTTTACATGAGGCTCGTCCTCGGCATCTGATGAGAAAGCGCCGCGTCGTCATCCTCGGTGCGACTGGATCCATCGGGCAGAGCGCCCTGAACGTCGCGCGGGACATTCCGGACCGCATGGAGGTCGTCGGGCTCTCGGCGCACCGGAATGCCGGGCGCCTTGCTCAGGCCGCCAGGGATTTCCCGAAGGCCCGCTGCGTCCGCTCCGACGGGCCGGACGGCATCGAGCGGCTGGTCGAGCTGGCCACGCTTCCGGAAGCTGACCTTGTCCTGATCGCAATCGTGGGGACAGCCGGCTTGAAGCCGGCGCTGGCTGCCATCGAGGCGGGGAAAGACATCGCCGTCGCCAGCAAGGAAATCCTTGTCATGGCGGGCGAGGCGGTGATGGCGGCAGCAAAAAAGTCCGGAGTTCAGATCCTCCCGGTCGATAGCGAGCATAACGCCATTTTTCAATGCCTTGAAGGCCGGGAGATTTCTTCCGTGCGCAGGCTGATCCTGACGTGTTCCGGAGGGCCGTTTCGCGACACTCCCCGAGGGGGCTTCGATGCCATCACCCCGGAGCTTGCGCTGAGGCACCCCACCTGGCAGATGGGCCGGAAGATCACCGTGGATTCCGCAACGCTCTTCAATAAGGCCCTCGAGATGATCGAGGCCCAATGGCTCTTCGGGGTGCCGGTCGCCCGCATCGAAGTCGTCGTCCACCCGCAGAGCATCATCCACTCGATGGTCGAGTTTGTCGATGGCTCGACGCTCGCGCAGCTCAGCCGCTCGGATATGTGCTTCCCCATCCATTATGCCATGACCTGGCCGGACCGCGTGCCCAACTCGCTTCAGCCGCTGGATTTCGCGGAGGTCGGACGGCTGGATTTTGAACCCCCGCGGCGGGAGGATTTTCCAGCGCTCGACCTCGCGGTGGCTGCCGGCGCGACGGGCGGGACGCTTCCCGCTGTCCTCAACGCCGCCAACGAGGTCGCGGTCGAGGCCTTCCTCAACCGGCAGATTCGGTTTCCGCAAATCTGGGAGATCGTCGCGCGGACGATGGGAGAATCCCCGCATTCCGAACACCCGGATCTCGAGGGGCTTATCGCGGCCGACCGGGCAGCACGGGAGCTTGCCTCCCGGCTGGCTGCTGGGTAGCTCCGGCGCCGCCTCTCTTGTTGCAATAAAAACACTTTCTGACAAAACTCCGTGTCTCGGCTGAGACCTGACTTATTTTACCTATGACAAAAAAATCCACAGTTTTAGTGACCGGTGCCGCCGGGTACCTTGGTTCGACGCTTTGTGCCAGCCTGCTGGAATCCGGCTACCGCGTTCTCGCACTGGATAACCTTTTTTACAACGAGACATCGCTCTTCCACCTCTGCGCCCATCCGGATTTTGAGTTTGTTTTTGGCGATGCCAGAGATGCGGGGCTGATAAAATCCCTTGTGGCTAAGGCGGATGCGATCATCCCATTGGCCGCGATGGTCGGGGTGGGCGTATGCAACCGGGATCCCGAAATGACCCGCTCCACGAATTTTGGAGCGATCGAGCTCCTGAACAGGCTCCGCAGCCCGGACCAGCTCATCGTCTATCCCACCACCAACAGCGGATACGGCACGAGCACCGGAGAGGTTTATTGCACGGAGGAGACCCCGCTGAGCCCGATCTCGCTCTACGGCGAGACCAAGGCGCAGTCGGAGGCCTTGCTCCTGGCCAGCCAGAACGCCATCTGCCTGCGCCTCGCCACCGTCTTCGGCATGTCTCCGCGCATGCGCCTCGACCTCCTCGTCAACCACTTCGTTTACGCCGCAGTCTTCGACCGCTACCTCGTCATCTTCGAGAAGGATTTCAAAAGGAATTACGTCCACGTCCGCGATGTGGCGGACTGCTTTATCCATTGCCTGTCGAACCCAGGACGGATGGTCGGGAGGACATTCAATGTCGGCCTCGATCAGGCGAACCTTTCCAAAGAGGAGCTCGCCCTGAAGGTCAAGGAGTTCGTGCCGGATTTCTACATCCACTTCTCGGAAATCGGAACCGACCCGGACAAGCGGAACTACATCGTCTCGAACCAGCGGCTCGCCGAGGCCGGGTTCGTTGCGAAAAGATCGCTCGAAGACGGGATCCGGGAGCTGCTCAAAGGCTACAAAATGCTCGGGCGTGGAAAATTCAAAAACGTCTGAGCATTGGAATCCGCCCCAGCGTCTCTTCGCGCGCTGAGGGCCGCCGCTTCGGGCCGGCCAGTCAGCCCTCGTTCAGCATCTTGTCGTAGAAGGCGACAATGTCGCCGTTTTTTTCGCTTTCGCAGAACGAGATGGCGTTGCGCGGGTGGGCGTTGAGCGCGCCGGTGATCAGGTACGGGATATTCGGCCCCCAATCGAAGCGCTGCTTCATCGGTATGATGGTTTTCTGGATCAGGTCCAGAACCGGGCGGAGCTTGAACTTCGGGTTTCTCAGGAAGCTGAGGAGGATTTCCATCGGGCAGTTCCCGGCGCCTCGCCCGAGCCCCAGCATGGTGGCATCGACGCGGTTGCAGCCGAGGATGATGGCTTCGATCGTGTTGGCAAAGGCGAGCTGGAGGTTGTTGTGGGCGTGGATCCCGACGTCCTTCCCTGTCCCGTCCAGCGCGCAGCGGTACTTGTTGACGAGGTGGTCGATCTGCTCCCGGTAGAGGGCACCGTTGCTATCCACAACGACAACGGTTCCGGCCGGCGTTTCGCGAGCGATCTCAAGGACCTGGTCAATTTCGACGTCGTGGACGGTCGAGATGGCCATGATGTTGAGTGTCGTCTCGTAGCCGAGCTCGTGGCAGAGGTGCAGCATTTCGACCGCCTCGGAAATCTGGTTCGCGTAGCAGGCCACCCGGATCATATCCAGCACGCTCTGGTCCGCCGGCAGGATTTTCTTCTGCCAGTCGCACTTGCCGCCGGCGTCCGCCATCGCCGCGAGTCGCAGCCCGGTGCGCTCGAACGTGTGGTCCCCGACGACCCGGCGCAGGTCCTCCTCGTCGCAATGGCGCCAGGGCCCAAACTCGGATTTTGGAAATGCCTCATGCGAGTTCTTGTACCCGATCTCCATGTAGTCGATCCCAGACGCGATGCACGTCTCGTAAACCGCGCGCACCTCGTCATCGGAAAAATGTGAGTTGTTCATGAGCCCTCCATCGCGAATTGTGCAATCCAGCACTCGCAGTTCCGGGCGAAAGGTGATCCAAGGCGCTTTGTTGCTCACGGCAGTAATTGGTTTTTCTGGGTTTTCCATTCTGGAAATGCGGATATTACAAGCCCCTGCGCGGAAGGTCAAACCGTTCCTGGTATGCACACAAACATCGTCGGCACGAAGGGCGTCGCGCATCTTTTAGAAAATGTCGCGGCGGCGGCACGCGGGCCACTGGGCGAGGAGATCTACACCGAGGCGAAGAAACGCCTCACCGGCGGAGCTTCCAGCGCCCGTCCCCAACGCTGAGGACCTCGATGCGGACCGGGCAGAGCCCGGCCTTGGCGAAGCCGAGATCCTTGGCGACGCCGGTCGTGACATCGAGCGTTCTGTCGCCGACAAACGGCCCGCGGTCGTTGACGCGGAGAACCGTCGAGCGGCCGTTGCGGAGGTTGGTCACGCGGACCTTGCACGGCAGAGGAAGCGTTTTGTGCGCGGCCGAGCGCGACCACGAATACTGCCTTTCGCCGATGGCCGTCTTGCCCGGGAAAAACACCAGGAAGCTCTCGTCGTAGTGCGAGGCGACCCCCTCCTCGACGTAGCCGACCGCCTCCTGCGGGTTCATCGGCGCATAGCACTGCCCGCGCACGGTGTAGGGCTTGTGCTTGTATCCCTCGTAGCTGGCCCCGCAGCCGGCGAGTAAGAGCAGCAGGAAGATGGGAAATGTTTTATTTGCCACCCCCTGTGAGCTCCGCGTCCGCTGCGGGAAAACTGGTGCCCGTCCGGTCACCTTGCGCGCATCTGGGGGAAGAGGATCACGTCGCGGATGTTTTCTGCGCCGGTGAGCATCATGACCAGGCGGTCGATCCCGATCCCGACTCCGCCGGCCGGCGGCATCCCGTATTCGAGGGCCTGCAAAAATTCCTCATCGAGCTTTTGTGTTTCGCCGCCGCTCTGGTGTTCGAGGCGCGCGCGCTGGACGTCCGGATCGTTGAGCTCGGAATAGCCCGGGGAAATTTCCTGCCCGTTGATGATGAGCTCGTAGACATCGACGACCGAGCTGTCCTCCGGGTTCTGCTTGGCGAGCGGGACGAGCTCCTTGGGGCAGTGCGTGACGAAGAGCGGGCTCATCGTCTTTTCCTCGATCAGCTTTTCGAAGACATGCTGGGTGACTTCAAAGTCCTCCGCGCAGTGCGAGATATCGAGGCCGCTGGCTGCGCACCATTCGCGGCGGGCCTGCGAGCTCAGCTCATACCAGTCGCCCTTCACGCTGCGGATGAGGTCGGCATAGCGCGCGCGGCGCCAGGGCGGAGTCAGGTCGATCTCCTTGGCAGCCGCGACGCCGTCCCCGCGGTGCGCGATGACAAGGCCGCCGCAGACGGACCGGGCGAGGTGGCAGACCATCTCTTCGACGAGCTCCGCCATCTGCTCGAAATCTGAAAACGCCCAGTAAATCTCGAGCATCGTAAACTCCGGGTTGTGGCGGCGCGAAATCCCCTCGTTCCGGAAATTCCTGTTCAGCTCAAAGATTTTGGTGAACCCGCCGACGAGGAGGCGCTTGAGATAGAGCTCCGGGGCGATGCGGAGGAAGAGGGCGGTTCCGAGCGCGTTGTGGTGGGTCTGGAATGGCTGGGCGGCGGCGCCGCCGGGGATCCTCTGCATCATCGGGGTCTCGACCTCGATGAAGCTCCGCTCCTCAAGAAACCTCCGGATCTCGCGGACGATCGCGACGCGCTTCAGAAAAATCTCGCGCGACTCGGGATTGGAGATCAGGTCGAGGTAGCGCTGCCGGTATTTGATTTCGGTATCCTGGACTCCGTTCCACTTGTCGGGGAGCGGGCGCAGGGATTTTGAGAGGACCTTGAACGCAAGCGCCCGGATGCTGGGCTCGCCGGCCTTTGTGGTGAACGTGTCCCCCTCGACTCCGATCCAGTCCCCGATATCGAGGTGCTCAAAAACCGCTGCCGCCTCGGCCCCGACCTCCTTGGCCTGCAGGTAAATCTGGATCCTGCCCGAGCTGTCCGACAGATCCAAAAAATGGCTTTTCCCCATGTTTCGATGGGCGGTGATGCGCCCGGCCGTGCGCACGCGAACGCCCTCGACAAACGACGAGCGCACCTCGCCCGGAGGCGCGGTGATATCGAACCGGCCGCCGAATGGCGCGGCGCCAGCCGCTTGCAAGGCCTCCAACTTTTGCCGGCGCACGGCCAGCAGTTCCGTATGTTCTTCCATGAGTAAAATCGCCCGCTCAGGCGGGGCGGTGGGTGAGGGTGGGCAAATCGCAGGGCAGCGAGATGGCCTGATTCTTGGTGGTTTTTCCGGGTTATGGCGGCACCATTTTCAAGATGAGCGCTGTGGCTCCGGCAATAGCCAGGATCCCCACGACCGCCGCCGCATAAAGCGAAATCGCCGCAGGATCCCTCTTCCTGACGATCTTCGGAATCGGAGACGAGCAGACAAACTCCGGCGGGCGGGCGCTGATCCGTGCGACCTCGGCGGTCACTGCCGTGGACTCAGGCAGCGGCTGGTCGGGAACCTCTTCCTCACCGTGAAATACGCATTCCACCATGCCGAATCGGATCTCGTCGGCATGGCTCAGAACCGCGTCGGTCACCTGCTCGCCGTTCAAAAATGTCCCGTTCGTGGACCCCGTATCGTGCAGGTGGTAGGCATCCGCCTCCTCGACAATCTCGGCGTGCCGGCTCGACACCGACCCGTCCTCGATTTGCAGGATGTTGTCCGCCACACGCCCGACAGTGGTTTTTTTGTCGGTCAGATCATGGGAGATCTGGGTCCCGTCCTGGAGGAAGATCTGCAGCTTGGCCATAGGGGTTTGTTTATACTCCGGATGCCTTGGCTGCGGCAACCTCTTTGGCGAACTCCCGGAAAAAGTCCTCCGCATCGTGCGGGCCCGGGCTGGCCTCCGGATGGTATTGCACGCTGAACGCGCGGCATGACCTGTGGCGCAGCCCGGCGACCGTGCCATCGTTCAGGTTGATATGGGTGACCTCGACATCCTCCGGAAGGGATGCCGGGTCAACCGCGTAGCCGTGGTTCTGCGCGGTGATCGCAATTTTTCCGCTCCGAAGATCCTTCACCGGCTGGTTCGCGCCGCGGTGGCCGAACTTCAGCTTGAACGTCTTCCCGCCAAGCGCCAGAGCCAGAACCTGATGGCCCAGGCAGATGCCGAAGATCGGCTTCTTTCCGATCAGCCCCCGCACGGATTCATGGGCATAGCCGAGCGCCTCGGGGTCGCCCGGGCCGTTGGATAAAAAAACCCCGTCTGCTCCGGACGCGAGGACCTCGCCGGCGGTCGCGGTCGCAGGCAGCACGACCACATCAAATCCGCTCCTCCGCAGCAGGCGCAGGATATTTTTTTTCATCCCGAAATCGATGGCGGCCAGCTTGTGGACCGCCGGTGGCAGCGGCTCGAAAATGTTGCCTTTCGCATCCGCGTCCTCGGGGGGCTCGACGCTTTTTTGGACCGACCAGGCGCGGCTTTCGGTCTCCGTCGGATCCCACAAGTATGCCGCTTGTGGGGTCACCTCCTTCACGAAATCCACCCCCGCATACGGAACATCTTTCGCCCGGCATACGGCCTCCTCCTCGGTGATCTCCGTCGAGATGCACGCCCGCATCGCCCCTCGTGTCCGCAGATGGCGGGTCAGCGCCCGCGTGTCGATGCCCTGGATCCCCGTGATCCCGTGCTCGGCCAGATAGTCGTGGAGCGAGCCCTCGCTGCGCCAGCTGCTCGTCACCGGGCTCAGCTCCTCGATCACAAACCCGCGCACATGCGGCCGGTCGCTCTCCGCGTCCACAGCGTTCACCCCGTAATTCCCAATCTCCGGGCACGTCATCGCCACGATCTGCCCGCGATACGACGGGTCGGTCAAAATTTCTTGATACCCGCTCATCGAGGTATTGAAGCAGATTTCTCCCGCCGAGGTGCCGGCCGAGCCAAAGCTCTCCCCTCGAAATACCCGGCCGTCTTCCAATGCCAACAATGCGATCATCACCGTCACTCATTACCACCGCCAGCCCCGGGGGGAAAACAAAATTCATGGGGCCCGTGACGATCGGGCAGGGCAAATTTCTTCGAGAAATTCCCCGAAGGGGATGAAATCTCTCAGCCGAGGGTTGCGAAGCTGCCCTGGGTATTGTACCAACCGCGATCAACCCCACCGGGGTTGTATCCCTTTTCCATGTCTCAATCGCTGTCCAGCGTCTTTTTGCACATCGTCTTCTCCACCAAAGAGCGATTTCCGTTTTTGTCCGACGAGGATGTTCGGCGACAAGTTCACGCTTTTCTCGGAGGAATCGCCAGATGAGGAGCGGGTCAAATAAAGGCATAGCCAGCGCGATCCTGGCGGCCGTGCTCTTTGGCGTCAGCACTCCATTGGCGAAGCTTGCCATCTCGGCATGCGATCCGGTGCTGGTTGCGGGCCTTCTGTATCTGGGCTCCGGTTTCGGACTGGCGGCAGTGCGCGCGCTTCGCTCCGCTTCCGGGGCCGCACAAAAAGAAACGCCGGTTTCCGTGAGCGACTTGCCCTGGCTGGCTGGCGCGATCCTTGCAGGCGGCGTGGCTGGGCCGGTTTTTCTTCTGCTCGGCCTGCTGACGACCACCGGGAGCGCAGCCTCTCTGCTGCTGAACCTCGAAGCCGTGGCAACAGCATCCATCGCATGGGTCGTCTTTCGCGAGAACGTGGACAAACGGATCTTCTTTGGTTTCGCGCTCATCCTTTTTGGAGGCATCCTGCTATCCATTCCCGGCGGCGGGCATTTCGCCATTTCCCCTGGAGCGGGCCTGATTGCCGCAGCCTGCCTCTTCTGGGGGATCGACAACAATCTGACACGGAAGATTTCCGGCAGCGACCCTTCCCAGATTGCGATGTGGAAGGGCCTTGTCGCGGGGGGCGTCAATGTCTGCATCG
>JBAXXX010000027.1:0-43552 GCA_037127695.1 Verrucomicrobiia bacterium | reverse complement strand
GCCGCCTGCATTTCTCCGACATTCTTCGCCGTCCCCCCCGATGGGTCGGGCAAATCCCAGGCGACCGCTGACGCTGCCACTGCCAACAAAAACATGAGCGGGGATCTTATCATTTTTCCTTTGGGGTAAGAGGGTTCTCCTGGCTGCCACGGCTTTCTCACGCAGATCTTTTAGGGGGCCTCCGCCTGCTCGCACGCCACAAAAAAACTGCCGGCAGGGTATTATCTATACATTTCAAGATGCCCCGTCAAAAAGATTTTTTCGCAAGGCATTTTGCAGGCGGCCATGCGCCATCTGAGCCACCCCTCTGATGGGTCCCGCTTTAGTGGATCTCCACCGGGCACTTCGGCATCGCCCGCAAAAACGATTTTCCATACGGTTTGCTGACGATCCGGCAGTCGAGGATGACGATGGTGCCGGTGTCGGATTTGCTGCGGATCAGCCGGCCGACCCCCTGCCTCAGGCGAAGGATCGCTTCCGGGAGCGAGTAGCTGTCAAATGCGCGCCCTCCGGACGACTCGATCGCCTCCAGCCTGGCCTCGGTCAGAGGATGGTCCGGGGTCGCGAACGGAAGCTTCGTGATGATCACGTTGGAGAGGGCGTCTCCGGGGACATCCACTCCGGTCCAAAAGCTTGAGACCCCGAAGAGGACGCTGCTGGGGTTCTCGCGGAATTCCCGCACCATGCGCTGGGCGGGCATGCCTGCGCCCTGGACCAGAAGCGGCCACCCCTTTTTTTCAAAATGGGATTCCATGTTCCCGGCGACCGCCCGCATGGTCTGGTAGCTTGTGAAGAGGACAAATGCCCTTGCGTTGCTCATGTCCGTGAAGTGGGCGATCCATTTTCCCAGCGCCGTTTCGTAGCCGGCATCTTTGGGGTCCGGCATCTGGCGCACGAGGTGCAGGCGCATCTGCTTTTCGTAATTGAACGGGCTCCCGATCTGCAGGGCCGGCACATCCTCCGCGCCAACGCGCCGCCGGAAATACGAGAGGTCGGGAGCTCCGATCGAGAGGGTTGCGCTTGTCAGCACCGAGCAGGCACCTTCGCGGAAGAGCAGCCTCCGCAAGGCGTCTGCCAGGTCGACTGGCGCGGTGCGCAGCGTGCAGAACTGTTCCTTTCTTCCGCTCTGCTCGACCCAATAGACGTGGTCCGGCTGCTCGAGGGAAAGGAAATCGTTGATCGCCGCGCGGGCGGAGCGAAGCTTGCGGGCGGTATCCTGCAGCTCGGCCACGCCGATCTCGTCCTGGCATCGCGCGGCCTCGTTCCCGATCAGCTCGCCGAGCTTGGCCAGGCTCGCGCAGACCTCGCCGCCATCGGCCAGCCCCGCCTCGCGAACCCGGAACTCGCGGCCCTTTTTAAACGTGCATTTCGCCGCCACGCTCTCGAAGAATCCATCGGCCACGGGAAGGATGTCCGCCACCGCCTTGCAGGCTGCGCCGTTCTTCATCACCTGAAAAACCCCCTTCTTCGTGCGGGGGTTGTAGAGCCGCTGGACGGCGCGCCGGAGGCCGAACTGCGAGACCTCCATCCCGATGTGGCGTGAGGCGACCTCCTCGATCGTATGGGCCTCGTCAAAAATGACGAAGTCGTTGGCAAAAAGGAGTCCGCCCGTGCGGTTCTCCGCATCTTCCACCGCGCCGAGCAGCGTGAAAAACAGCGCGTGGTTCAGCACGACCATGTGAGCGCCAGCCAGCCGCCGCCGGAGCGCCTGGTAGTGGCACCCGGAGCCCGGCCCACACGCCTTCGGAGTGCACAGGTGCAGCTCGCTGCGCACCTCCTCCCAAACCGCAGGGTCCGGCTGATCAAGGAAGTCGCTCAGCGAGCCATCCTTCGTCGCCAGGCTCCATTCGCGGATCCTCTCCAGCTCGGATTTTTGCTCTGTGGAAAAAAGGTCGCCCGCCTGGTGGAGCGCGCGGGAGAGGCGGTTGGTGCAGAGGTAGTTCTGCCGGCCTTTCATGAGCAGGGCTTCGAAGTCCTCCTCGATCAGTTGCTGGACAAGCGGGATATCCTTAAAGATCAGCTGCTCCTGCAGCGCAATCGTATGCGTCGAGATGACCGCCTTGCGCTTCGTTCGCACCGCATGCAGCGCAGCGGGCAAAAGATACGCCAGGGACTTGCCGACCCCCGTGCCGGCCTCCACCACAAAATGCCCGCCGTGCTCCAGGGTTCGCGCCACGGCGCACGCCATGTCCTGCTGCTCCTTGCGAAACTCGAATCCGGCCCCGCCCGACAGCTTTCCGCTTTCCGAAAAAACCTGATGAACCTCGCGCTCGAAAGCGGACGGGCCCCCTCCATCGCCTTCGGGAATCACCGGCGCCCGCCGCCGCCTCCGTGCCACGAACAGGAGCCTCCGCCGCCCCCGTGCCATGAGCCGGAGCCCCCGCTCCAGGATGCGGACCCGCCCCGCCAGCCTGTGGCATGGCCGCTCCCATTGCTCCAGGAAGCCGACCCGCCCCGCCAGCCCGCGGCATGGCCGCTCCCATTGTTCCAGGACGCCGAGCCGCCCCGCCAGCCGCTAGCGTTCCCCGATCCGTAGTACCCCCTGTTCCACCCGGGGCCGGGGTAGCAGGCCCCGCCGTAATAGCCTCCTCCGCCCCAGTATGCCGCAGGGTAAGCCGGTCCGTAATAGCCCGGGCCTGGACCCACCGCATAAACGCCGGTGCAGGCGGTCTGGAAAAATGTGAGCGCCAGGCAGAGCCCGAGCAGAGAGAGATGAGTGGGTTTCATGATGGGGAATGGAGGTGTCGGCCAGACCGGGATTATCGCTTCAAAAGAGAACGAAACGGGATTTCCCGGCTGCCTGCCGGCGGACAAAAAGCGAAGTTTCCAGGCTTGAGCCCGGGGTGGAGGTTCCAGCGTGAGAATTCCACCAGGACGCGCGGAAAGTTTGGGCGGTCGGCGTAGGTGACCGCGAGGCGCAGCGGCAGGGCTCGAGGCCCCGACTCGATCCAGATCTCCCAGTTGACCCCGCGTCCACGGAACGCCAGATGGTCGCAGGGGATCCCGTTGACCTCATCGCGCCCGACATAAAGCCCGCTGGTCACATCCGAGGTCAAAGCTTTGTAGGGGTCGCTGAAGAGGAGGCCGGCGGGTGCCAGCCGGATGCCGGTCTCGTGCTCGAGCGCGGGGAGCATCGCATCAATCGTCCCAGGCGCTTTGCTGGAGGAGAACACCTTGGTCCCCGGCGCGAAGGCCGCCGCTGTCGCCCCATCATAGTAGAAATCAAAATGCGGGGCCCCTCCAGCGAGGTGCGCGCGAAGCTTGTCAGGACGTTTGAGCGCGACATCCCAGGTGGAAAATACCGTAAGAAATTGGCCGTTCTTCGCCGGAACTTCCGATATCGTCTGCGACTGGTAAGTGAATGCCTTCGCCGCTGCCAGCGTGTCGCTCATTCGCTTCAGCGAGGCCAGGGCCTGAGGATCAACCCGCGGCGCGGCATGAAGAGCTGCGGGGGCCAGCAGCGCGGCGGCGCAGCCTGCTAAAAGGAATTTGAGTGCGGTGGATTTCATGGGATTTGAAGGGACGGCATTTCGGGAATGAGATTGGATGCTCCCGCAGGCAAATGTCAACATCTCGCCATCGGCCGCAGCGCGCATTGCCGCCTCACGCCGCCGCAATCATGACGATCTCAAACCGTAGAAGCGGCATCTTGCCGCTTGGGGCTTTCGGCAAGCAGCAAGATGCCGCTTCTGCAAATTCCCCGATCCGCCACGCAGTCCGGGGGATCGCAATGATTGGGGGGCACCCCGCCGCGCTCACAAAAAAATTGGGAGAAGCTGTTCGAAGCTTCTCCCAATTTGATTTTGCTACCCGCCGTCAGGCGGATTGCGGGTTATTTTTTCTTTTTTGCGACGGCCTTCTTGGCGACGACTTTTTTCGCGGCTGGCTTCGCGGCTACCGCCTTCTTGGCGACAACCTTCTTAGCTGGCGCTGCTTTCTTCGCAACGGCTTTAACGACTTTTTTCTTTGCTACTGGCATTTAATATCCCCCCTTTCTCTCCGCAATCGCGGGAAACGGTTTGTTAACATGTTGTGAATAACTCACCGGGAATGTGAATAAGTCTCCCCGCAGATCGCGTCAACAAGATTTCACATTTTTTCTTGATTTTTTTATGTGCATTTTCCGACGCCCCCCGATTCCGATCAAAAAACGATTTTGAGGCCGTCGGCGAGAACGCGGGCGGTCGCGTCGATGTCCTCGTCGGCATGGGCGAGCGAGAGGAATCCTGCCTCGAACTGGGATGGCGCAAAATAGACTCCCGCCCCGAGGCAGTGGTGGAAAAATTTTGCGAACCGTTCCCTGTCGCACCCCATCGCATCGGAGAGCCTCAGGACCGGCTGCTCGCGGAAGTAGAGGCAGAACATCGAGCCGATCCGCTGGAACGTGCAGGGAAGTCCGCGGATCGCCGCGAGCGCGCGGGACTCAAAAGCTGCGCCGGTCTTTTCCAGCGCCGCCCAGCCGTCGCGGCGCTCGAGCTCGCGGAGCTGGGCAAGCCCGGCCGCCATGGCGATCGGGTTTCCAGAGAGCGTGCCGGCCTGGTACACCGGCCCATCCGGGGAAAGGTGGTCCATGATGTCGGCGCGCCCGCCAAACGCGCCGACCGGCAGCCCGCCGCCGATGACTTTTCCCATCGCGGTAAGGTCCGGGCGGATCCCGTAGATCTCCTGCGCGCCCCCGCGGGCGAGGCGGAAGCCAGTCATGACCTCGTCGAAAATGAGCAGCGCCCCGGCCTCGCGGCAGAGCTTCTCCACGCATTCCAGAAAGCCAGGCTGGGGGAGGTAGAGGCCGGCGTTTGCTGGGACAGGCTCAAGAATGACTGCCGCGATTTCCCCGGGGTTCGCGGCGAAGGCCGCGCTCAAGGACTCCGGGGCATTGAAAGGGACGGTGATCGTGAGCCGCGCGAGCGCTCCGGGCACCCCCGCGCTATCCGGCGTCCCGTGGGTGAGCGCCCCGCTTCCAGCCTTGACCAGAAGCGAATCCACATGCCCGTGGTAGCAGCCCTCGAACTTGATGATCTTGTCGCGGCCAGTGAACCCGCGCGCCAGCCGGATGCAGCTCATCGTCGCCTCGGTCCCGCTGTTCACCATCCGCACTTTTTCCACCGACGGCACGAGCCGGCAAATCGTCTCCGCCATCTCGACCTCGAGCGGGTTGGGCGTCCCGAAGCTCAGCCCGAGTGCCGCAGTTTCCTGCACGGCCGAAACCACCGCCTCCGGCGCGTGCCCGAGAATCGCCGGCCCCCAGGTGCCCACGTAGTCAATCAGCTCGCGCCCCTCGACGGTCACCAGGCGGCAGCCTTTTGCGGACCTCGTAAAAAACGGCTCGCCGCCGACTCCCCGGAATGCGCGCACCGGCGAGTTGACCCCTCCAGGGATCCGCTTGCACGCGGCTTCAAAAAGCAGATGTGATGATTTCATTGCGCAAGACATACGGCATTTCCCGCCTCATAGCAAAGCGCGCAAATGGGAGGAAAGGCTTGCGCGCGTGCCCGGGGCTGTTCTCATGGGGCAGGGATGAAGAAGCTTATTCAGTATTTTGCATCGCTCGGCCGCAAGCTGCTCGAGCTGCGCGACACGCCGCATGCGATTGCCGGGGGCGTCGCCATCGGGGTGTTCATCGGGTTCACCCCGCTTTTCTTCGTGAAGACCCTGCTCTGCCTCTGCCTGGCCTACCTGTTCCGCTGCAGCAAGATTGCGGCGGTGATCGCGGTCTCGCTGCACGATGTGGTCACCCCGTTCTGGCCGGTTCTTCTCAAGGTCGAATACGACATGGGAGCCGCTATTTTGAGCCGCATCCATGAGGCGCCGGCGGCGTTGAGCATGCACCATTTGTCCATCAGCGAGCTCATGAAGTGGACGACATTTCTCACCTTCGGGGTGCCGATGCTGATCGGCTCGATTTTCATCTCGGCCCCGACCGCCGCGATCGCATACGCCGTGATGCTGCGTTTGGTGCAATTCCGGGAGAGGCGGCGCGCCGTCCGCGCGGCTGGCGGCGATGCTCCGGGGGGGGCGGCGCCATGACGCGGGTTTTCTGGCGCCTGTCTTTCGCATGCACGGCGTCCGGGCTCGCCCTGCTCGCCCAGCCCCCAGCCGCCTGGCCGTGGTGGGATCCGATATGGATCTTTGTTTTTTTTATTGCGGTTTACGCTGACCTTGCCGGGTGGGCCGGCCTCCGTGCGGCGAGGCTGGCTGCTGGGATTGCGGTTATTTCTCTGGCGGCGCTTCTTGGGCTTGGCGCCTTGACGGGATGGCCGGTCGGTCCGCTGCGGTTTACCGAGCATTCGGGGCTGCGCCTCGGCGGGGCGGTTCCGCTCGGGCTTCCGCTTCTCGGCTTCGCTCTCCTGACGGTCAGCGGGCAGGCGGCTGCCGCAGCTTTTCCTGGAGCCGGCAAGCCCGGGCTTGCCGCCGGCACTGCAGCGGCATTTCTTCTCACCGTGGCCAACGGGATCGCATTTTTTTCCGTCGACCGGATCTGGTGGCTTTGGAACCCGTGGGGAGACGGGCCTGCCGCCGGGCGCGCAGCCCTGTCGCTCTGCGTGCTGGGGGCGGTCGGGTTTGCCCTCGCGTTCGTCTATCCCGCGGATTCCCGGCTGCGCCTCAGCCGGTGGAGTCCGGGAGCCATCGCATGGGTTGCCACGAACGCCCTTTTCCTAGCCGCCCGGCTGGCATGACCATCGCTTCAAGCCTCGCCAAATAACCAAGGCGATCCAAGGCATCTGCTCGCAAACCATGTGACGAATTTGTAACATTCTCCCGCTTTCGCGGGCCGGGAATCCCGTGAATCATTCCGGGTGCCATTCCCATGCGTCCGCACGTTTCCCAAAATCACCCGCGTCAAGCCTCCCCAGGCAGGCCGCGCGCTGCGGGCGAGGGGAAAATGCGAGCTGGAGATTCCAGGGATTCAGTTTGCAGCGTTCAGGGAGTCCCTGCATTGCGTGCGGGTTGGCATTTCGCTTTCAGGTTCCTTCCCGTCTGCCTGCTTTTTTTCGGCTTCGCGCCTTTGATTCTTGCGGGGGACATCCTGCGTGGCGGGGCAGGTGCTGGTGCGGGGCGCAAAGCCGCCGACGCCAGGACGAGCGCGGGAGCGCAGGCCGCCGAGCTTTCCAGAATCAAGGCTTCCGACAGGCTTGCGCGCACGACGCAGGCCATCAATGCGATGCGCCAGATGCAGGCCTCCGCCCGCACTGCTGCGGGCGGCAGCGTGCCCGACGGGCTCGTCCCAGGCGGGCTTGAGCGGCTCGCGGGCGGGACATGGGCTGGCGCGGCCCTGCCAAGCCAGTCCGGCGGCAACGTCAGCATCAAACAGACCGCTTCGCAGGCGCTCCTCGACTGGAAAACCTTCCATGTCGGCAGCGGCACGACCGTCCATTTCGACCAGAGCGCGGGTGGAAACGACTCCGGGAAATGGGTCGCGTTCAACAAGGTTTTTGATCCATCCGGAAAACCATCCGAAATCCGCGGGCGAATCAAGGCAGACGGCCAAGTCTATATCATCAACCAGAACGGGATCATCTTCGGTGCCGGAAGTCAGGTCAACGCCCGCACGCTCGTCGCCTCGTCGCTCCCGATCAATGACAATTTGATCGCCAGAGGATTGCTCAACCAGGAAAAGGGAAAGATCCAGTTTTTGTTTTCCGCGTTGCCAGCGGACGGATTCGACACAGCCAACGCAAGCCCGTCTTATGTCCCGTATGCCCGTTCTGGTGAGGTGGTGGTCGAGAAGGGGGCCTTCCTCGGAAGTCCGGTCTCACAGGAAGGCTACGGCGGGCGGGTGATGCTCGTTGGGCGAAATGTTCGGAACGACGGGGTGATCGCCACGCCAGCCGGGCAGACGATTCTTTCGGCGGGGCTGCAAGTCGGCATTGACGCGTCGAAGGCCCCTAGCCTTCGCGGCCTCGACGTTTATGTTGGTGCCGTGAGCGATGCCGGGCTGGGAATATCCGGGGGAGAGGCAAAAAATACCGGCCTGATCGAAGCTGCGCGAGGGAGCATTTCCATGGTGGGACGGAACATTCTCCAACAGGGAACCTTGGAGAGCAGCACATCGGTTGACGTGAACGGACGGGTGGATCTGCTCGCAAATTACGACGCGGTCGCCAATCAAGGCTATGATCCAACACTGCAGCTCGGGTCGCCGTTTCTTTCTCGTTCCACCGGGCTGGTCGAGCTCGGGGAAAATTCCATCGTGAGGGTTCTTCCGGAATGGGATCATCCCAAGAAGCTGGCCACGTCGTCGCTGCCACTCCGCTCGATGGTTGACATTCAGGGGCGGACAATCCATCTCGCGCCGGGCGCTACGGTCTTGGCCCCATCGGCTGAAGTCAACCTCGACGCCGGCGAATGGATCTATGAGCCCTCTGCCACGAGCCCGCAGTCAACGTTCGTCTATTCCAGCGGGCAAATCTATCTGGATCAGAATTCCCTGCTCGACGTCTCCGGCTCAACCGATGTTTTCATCCCCCTGGCTCACAGCATCATGACTTTCCAGTTGCGCGGATCGGAACTCGCGGACTCGCCGCTCCAGCGCTCTGCAAACCTGCGTGCCGTGGAGTTGACCATGGACATGCGCACGAGCGGGTCGTTTTACGGACGCAATTGGGTGGGGACGCCGCTGGGCGATGTCACCGGGTATTTGAACCTGATTGAGCGCAACGTGGCGCAACTCACGATGGAGGGCGGTAACATCGCCATGCGGGCGGGAGGCTCGGTCGTGATCCGCAAAGGAGCCGTTGTCGATGCTTCAGGGGGATATGCTCGCAACGAGGGAGGAAAAATTCAAACGTCCCGCATCAGGCTCGGACTCGGTTTGGTCAATATCGACGAGGCCACCCCGGATCGGCTCTACGATGGCATTTACGATGGAAAAAATACGCAAGCGTCAAAGAAGTGGGGAGTTTCGAAAACTTTCGCCAGCTCGCTGGCACCGCTGGGCGGGTACTCACAGACATCCTATATCTCCGGGGCCAATGCGGGAAGCCTTGCGATCTCTGCCCCCTCCATGGCACTTGATGGCGAGATGTCGGCTGGGAGAATCATCGGCCCGCGCCAGCTCCGCAGCTCGCAAACCTCCAGCAACCTGCCGCAAGCCGGACGCCTTGAACTCGCTTTCGAGTCGCAGGTCACGACGACAACATACCCGAAGTTCGGCACAATTTCTCCGACGCCGCCGCGCATCGTTTTCAGGGATGGCTTTGCGTCGGCGTCTCCGGCCGCCTTCACGGTGGCGTCCGATAACACGACCCCTGCTCTTTTGACCGCGAGAACCGGCGAAGTGGTTCTGGCACCTGATTTGCTCGGCGACGAGGGCTTCGGTGAGCTGGCGATCCGCAACGCCGACGGAGACATCGTGATCGGCAATGGCATGACGCTGCGAGTTCCCGCAGGGGGCTCGCTCGACTTCAAGGGGGCCAATATTTCTGTTGAGGGAAACCTCTTTGCCCCGGGAGGCAGCATCAGTCTTCTTGCCTATAATTATTCGCCCTATCTTGCCAAGTTTTTGAATCCCGTGGCTCCGCTTCCCGCTGCGAGCGCGGGGCGTGGGACGATCCGGTTGGCGGCTGGATCGGCGATCAGTGCGGCGGGTCAAATCCACGATGATCGTCCGACCGGCCTGCTCGGTTCTACCCAACCGATAGCGATTCATGGCGGGCAGATCTTGCTCGAAGCGTTCAGCGTGGAACTGGCCAAAGGCAGCACGGTGGATGTCTCCGGGGGCATTGTCTACCCAATGGCGGGAAAATCCAAATATGGCAAAGCAGGAGCCATCTCGATCCTTGCGGGCCAGGATCCGAACCTTAAGGGAATTCTAGGCGGGCATCTTGATCTCAAAGCAGCGCTGTCGGGGTTCTCCGGAAAAGACTACGCCATTGACGACATGCTGGCCGGCATTTCCTCCGGACGATCCGGAGGGTCGCTCACGATCAAGGCCCCGCTTGTGCAGGTCGGCGGAAGCTCCACGCGTGACGATGCTTTTCTGGTGCAGCCGTCCTTTTTCAACGAGGGAGGTTTTTCCAAGTTTGAGTTGATCGGCATCGGAGCGACAGGCGCAGGCGGACAGACGCTGCCGGGCTTGCTCATCGCGCCCGGCACTGTGATCGAGCCGGTCGTTTCCAGTTCCGTTGCCGTGCCATACAGCCTGCGGGGTGGCGCAAATTTCCAGACTGTCCTCAAGCCTGTGGGCAAGCGCGATCCAGTGAGCCTCACCTTTCGTGCCACTGGCGCAAAGGATCCAAACGCCAGCATGTTCATCACCGGAGCTGCGGTCATGGGCGAGGGAGCGGTGATCCGCACAGACCCGTTGGGCGAGGTGGTGATGAAAGGTGAAACCGTCGAGGTCCTCGGGTCGATTGATGCCCCCGGCGGAACCATCTCGATCGGGGGTGCCATCACATTCCCGGTCGGTGGCAGCAGCGCCGGTCCGGTCGCGCTGCCAACAGCTTATATTGGCCCGAATGCGAACCTCTCGACTGCCGGAACGTCTCTTCTTCTGCCCGACCCGTTCGGCCGCCGCCGCGGTTACGTTCTGCCCGGGGGGCGCATCATGGTTTCCGGGAACATCGTTGCCGAGGCGGGGGCCGTGTTGGATGTCTCCGGGACCGCCGGGGTGCTCGACCTGACCCCGTCGGAACTCGGGCTGCTCGACTCGCCGCAGGCTCCGGTGAACAGCGGAATCAACTCGGCGCTCTTTTCGCGCAACACCACCCGAACACAGGTCGCGAGCAGCGGCGGAGAGATTGTTCTTGCGGGGTCGGAGCTCATGGTTTCGGACGCCACACTCCTTGGCCGTGCAGGCGGCCCCGCCGCTCTGGGGGGGTGGCTGTCCGTCTCGTCCGGACGCTATGTGTCAAACGTGGCACCCGACGATGGCAGCAGCACCTCTGCGGATATCAACATGGAGGTTGTTCAAAGCGGAATGTTCCTTGGAGGAGCCCGGAGGGGAATCGGGATCCCTGTCACAGACACCCTGGGAGCCGCACTCAAAGGGATGGGGTATTTTGCGGCAGACACGTTTTCAGCAGGTGGGTTCTCGTCTCTTGAGTTGCGCGGAAACGTGCGCTTCAAAGGGCCGGTGTCTCTCCCCGTCGAGAAATATCTGCTCGTCGGGGATGGCGGAGTCGTTACCGCAGACTCTGCGGTGAACCTGACAGCTGCCTATATCCGCATCGGCCAGGAATTTCCGATCCCGGGTCAAAATGAATGGCTGTTCTCGCAAACTCCGGCATCGGGTTCGCCGACGGAATTTCATCCCTCGCCAACTTCCGGCCCGGGGAAACTGACTCTTTCCGCCCCGCTGATCGACATGGGGTCGCTCGTCCTGAAAAACATTTCCACTGCGGAATTCTCTGCGATCGGCGGGGATATCCGGGGCAGCGGCACCTTCGCCATGGCGGGGGATCTGGTGATGCGAGCCGGACAGATTTATCCGGCCACGGCTGCGGGCTTCGACCTTTTTTCCTATGACAACACACTGACAGGAACCTCCGGGTCGGTGACCATCGAAGGGGCTGGGGCCCGCCCGCTTCCGATGTCGGCCGGTGGAAGCCTGCGGGTCATGGCGTCGCTCATCACCCAAGGCGGCACGTTGCGCGCGCCGATGGGGACGATCAGTCTTGGCTGGGACGGGCTCACTGCCCACCCGGTCAACGCGCTGGTGGGCGATGCTGCCGGCGCCCTTGCGACGCCGGCTACAAAAACGCTCATCCTCGGGGAAGGAAGCGTGACGTCGGTATCCGCCATTGATCCGTTCACCGGCCTGGGAGTTGTCATCCCCTACGGGATGAGCCCCGATGGTTTGAGGTGGATCGATCCCACGGGCCTTGATGTGACGACGGGCGGGGTCCCTGCCAAAGCGGTTTCCTTGGGCGCTCAGAATCTCGACATGCAGGCCGGGTCGGTTGTGGATGTGCGGGGCGGCGGAGATCTTTACGCCTATCGATGGGTCCAAGGTCCCGGGGGATACGACGACATTCTTGCCTCGGAAAACAGGTTCGCGATCCTGCCCGGTTACGCCTTCAACTACGCCCCTTCCGCGCGGTTCAACTCTTTCGCCATGGAGTTGCTGGGCAATGCCGGCTACTCGAGCTCGAAGCTCGGGGTGGGCGATCAGATCACTCTCAAGGCCAGCGGAGAGGTCCCGGCAGGGACTTACACATTGCTTCCCGCCCGTTATGCGCTGCTCCCGGGAGCCATGCTTGTGACACCCTTTAACGCGCTGGGGGCGAGTTCCACAGACCCCTTGTCGCGCTACCAGAAGACCACCCCGGGCAGCATCGGGCTACAGGATGGCTCGTATCTGGTTGCAGGGTATCAATCGAGCGGGCTCACGCCTGGCAAAGGACAGCCCGCAACGTTCTCCACCTTTCAACTCCTGCCCCAGTCCGCCACCCGCAAGCAGTCGGAATATCAGGATTTTTATGCGAACGACTTCCTGAGTTCAGCGGCGGCCGCCCGCGCTCAGACCCCTCAGAGGTTGCCGGCGGACAGCGGGAGCGTGCAATTCCTTGCCGGAACCGGCTTGAGTCTCTCCGGAAGTGTCCTTGCAAGCACGGCGCCGGGGGGGCGGGGCGGGACGGTCGATATCGCAGCGCAGGGAAACATCTGGGTAGCGGATCGCGGGGCCGCCGCGCCGGCGGGAGCCATCAAACTCAACGCCTCGATGCTGGCCGATTGGGGGGGCGAAAGCCTGCTCATCGGAGGGTTCCGGTCCGGGGACAATGTCACAGTAAGGGGCACCACCCTCACGCTCGACAACCGCAGCTCCGCGTTCATCGGCCCGGAGATCATCCTTGCGGCAAGCCAAACGGTCACGCTTGCAGATGACGCGCGCATTGCCTCCTCAGGCGAAATGACCCAGCCGGCGGCCGCATTGAAACTCTCCGGCGATGGGGCGCTGGTGCGCGTCAGCGGGGATCCTTCCGCCTCGATTCTGCGGACCGGATTTGTCGGGCTTCCTGCCGTGGGCCTCACCATCGGGGCTGGTGCGTCGATCTCCGGGCCGGGCCTGACGATCGATTCGACCTACGACACCGCGTTGAATCCGCTCGCGATATTAGACGGGCGGGCAATCAACCTCAACAGCGGACGCATCAGCATTTTGCTCGACGCCCCGGGAGCTGCCTCTCCCGCCTTTGGGTTGGTGCTCGGCGGACCTGCTCTTGGAAGCCTTGCGGGAGCCGGCGCGCTCAGTTTCCTGAGCTATTCATCACTCGACTTCTACGGGACCGGAGTCCTTCCCATCGGAACACCTGACTCTCTTACCCTCCGTGCCGGAGCGATCCGCGGCTTTAACAAATCGGGAGGAACGGTGGCCATCCGCGCAGGAGAACTTCTGTTGGACAACTCACAGGGAGCCTCCGATCCCCTTCAGGCACAGGCGCTGGACGGCACGCTCGCTCTTGATGTCAAGACCCTCCGGGTGGGAGCCAACACGGTCGCCGTCCGCCAGTTTTCCAATCTTGTCATCAATGCCCCTGGCGGGATTCACGGGGAGGGCATTGGCGGGCTTACCACCGAGGGAGGCCTCACGGCCTCGACTTCCACGATCACTGCGGCAGCCGCTTCGCAGCAAACCTTCTCTGCTGCCGGCGATCTCGCGATCCTTTCGGCACCTGGTGCTGGGACCTACAGCTCCGGCCTGGGTGCCAAATACACGATGTCCGGAAAGTCGGTGGGTGTGGGCTCCGACATCATTCTTCCCAGCGGAAGGCTGTTGGTCACATCCACTGCCGGATCGGTGTCCTTGGGTGGTCTCGTAGATTTGCGGGGGAAAGCTCAAAGCATCTTTGATGTGACCCGCTACACGGACGGGGGGAGTGCGAATCTCTCTGCAACCGGGGGAGATGTAATTGTATCGAATGAAATCAACGTGTCCGCACAGGCCCTCGGCGGTGATGCCGGATCCATCACGATTTCGGCTCCCAGTGGAAAACTCCAAATCGCACCCGCTGGGAAACTCGTGGGAGGAATTTTCGGTGCCAGCGGCACGGCGGGCTCTTTCTCGCTTGATGTGAAAGGCCTCGGGGCCGCCGGAGAGTTCGATGCCCTCAACACGTTCCTCGACGCCGGCTTATTCGTCGAGTCGCGGTCGTTCCGTGCGCGAACGGGCGATGTCACCCTTGCGGGGACGGCAACGGCACGGGAATTCTCACTGGCGACCGATGCGGGAGACATCACGGTTACTGGAGAGATCAAGGCCTCCGGTCCCACCGGGGGGGCGATTTCCCTGGCCTCCCATGGCGCGTTGAAGATTGCAAGCGGTGCGCTTCTCACGGTGGAAGGCGACGACTTCGACAGCGCCGGGAAAGGCGGCAGGATCACCCTGGAAGCCGGGGCCCAACTGAACGGGATACAGGGCACGGGCGGACTCACTCTGGAAGCCGGTTCCATACTGGACCTCCATGTGAAAACCAAAGTCCTCACAAGCTCCATTGACGAGTTCTACGGCCGCTTCAGCGGAACACTGCACCTGCGCGCCCCGAGGGTCGGCGGGGGCGCAGGCAACGAGATCGCCATCTCGGAAATCCAAAGCACGATCATTGACCCATCAAGCATCGTTGCCGAGGGCAGCAATCTCTACTCCAACACAACCGGGGACATCACGGGCGCTGCCGGAACAATCACTTCCGCGCTGCAAACCAAAATCAAATCCGAGGCCGATTCCTTCTTCGGCATCGCCAATGCGAATTATCTCACGATGGCTGGCCGCCTGCTGGCTTCGAACCCCGGACTATCCGGCGTGTTTGTTCTCGCCCCCGGGGCCGAGATCATCAACACGGCGGGGGATCTGACTTTGGGGACGACTTTATCCACTGCCGCCAGCGACTGGAACCTGGCCGCATTTCGGTTCGGCCCGAATAGCGCGCCGGGGGTTCTGACCATGCGGGCAAGCGGGAATCTCCTTTTTTACAATGCCCTGAGCGATGGGTTCAATGGCGGGACCAGCCTCTGGCTCTCTCCCCTGCTTGCGCAGAACGCATCACTGCCAATCAACACGCAGACATGGTCGTATCGCCTGACGGCGGGCGCGGATCTCGCATCGGCCGATTTCCGCGCTGTGAAGGGCTCCTCCGGGTCGCTCAAGCTTGGAAAAGATTATGGCAATGCCACGCCCGGTAATAGCGGCATTCCCGGAAGCGGAGGAGGAACCCTCCAGACGTCGAGCATTGTTGCAACGCGCTACCAAGTCATTCGCACTGGATCCGGTGACATCACGATCAACGCCGCCGCCGACGTGCAGCTCCTGAATCAATTCGCGACGATCTATACCGCAGGAACACAGGTCGCACACCCGGGCTACATCTCTGCCGCTGGCGACTTCGTCACTCCGCTGGTCTATTCGTCCTCGCCGCTCGATCCGGTGACACGCATCAATAATGTCAATACGGTTTTGGGCGCGCAGTCTGTGCTTTATCCCGCGCAATATGCGATCGCAGGCGGCAACGTCGAGATCCATGCCGGAAACGATGTGGCTCATTTGACGGACACCGATCCTACGGCGGGCATCAAAATGGGCGATGACTCGTCCCGGCAGATGCCAACAAGCTGGCTTGGTCGCCGCGGGTATGTTGCCGCCGGCACATTCGGGGCTGTCGGCGCTTCTTCAGGCGCCATCATTCTCAACGATCCCTCCGCATCGACGACCTGGTGGGTGGACTACAGCAACTTCTTCGAGGGCGTGGGGACACTTGGAGGTGGGAACATCGTGATCGAAGCGGGCAATGACGTAAAAAACATCGATGCGGTGGCGCCTACCAACGCCCGGGCATCATCCGATGGCTCCACGTTTCTTGAGCTGGGTGGAGGCGACGTTTCGGTCGCGGCAGGCCGCGATATCTCGGGAGGAGTTTACTATGTGGAGAGAGGAAGCGGAACGCTTGCGGCGGGCGGGAGCATCAAAACAAACCAAACGAGATCGCCCACGCTCGGGATCGTGGGAAGCACATCAAATTGGCTTAGCCCCAAGCTTCTGGCCAGCGATACGTGGCTGGCCACCACCCTGTTTGTGGGCAAGGGCGGCTTCGACATCAAAGCCGGCGGCGACATTCTTCTCGGCCCGGTGGCCAATGCCTTCCTCATGCCGCAGGGGCTCGGCAATAAATACTGGTATAAGACGTATTTCTCGACCTATGGCAGTAATAGCTATGTGAATGTTCTTTCTCTGGGCGGGGATGTCACCCATCGCCTCAGCACCACGCTCAAAACCGAGGCTTCCTCGCTGCCCTCCCTTCAAGCGTGGTATCAAAGCCAGCTCCTCTACAAAAGCTCCACGGACGCTGACGGAAACTACCCGGCTTCCTACTACCAACCGTGGCTCAGGCTTTCGGAGAGCAGCGTGGCTCCATTCTCAACGGTTTCCAGCCTGATGCCACCGATCATGAAATCCACCGCGCTTTCTGGATCGGTCAATATGGTCGGCGACCTGACGCTGTTTCCCTCTTCGGGCGGAACTCTCGAACTCGTCGCCGCAGATCAGGTCGAAGGGTTGTTCTCGACAGGTTTTTCCAGGGCAACCAACGCGAATATTTACAAATACGCGACGATCAATGTCTCGGATGCGAGCCCGGCGAATGTTCCGGGGGCGATGGCCCCGCGTGCCTTCTTCGACTATGTCGCAAAGAGTTCTGTGACCGGGCTGCCCGTCGCAACCACTTTGGCCCAGACCGTCGGCAGCCAGGCCAGGCCGTTTTTGAGCGACCTCGACAGCGCCTTTGTTGAGTCCGGCTCGTATGCGGGCGCTAACGCCGTCTCGCAGACCAAGCAGGCGAGGCACTCGCTGGGGCTTCTCCATACAGGGGACGCGAGCCCGGTGCGGATTTACGCCGTCTCCGGCGACATTTCCGGGATCACTCTTTTCACGCCGAAAGCGACCTGGATCACCGCTGGCAACGACATCACGGACATCGCATTCCACCTTCAAAATGTCTCGAAGGACGACACCTCGTTCGTTTCGGCAGGAAGAGATATCATTCTCAATAATTCCAACACGCCCACACGTCAGGCCATGGCCCTTGCGGAGTCGAACAAAGATTATGTGAAGGGTTTTGCGTCGCTGGCCGGCGACATCCAGGTGTCGGGGGAGGGATCTCTCGAAGTCCTTGCCGGGCGGAACTTGGATCTCGGGACAGCTTTGAAGGGTGGCATTGGCGAGGTCGGCCAGGGCATCACGAGCATCGGGAATGCACGCAACCCGTATCTGGCATTTGGCGGCGCATCGCTCTATGTGGCAGCCGGACTTGGCAACTCCGCAGGACTCGCCAATGCCGGGCTCGAGGCGGATGCCTTCCTCGATGAGAATTTTGAAAAATATCATGACGAGGTGGCAAAGGACAGCGAGGGGGCGACAGCTGACCCTTTGACGATGAACTCCGCACAGCGCGCGCAGCTCGCCTTGCGGGTCCTCGCGCTCGTCTTGCGCGACTCGGGGCGCGACTCTGTCGGGACAGGAACCTACAAGAGCGGCTTTGCGGCAATCGAGACCCTCTTCGGGGATGTCTCCTCAGGAGGAGACATCAACACCCGCAACCGGGATATCCGCACGAAGAGCGGAGGGCTGATCAACATCGTTGCCCCAGGCGGATCGCTCATTATGGCCGAGAACAAGGCCGCCCAATCTGCGGCGCGTCCCTCCCTCGGAAACTTTGCCGGCACCGGCAGCCTGATGCTGGTCAGCACCGCCGCTGAATCGAAAGCCCCCGAGGGGATCGTGACCGAATACGGAGGGAATGTTTCGATTTTCACGGATGGAAATGTCGGGATCGGCCAGGCTCGTATCTTCACCTTGCGCGGCGGGAATATCGTGATCTGGGCATCAACCGGAGACATCGCTGCCGGCGCTGCCGCCAAGACCGTCTCAACTGCCCCTCCTACTCGCGTGCTCATCGATCCGCAGTCGGCAACGATCGAAACCGATTTGTCGGGCTTGGCGACCGGCGGCGGCATCGGCGTGCTGAGCACGGTCGCCGGCGTTCAAGCGGGCAACGTGGACCTGATCGCGCCGGGCGGAACCGTGGATGCCGGCGACGCCGGCATCCGGGCGACCGGCAACCTCAACATCGCCGCTGTTCAAGTGCTCAACGCGGACAACATTGCTGCAAGCGGCTCCTCTTCCGGGGTTCCCTCGGCACCCACCGTCGCAGCCCCGAACGTGTCCGGGCTGTCCTCGGCTTCCTCCTCCTCCGCCGCTTCCAGCAGTGCCGCCAACCAGGTTGCCAACCAGGCCCGGCCCAACACCCAGTCGGAAGAGCAAGTCCCCTCGACCATCACCGTGGAAGTCCTCGGCTACGGCGGCGGGGAGGATGAAGTGTAGAATGCTGCCCTACTGGCCCGCTCCGGCCCTTTTTGCGGTCGCGATCTGCTCGTAAGTGAGGCGGGCTGCTTCGGCGCTGAGGGTGTTGAACGCGCTCCACCCGAGCATCGCGCGCAGGAAATCGTCGCTGCGTTGGGCGGCGACTTGCCAACGGTCGAAATAGTCGGCACTGCCCGGGTCTTGGGACGGGCTGGCCGCCACGTCTTTCTGGAACATTTCCTGTGCGCGGGCGATAGCCGCTTGACCGGACGGGCTCAGCTCGAAGTTCTGAAGGATGTCCGTCCGGAGCGCCATCGGTGTCGCAGGCGCCTCCTCGGCTTCGACGACCCCTTCCTGAGTGGTGGAGACCGGAGCGGAGACTGTGGGGGAAATGGAGGCAGAGCTTTGTGCGGAGGCCCGTGCCGTGACTGGATTAGAAATCGGGGCGGGTGCTGTGGAAGGCTGGCCTGCGGGCGATGAGACGGATCGGGCCGGTGCCGACGAAGCCGATGCGGTCCTTCCTTTTGCCTCGGCAGTGACTTGAGGAACCTGCCCAGGGAGCGAATTTGCCAATGAGCTGCCGCCTTTCGGATCGGATGCGGATGGAGAAAATGACCTCTCCGCCGGGCTGGTGCCGTGCTCTCCGACCCCGCCGCCACCCGATGCGCAAATGCGGACGGATTGCGAGGGTTCGGCGCGCTCATCACTCCGCCTGCCCGAGATCCAGAGGCCTGCCGACAGAACACAAGCCAAACCAACCGCCATTTTTCGCTTCATCGGATAATGAGATCTTGGGAACGATGCCTGGATATGCAAAAAAACCAGCGCGGGGATAGAACCCGTGCTGGTTGTTAAGGTTTGTTGTGTTCCTAGTAGAGCGGATAGACCGTGTCCCCGTCTCCGGCACGCTCAACGCGCATGCTCGTGATCGCCTCGAGCCCTGACGTCGCCGTGGCTTTGATGCTGTCGCTGAGCGCTGTGAAGAACGTGGCGGCGTCCCCGGTGAGCGCGATGCTGTTCATGTGCAGGTAGCCCCAGAAGGTGTATTTTCCGTTGAACAAGTTCGCTTGCGAGTAGGGCACGCCGTTCCAAGTCAACTCTTGAGTGGGAGCGGTGGGCCAGTCGGAGGCGCCGACGTAGCCAACGACAGAGCCGGTGGCGTTCGTGGCCAGGATTGCGTTCTTGACGGCTGAACCAGAGACTCCGGTGTTGCCAGTGTAAGCCAGCGCAGTGATGACTCCGCCCACAACGGTGGGTGAGTATTGGGTGACGGAGTTAAACACGCCGAAACCGGATTCCGCAAGCAGGGTGATGCGGGTTCCCGAGTCGCTGTTGCGTCCGATTCCGTAAACCAGGCTTCCTTCATCAGCCGCATCGCCCGTGAACAGTGCCAAGGGCACATCGCCCGAGCCATTGTAGATCCGCCTAACCAAGTTCGCGGTCATGTTCGTCAAATTTCCGCTGGCATTCGCGTTCTTATAGAACTTGAACGGGATGACCGCAACGCTGGTCTCCACAGGAGTCGAGTAGCCAGTCGAGGCGCCAAACACGTCCGAAAACCCGATCTCGGGCGCAGTGGCTACTGACGCTGAGGCATACTTGCCGGTGTCGGGGTTAATATAATTTCCACCTCCTGTCGTCGGCACAATGCCCTCGTCCGTCGAGAGCAACTTGGTCTGCTGGATCTGGTCGCCGACATCCCGCACGCCGTTCACCGAGCCGAGCCAATAGGTGCGGATGGTGACGAGCGGTCCGGTGACGGCATCGCCGATGCGGCCTTTGTAGATGGCGCTGACGGCCGATCCGGCGGTCGCGCTACCCACGTAGGCGTATGTTGTCCCCTTGAGAACAAGCAGGATGTTGTTATGCACGGCGGTACGGCCCGCTGTGGACCCCGTGATGTCAATGACGGTTTGCGCGCCGGCAAACGAGGTAAATGCCCCGAGACCGATGGCAATGAGCGATGTGATTTTGAGTTTCATAATGAGCTTTTCTATGTTTTGAGTTCGTTGTTGTTTTGTTAGGCTTTGGCACCACGGCGGCGAAGGACTGCCATGAAGGCAACCCCGGCGAGCCCGAGGAGCGCGTAGGTGGCAGGTTCAGGGACGGCATCCATGCGGACATCTCCTGTGCTGGACAAGGTGAAGGATCCGATGTATTGGCCGGTGCCCACGACGGCGTTCCCTGCGGAGAGGCCCGCGGTGAGTGTCGCCCCCGTGGCGGTGTTCAGGATGCGGTAGAGGTCAACCGCCGCTTCGACAGTGTATCCGCCGGTGCCTGTGCCGAGGTTTCCGCCTCCCAGCGAGGCGTTTGGATTTAACCCTGTAGCTCCGAAGTATGAAGCGGCCGTCGGGATGCTGTATTGGGCGAGGTCGTTGGGGTTGGAGGTCGGCACAATGGCGCCCCCATCCGTGGCGCCGCCAAGCGGTTCCGCATTCATGTTGGCGAGGTAGTTCGCCCCAATGTTGTTTGACGTCGTTGTGCGCACGGCGCTGATCATTGTCGGCGTCGCTGTGCTGCGAGCGGTGAACGAGCCGGTGATGCCATTTGAGAAGTAGATGGTTCTCGTCGGGTCAAGTCCCGCGCTGCTGCTGCTTCCGTCGAACCCGCCGATCACGCTCATTCTGAGAGTGGCATCGTCTGCCCAACCGGAACCGAACGCCAATGTCAGATCGGCATTAATGTTTACGACGCTGACGAGCGTGTTCGTGTTGCTGAGCCAATCGGATCCTTTTCCGAGGTTGTAGATGTAGGTGTTGGCACCCGCGCTCGCTCCCTGGTTTTGATAGAAGCCCAGCAGGATGTCGCCCTGGGCCACGGTGATCTGCGCATTCACATGCGAGACAGCCGCCAAGCCGAGTGCAACCACTCCGAGCAATAGTTTTTTATTGATGGTCATTTTGTTTTTGTTGTTTTTGTTTTCTGCCAGCCGCTCGAACCACCCGGCCCGCGATGGCATTTTGCTTGCTGACGCCCCCTGCAATCGCGGATCTGCCGCCGTCTGCCGAGAGAAGTATTGCAACAATTTTGTCACATTCCGCAGGCCCCCCCCGCCGGTTCGGTGCGGAACGAATTCCAAACCGCGCGGCGCAGACGACGCGGAGAGAAATCGCGCTCAGCTGCCCGCCACCGCATGGAAGCGGTAGCCCTTCCCCCGGACCGTCTCAGTCATCAAGAGGGGATCTCTTGGGCGTGCAAATCGGAAACGGAGAGCTTTCGGAGAAGGTTGTGCTTCTTCATGTGGTGGGCCTCAACCCGCTCCAGCACCCCGCTTAAAAACTCCACGGCCTGCGTGATGTAGGGTCCTTTGTTGAGCATTGCGCACTCCGCATTTCCGCTGGCGACGGCATCCGTCACTTCCGCACGCGACGGGGATCCCGTCTTGGCGAGGGTCTCAAGGATCTGCGTCGCCCAGATGACCGGGACATGGGCGGCTTCGCACAGCCACAGGATCTCCTCCTGGACCTCCGAGAGCCGGTCGAAACCGATTTCCACAGCGAGGTCGCCCCGCGCGACCATGATCCCCAAAGACGTCCATCGCAGCCCGGCCAGGAGGAGTTGCGGAAGGTTTTGAAAGGCCACCCGATTTTCGATTTTCAGAACGATCCCGACATGCTCCGCGCCGAGCGCGCGCAGGCGGTCCTGGAGGGCGACGACATCCGCAGGGGTGCGGACAAAGGAGAGGCCGACCACGTCCGAGTGCTCTGCCACGAACGCCAGGTCGGCGATGTCCTTCTCCGTCAGCGCGCTGATGAGGAGGTTGGAATCCGGAAGGTTGATCCCTTTTTCCGGGCGAAGCTTTCCGCCCTTCACTCCGGTGCGGGTGATGCGGACGCTGACCTCATCATGGGTGCGGCTCTCGACACAGCCGCCAATTTTTCCATCGTCGAAGAAGATCCGCTCGCTTGGTTTCACACAATCAAAGATGGCGTCTAATGTGCAGGGGATGCGGGCGGGTTTGAGGACGTGGCCGTCTTCATCGCGCAAGGCATGGCTGCCGCATTGTCCGTCGCGAATCAAAATGAGGGCATCCCCCTCGGCGAGGGCGATTGGGATGCCGATCTCCGGGAGGGATCCGACCTTGCCACGGACCACAACTTCCCCGTTGCGATCCAGCAGGTGGAGCCGTGCACCCGTCTCGAAGTAGCACGTTTGCAAGGCTTCCGCGAGAACCGAGTGCGGGGTGTAGGAGAGGATTTTTAGCTCGCGGAACTTTTCGCGGGCATCATCCAGCGCGAGCGAGCATCCGGTCACCGCGCCTTCCAATACCTCCGGGCTGACGGGAATGACATCTGAAACTCCATCCGGCGGCTTCTCGCCAGATGAGGTGAACCAAACAAGGGCGGGTGCGACGGTTGCGCCTCGGGCATCCCGGACGGGGCGCACCTTGCGGATGCGTCCGAGAGATTCCACGGGGCCGGTGCGGAGCTTGGGCCCGGCAAGGTCGGTGTAAACCTTGCAGGAGCGCCCCGTCTCGCGCTCCGCGCGGCGGAGGTTCTCGACCATGCCCTCCCAGGCCGTGGCATTGTCGTGCGCGCAGTTGATCCGCATGACATCCATGCCGGCTTTCAAAAGCGAGAGGACCAGCTCGTAATCATGAGATGCTTCTGACGGCATCGTGACCATGATCCGCACCGCACGCTTCCCGCAGGGCGCGCCAAGGAGCCGGTTGGCATTCGTTTGAAGCTGCAGCGGACCGGTGACAAAATCCACTGGAGGAGCCGGAAATTCTGGAGCAGGAATCTCCGCCAGCGCGTGCAGCGCACGAGAGACCGCCTGGATCGAGCACCGGGAACTCGCCTCCATGCCGCCCAGCGACGTCAGCCCGAGAGGGATCAGCTTCCACTGGAGCGGACGCATGTCGATCTGCCGGACAGCCAGGTAATGGAGCAGGTTTTCCGCGCTGGGGCGGGCGTGGGGATCCACGGCGGAGAGGGAGGCTTCAAATTCCTTCTCCATGTCGATTTGACGGTCAAGAAGCTGGGTGATTGCCGGGATGATCGCGGCTGCGGCTGTGGTGTTTTCCATAATGCGTGATGTGTTGTCGGAGGGCGTGGTGTTGGATGCTGTGGATTGCTTGAAAAAAGAAATGGTTCTACGGAAGTGCAGCCAGCTGGCAAGGTGCGCTTTGTGACAAAGCTGTAACATTGCAAAGATATGTACGGGCTGAAATGTGACAGGCTTGTCACATTTCATGGCTTGTTATTTCCCAGGGATAGCCGCTTGTCTTGTCTTAGCCAGATGGCAGAATTCGATCACACCCAAACGCGGCAGTCCTCCGGAGCTCCCGTCGCCTCCTCATGACCGAGACTCGCCAACATCCGCGCTCGCTCGTAGCCGATGCCCTGGTGGTCTGCGTGCTGGGCGCTGTGCTTTTTGCGATTCTGAATGTTGCCCAGGAATGGAAAGCCCCTTTCCGCGCGGAAACACACATCGACCTGTCGGTCGGAAAGCTTCCAGAATACACGCTCTTCTCGCTCGCGCGAGGCTGTGTGGCCATGTTGCTTTCTTTGGTCTTTTCGCTCGGGTATGCGACTTGGGCCTTTTATCGCGTGCGGGCGAGGCGGATCCTGATCCCCCTGCTCGACATCCTGCAGAGCATCCCGGTGCTGGGTTTCATGCCCGGCCTTGTGCTGGCGTTGGTCTTGATTTTCCCGACAACGAACCTTGGGCTCGAGCTCGCGTGCGTGCTCATGATCTTTACCGCACAGGTCTGGAACATGGTCTTCAGCTACTACGACTCGCTGAAGGCTGTGCCTGCCGAGATGCGCCAGATGGGGATCCTCTGCGGCTACGGCCGCATCAGGACGTTCCTGCGAATCGAGCTCCCCTTCGGTGCGCAAGGGCTGATTTACAACGGCATGGTTTCGATGGCTGGCGGCTGGTTCTTCCTCACGATCAACGAGGCGTTCACGCTCGGGAACAAGAGCTTTCAACTGCCGGGCGTCGGCTCGTATATGAGCGTGGCGATCGCGCAGGGAAACATCTCTGCCCAAGTCGCCGCCGTCGTGGCCATGGGGGTCATGATTGTGGCGGTGGACCGCCTGGTGTGGTGGCCGCTGGTGATCTGGTCGAGAAAATTCAAAATGGAGGACACCGCGAGCGGGCCGAGGGAAAGCACGCTGATCGGCCGGATGCTTGCGCGCTCGCATTTTGTGGGAAGCCTCACTGCCGCTCCGAGCTTTGTTGCAAGCGGGCTCAAGCGGCTTCTTCCCCCATCCCCGGTCATCCTGGCCCCGAAGCCCCTGCGCGAGGCCGCTGCCCCATCGCCTTCCAGGGTTCCTTACTGGCTTGTTCTCGCCACGATATTTGCCTTGAGCGGGTACGGGCTCTTCGAGCTGGGGACGATGCTTGCGAAAGTGCCCGGCACCGAATGGCTCGCCATCATCGGGGATGCCGGCATCACGTTTCTCCGCGTCATTTGTGCTCTCGCGATCAGCTCGCTCTGGACGATTCCCATCGGGGTCTGGATCGGACTGAACCCGAAATGGGCGAGGACCCTGCAGCCAGCGATCCAATTTGCGGCATCCTTTCCGGCTCCCATGCTTTACCCACTGGTCTTCAGCCTCGTGCTTGCCGTCGGGGGAACACTGCAATGGGGCGCGATCATCCTCATGATGCTCGGCGCGCAATGGTATATCCTTTTCAACGTGGCAGCAGGGGCTCAGGCGATTCCTTCCGATATGATCGCCTGCGCGGATATCTTCAGGTTCCATGGCTGGTCGAGGTGGAGGCATTTCCTGCTGCCCGCCATTTTCCCGCCGCTGGTGACCGGATGGATCACCTCCGCCGGCGGGGCCTGGAATGCGAGCATTGTTTCAGAATATCTCCAGCAGGGGGATAAGGCATATGTGGCAACCGGCCTCGGGGCTGCGATCAGCGAGGCGACGGCAGCCGGGGACTTCAACCGCCTGGCGGCGGCGATCGTGGTGATGGCTGTTTGCGTGGTAGTCATCAACCGCACGTTTTGGAAAAAACTGCAACGCAAAGGCGATCTTTATTGCCGATTTGGAGGATAAAACGATGGATCAGGCCATGATCAAACTGCAGAATGTTTCTTTGGAATTCACAGCGGAAAGGCACTCGCCCCCCGCAGTCATTTTGAAGGACATTTCGCTGGACATTGCGCCGAACGACATTGTCGCGCTGCTCGGGCCCTCCGGCTGCGGGAAAAGCACGCTGATCCGGCTCATGGCGGGCCTCCTCCGGCCCACGAGCGGCCAGGTCTTTTTCAAAGGCCGCAAGGTGGATGGCGTCTGTCCGGGAGTGGCCATGGTCTTCCAGAATTTCGCGCTGTTTCCATGGCTGACAGTCGAAGGGAACGTGCGGGCACCGCTCGAACAATACGGGCTGCCCGAAACGGAAGCCTTCGTCCGCATCCGCCGATCCTTGGAGATGGTCGGGCTCACCGGCTACGAAAAAGTCTATCCCCGCGAACTCTCGGGGGGGATGAAACAAAGGGTTGGCATCGCCCGTGCGCTGGCTGTGAATCCCGAGGTTCTCTGCATGGACGAGCCGTTCAGCGCGCTCGACGTGCTCACGGCGGAATCTCTTCGCAACGAGCTCGGACGCCTCTGCGCCGACCCGGCCAACCCGCTGCGCACGATGGTCACGGTCACCCACAATATCGAGGAAGCCGTCTACCTTGCGAAGCGGATCATCGTCCTTGCCTCCCACCCGGGACGTATCGCTCTCGATATCCCGAACCCCCTCGCCTACCCGCGCGAGCCCGGGACCCCGGAATTTCAGGAAATCGTGGAAAAAATCCATGATATCCTGACGCAGCACGAACTTCCCGAACTCTCGCCGAACGGCTCCGCCGAGACTGCGATCAGCCCGCTCCCCCGCGCAACCATCGGCGAAATCCTCGGCCTCATCTCGCTTTGCGAAGAAACCCCGCACGATCTCTTCGAGCTCGGCGACGACCTCGGAAAGAAATTTGACGAGATGCTGGAGGCTGTAAAATCTGCGGAAATGCTCGGCCTCGTGCATACCCCGCACGACCACGTCGCCCTGACCCCGCTCGGCTGCCAGCTCCAGTCCGCGCCGATCGCCGAGCGCAAGGCGATCCTCCGCGCCGAAATCGGAAAGCTTGGGCTGTTTGCAAAAGTTCGAGAGGAGCTGCTGCGGGGGAAAAAACTTGATGCCAGGGCATTGGGCGAGCTCCTCTCCAAGTGTGTTCCCGAACGCAATCCTGAGGAAATGGCTCATACGCTGATCTCGTGGGGACGCTATGCCGGACTGCTCGAATGGGATGCCAAAAAACAGGTCGTCCGCCTGGCGGCTTCGCCTTGATATTCTGAATCCCGCCACTGTGCTGGCGGAGCGCCGCAATGGCTTGATTTCGCTCCGATAAATCAGGGCAATCGGACGCAATGAATTTCTTGTGACGAAAGTGTTGCAGTTTTCACATTGCGGGGTGCTGGCCGTGAGGGATAGGGAATCCTATTGCGATGAAACATGTATTCCTGCGGGCACTGGACGGGGGCGTCGATTCGTCATCGGAGTTTGGTCGAAGGACTGCCTCCATCACGGGATCCCGCAGCTTTCGCTGGCACTTGCGGCTTTGTGCCTTCTCTCGGCAGGTTGGATCTCCTTCCGACAGTACACGGGGAGAAGCAAATTTCTGATCGCCGGAGCATCGAAGGGTGTGATCATGGCTTCCGACCGCTCATGGGAAATGAAGGCGCTGCCCGGCTACAGCATCGAGCGGCTAACTGAAGGCCAGCGCATGGAATATTACAACCGTTCGACGTTTGATCCACTGGAAATCACCCCATACGCCGGAAGATTTCCCGGGCTGGTCAGGATCGACCGCCGGCCGATGCCGTTTGCGCTTGCCTCCCGTGACGTGCCCAATTCGCATTTCACAATTTCTGCGTTTCAGAATGTGGCGGGCCTGGAGGCAATCCGCTCCGATTGCCTGGTTCTGTTTCTGCTCGCCGGGCCCGGCGGAGCCACGCTACTTCTTGTTCTGGGCGGGCTCGCCATGCACGGCCGATATCTGGTTGCCGCGCGGACTGCTGCGCAAGGAGCGAGCATTGCCAAGGGGCAATTTTTGGCCACGATGAGCCACGAGATCCGCACTCCTCTGAACGGGGTCGTCGGATTCTCTGAGCTTCTCATGGACACTGACCTGGATGCGGAGCAGCGCGATTTCGCCACAACAATTCAAACCAGTGCCGCCGCACTTCTGAAAATTGTCAGCGACATCCTCAATTTTTCAAAAATCGAGTCGGGAATGATCGAGCTGGAAATCCTGGATTTTTCGCCGCGCGATGCGGTCAGCCATTGCCTGAATCTCATTCGGCCCGAGGCGCAGAGGAAAAATATTTCGATCTATCTGAAGCTCATCGAGCCCCTCCCAATCCTCCTCTGTGGCGACATGCACTGCCTCCGGCAGGTGCTGACCAACCTTTTTTGCAATGCCGTGAAATTTACCGGGCGAGGGGAGGTCGCCGTTCAGGTCTCCTGCCTGCCGGGGCCGACTCCCCGCACCGTCTCCCTGCAGGTCGCCGTCAGGGATACAGGGATCGGCATGGACAATGACCAGATGGCAAAGATCTTTTCGGCATTCACCCAGGCCGATGCGTCCACGACGCGGAGATTCGGAGGCACGGGCCTGGGGCTGGCTATCACGAAAGGACTCGTGGAAATGATGGGCGGCACGATTGGGGTCTCCAGCTTGCTTGGCCAGGGAAGCACTTTCTTGGTTCAGATCCCCTTTGGTACTCATGAGAGCGCTGCCGCGAATTCAGGGAATGCCCTGTCTGCCCTGCCACTTTTTTCCGAGGCGGTTGCCCAGATCCACGCGGGCCGCCTCGCCGTGAACTACCCGCAGAGGATCCTGCTTGCAGAAGACCACTCGGTGAACCAAAAGTTGGCCGTTCTGCTCCTGCAGCAATTTGGATATCACGTTGACGTGGTCGGAGATGGAAGAGAGGTTCTCGACGCGCTGCGGAAGAGCCACTACGACACCATCTTCATGGACCTTCGAATGCCAATTCTGGATGGGTATGAGGCAACCCGCATTTTGCGGAAGACGCTCCCCGCCGCCCGACAGCCTTGGATTATCGCGCTCACAGCGACGGCTTTGGAGACGGAGGCCGAGCGCTGCATGGCTGCAGGCATGAACGACTTTTTGACAAAACCCATCAGGAAGGATCTTTTGCTGGCGGCACTCAAGAGAGCAAAAAAACGCACTGCCTATGCGCATTCTGATTTGCTGAAGATGACCCCGCGTCCCGCGCGCTTGTGACGATTTTGTCACGCCAGCCGCCTTGCTTCGGCCCCACTCCTCTGATGTTGATAGGCTCATCATGTGCTTCTTAGCCGCCGCGTATTCGGATCCGACCGCAACGACCTATGTCTGGGTGGGGCTGGCGGTTCTTTTGGCGCTCAGCTTCGAGTTCGTGAACGGCTTCCACGACACGGCAAACGCGGTGGCCACGGTGATCTACACGAACACGTTAAAGGCCACGCCGGCGGTCGTTTGGTCCGGGCTTTGGAACTTGATCGGCGTGCTCGTATCGTCCGGGGTCGTCGCATTCGGCATCGTGGCCCTTCTGCCTGTCGAACTGGTGTTGAACATCGGTTCCGCACCCGGCTTCGCGATGGTTTTCTCCCTCCTCATCTCAGCCATTCTCTGGAACCTTGGCACATGGTATCTCGGGCTCCCTGCCTCGAGTTCCCACACGCTGATCGGCTCGATCCTGGGTGTCGGGCTTGCCAATTCGCTGATGGGGCCAGCTCACTCGATCTCCGAGGGGGTCAACTGGACGAAGGCGCAGGACGTGGGGCTCGGGCTGCTCATCTCCCCGCTCGTAGGCTTCTGCGCCGCCGCGCTGCTTCTCCTGCTGTGCAAGGCGCTGGTGAAAAACCCCTCTCTCTACCGCGCGCCCGAGGGAAAAACTCCCCCCCCGCTCTGGATCCGCGGAATCCTGATGCTCACCTGCACAGGTGTGAGCTTTGCCCATGGCTCGAACGATGGCCAAAAGGGCATGGGGTTGATCGTGCTGATTCTCGTCGGCATTTTGCCCGGAACCTACGCCCTGAAAATGTCGGCCGGACCAGATACGGTCGCCGATGTCGCCAGGGCCGCCCACGAAATGGAAGGTGTTTTTCAGAAGTCTGCCGGTGGCATCATTCTCGATGACCCAGCCTCCAACGACGCCCTCACGGACTACATCAAAAACTCAGGAAGAATTTCTCCTCAAGTCTATGCCGGCCTGGTGGACAAATGTGGCGATCTTTTTCAACGCCTCGAAAGCTTGGAAACATTCCACAACCTCCCGACAGCTGATCGGGGCGATGTGCGCACCGACCTCTACCTGATCTCAAAAACGATTGCCAAGCTCGAAAAGACCGGGGTTTTGACCGACCCCGCAGAGCAGGTGCGGGCGGCGGAACTCAAGAAGCACGGCGAGCAGCTGACCAATTTTATCCCCGACTGGGTAAAATACGCGGTTGCGCTCGCCCTCGGTCTGGGCACGATGATCGGATACAAGCGGATCGTCGTGACGGTCGGCGAGAGGATTGGCAAAGACCACCTGACGTATGCTCAGGGCGGCTCTGCGGAGCTTGTTGCCATGAGCACCATCATGATCGCCGACCACTTCGGCCTTCCCGTCAGCACGACCCATGTCCTCTCCTCCGGAGTCGCTGGCACCATGGCGGCCAATAGCTCAGGCCTCCAGATGGCGACGCTTCGCAACATTCTCCTGGCGTGGATCCTGACCATGCCAGTCTGCATATTCCTGGGGGCTTTGCTATTCGCCTTCGGCCTGAACGTGCTCTCTCTCATTGGAATTCGCTGAGGCGCGCGACGAAATGGTTTCAGCTTGCTGAGCTCTGGAGTGCGTGGTTGAGTGACAGCCATGAAAAAATCAAAAGCTGAAGCATCCCCTGCCAAAAACCTTCTCGAGGAGATCGAAAGCTTTCGCGCCGCCGGTCATGGAACCCTCGATGCCACCCGGGCAAGCTTTGACGCGCAGCTGGATAGCATCAAGTCGGTCGTCTCGGATCTGGGACCAGTGGACGATGTGCCTTCAAAAATAATCCGCGATATCCGGGACATGCTGACGCTTCTCCACGGCGCAGACATGAAGCCCGAAAAAGGCCGCCGCAAAGATTTGAAAAAGATGGCTTCGATTGTCGGCGACCTTGAGATGACGATCGGACGGTGGGCCTGAACGGGCGGACCGGTTCAAAGGTGCTGCAGGAGCCGACGGCCGAGGGGATCGTCCGGTTCGAGCACGAGGCGAAGGCGCAGATGGACCGCCGGAACATCTGCCGGATTCTCGAAATGACACGGGGTCACATGCCGTTTGTGACGAAATCGTCACAAACGAGCCGCTTGACACCTTCCCCGACAAATGAAAGCCTCCCCGCTTCCTTAACCATGGAATCCAAAACACACACACTGATCGGGCGCGCATCAAGCCTTGCCAAGGCCCTGCTCGCCACCACCCTCCTCTCCGCTCCAGCGTTTGCGGGGCAGGCGACATCCGAAGCCCCCTCCTCGACACCGCTCGCCGACTGGTGGAACGGAAAATACATGACAGGCAACTGGTTTGGCGTGCGCGACACGCTGGCCGAGCACGGCCTTGCCTTTTCCGGAAAATGGGAAGGCGACTTCTTCGGCATCCTCGACAGCAAGAATGGAGCTCGTGGAGTCTTCGACCAGGAAGTCAATTTCAAAGGCGATGTCGACTTTGCCAAGCTGACCGGCTTGGATTCCCTCAAGGGCCTCGTCGCTTTCGGAGAAGTTCGCTACCGTCAGCCGCTTAGCCCCAACGCAAATCCAGCGACATACATCGGGGCGACCAGCATGTTCAACCCCTCGCATTTCCAAAGTGGCACCCAGTGGCGCCTCACCAACTTCGGGGTCGGCTACACGACGCCGGAGCTCTTCGGGATCAAGAACTTCCTCGGCGTCCGCGGCGGCTGGCTTCAGCCCTCGAAGGAATTTGCGATTCAGCCTCTCGCCCAGCTCTTCGTGAACAACGCGATCAACAGCAGCCGCGGAATTGGCGGAAACATCCAGTGGTCGAGCAGCTACTCCGCATGGGGTGGCACGCTGCAGGTCAAGCCGACCAGCGACCTCTATGCCAAGGGAGGCCTCTTCCTGGCGATGCCGATGGGAACCGCCACGTCCAACCACGGCCTCGCATTTGAAGGCTACGGGCCGGACACCAGCCGCAACGGCGTCATGGCCGTCACGGAACTCGGCTACACCCCGAAATTTGGCGAAAACAAGCTCCCGGGCAAATATGCTGTGGGCGGCTACTTTTTCGGAGTGGATTCCCCGACCTACAACGGCCAGACGGCCCAAGGGCAATACGGGTTCTACTTCCAGGCTGATCAGATGATCTTCCGCGAGGCTTCCGCAGAGCCTGCCCCGATGGGGAAAGGCCCCTCCGATGGCAAAGCGGTTGCGTCGGCCGGCAAGAGCTTCAAGCAGGCGATCCCTCCGACCAATCCAGCCCTGAACGACCAGGGGCTTTCGGCATTCAACATGGTGAGCTTCACTCCGAGCTATGTCGTGGCAAACAGAATCCCGTTCTACTTTCAGACAGGGCTGGTTTACAAGGGGCTCATCCCGACCCGCGACAAGGACCAGACGATGGTGGCCCTCGGATTCGGGAGCTACAACTACAACGCGATCGATAACCTGCAGCACGCCGGCAATGTCAACCAGCCGAACTACTCGGCGGTGATCGAAGGCGGGTATCGCGTCCAAATCAATGAGTGGGCCTACTTCCAGCCATTCATCCAGTATATCATCAAGCCGAACGGAACTGGCGATGTGCAGAATGCGACGATCCTCGGCTTCTCGACAGCACTCCTCTTCTAAGGGGTTGGCAAATCGCCTGTAGCAGCACAAAATAGCACCGCCGCCGGGGATCACCTGGCGGCGGTTTTTTGTGTCAAATGCTTTCGTTATAGCAACTGCTCAGCAGGCATCATGAAGCAGTTACTCGTTATAAACGATCTGATACAAATCAGTTCGTCTATCTTCCCAGTTGTGCGTGGCCCCAGAGGCCCTGCCTCGTTTGAGAGCTTCGATATCGACATCATGAATGACCACGCACTCCACATTGGGCGTCGCTTCGGCGGCAATCCCATCGCGGGCAAACTCCATGTCTGAAGGGGTAAAGATCGCAGACTGCGCATACTGAATGTCCATGTTGACGACGTCGGGAAGATTTCCAACATTGCCAGCAATTGCCACGTAAACCTGATTCTCCACGCATCGCGCCTGGGCGCAGTAGCGCACTCGGAGATATCCGTTTCTGTTGTCGGTGCAAAATGGATTGAAGATGATCTTAGCTCCCTTTTCCACGGCAATTCTACTGATTTCCGGGAACTCGATATCGTAGCAGATCTGGATTGCGATTTTGCACTTGTCGGTTTCAAAGACCTCAATCCTGTTCCCGTGTTCAACGCCCCAATATTTCTTTTCGCTCGGCGTGATGTGCAGCTTGTACTGCTTCTCGACTTCTCCGTTTCGATGAAACAGATACGCGACGTTGTACAGGTTATCGTCTTCAATGATAAAATGAGAGCCGGCAATAATGTTGATGCGGAAGTCGGCTGCAAGCGCAGTGAAAAGCTCAAGAAATCTTGGGGTGAACCCGGCAAGTTCTTTTGCGGCGCACTGAGGGTTAGTGTTTTTGAGAAAAGAAAGCAGCTGGGTGGTAAACAGCTCCGGAAAAAGAATGAAATCAGATTTGTATTCCGAGGCCACGTCAACAAAGTACTTGACCTGCTGGGAGAACTTTTCAAACGAATCAATTTTCCGCATCTGGTATTGCACGGAACAAATCCGCACCGGGTTTGACGAGTAGTAATGCTTGATCTCATTTGGCTTGTAATTGATGTTCGTCCATTCAAGAAACGTGGCGTAGCCGCCGGAGTCCTCATCCATTTCCAGATACTTATCAATAACTCTTTTCACGACAAATCCATTTGCAATCTGGATTGACAGCACAGGATCGAAAATGGTTTTCGCGGCCACCTGGTCGATATATTCCGCCACCGTGAGCTTGTCCTTGTAGTTCACATGCCCGGGGATCCTTCCGCCGAGAACCAACCTTCGCAAATTGTATTTGCGGGCAAGGTCCTTTCGTGCGTCATAGAGCCTTCGGGAAAGGCCGTTCCCTTGGTATTCCGGATCGATCATGATTTCAATTCCGTACAATGTATCGCCCTCGGGATCGTGGTTTCGTATGTATCCGTGATCGCTGATCTCGAACCAATTATGTTCGTTGTCGTAGATCTCAATATCCACGATCAACGAGGCCGATGAGCCGATCACCTTCTTGTGATATTCGATGCACAATTGCCCTTCGGGAAAGATGGCGACCTGACTTTGGATGTGCTCTTTCAACCATGGCTTCATTGTTGGAAAGCATTTCAGTTGGAGGCTGATAATCTGGTCGCAATCTTTTGCGTTAATCTGTCGAATCTTGATATCGTCCAAATTGAAGCCGCTTTTTCTGGTTTTCATATATTTCTGTTATCAAGTGCTGAATGTGTCGGCAGCTTTCGGCCCTCCCGCGCGGGGGATGCTTGCGGCGGCTTCTGAGAATAAATTTTCACGCATTGGGTTTGCTGCCTCACTTTTCTGCGGAAGTGCCGCCAGCTGGCAAGGTGTGCTTTGTGACAAAGTTGTAACACGACAATGATCCCTGAGCGGGGTGTGGTGATGCCCGGGGCGCAGGATCCGGAGTCGCTCGTGAACCACTGTCGCGCGCGGGGGCGCGGGCCGCCACTGTGACAATTTCGTCACGTTCGGATTATTGCTGGCAGAAGACGGAACGTTTACAGACAAGAGGCATGGAAGCCCCCCTCCTCACGGTTGAAGGCCTGCACAAGAGCTTTGGCGAAACTCCGATCCTGAATGGGGTAAGCCTGAATGTCGAAAAAGGCGACCTGGTTTCCATCATCGGCCCCTCCGGCTGCGGCAAGAGCACGTTCCTGAGATGCATGAATTTTCTCGAGGTGCCAGATGCCGGGCGGATTTCCATTGCAGGGGTGGCGATCGACTGCCATGGCCTGGACGAGGCCCCTCCCAAAGACCTCGAGCGGAAGGCTCATGAGCTCCGCCAGCATGTCGGCATGGTCTTTCAGCAGTTCCACCTCTTCCCTCACATGACGATTCTCGAAAATACGATGCTGGCTCCACGCGTGGCGAAGAACCAATCTAAGGGGGAGGCCCGGGAAAACTGTCTTCGCCTCCTCGAAAAAGTCGGCCTGGAGGCGTTTGCCGAGAGGTATCCCTCTCAGATGTCCGGCGGCCAGCAGCAGCGCGCTGCAATCGCACGCGCCCTCGCCATGAGCCCCCAGGTCATGCTCTACGACGAGCCAACCAGCGCGCTTGATCCCGAGCTCGTCGCAGAAGTTCTCGCTGTCATGAAGCAGCTCGACGACGAGGGGATGACACAAATTGTGGTCACCCATGAAATGCGCTTCGCCCGGGACGCGAGCGACTACATCGTCTTCATGGAGGGCGGAAACATCGTGGAGATCTCGGACGAGGACGAGATTTTCGAAAATCCAAAAGATGATCGCACCCGCCGGTTTCTGGGGAGGTTCCAATGATTGCAGATAGCGGCCAGAAGGCGTCGGGCTGGCATTTCACATCGATGCTCCGCTATGTTCTGCTTCTGCTCTGCACCGTCCTGGCGGTTTCGGCTCGCGGAGAAGACAAGGTCCTTCGCTGGGCCGCCGATCCCAACAGCAACGCGCCCTACGGGTTTTACAATTCTCATAACAAGCTCACCGGGTTCGAATGCGACATCATCCATGCGATCGCCAGGGAGATGGGCAGAAAGCCGGTCTTCGTAAAAAATGACTGGGACGGGCTGATTCCAGGGCTTGGCATCGACCTCTACGACTGCGTGGTGGCGGGCATTGAAATCACTCCGGCCAAAGCCTCCGAGGTCCTCTTTAGCGATCCCTACTATGTCACGTTCGAGCAGTTTGTGGACCGGCGAGGGACGCCTCCGACCTCATCGCTCGCGCAGCTCGTCGGAAAGGAAATCGGCACCCTCGGCCAGACCGCCGCCCTCGCGATGCTCGAGAGCACGCCCGGCATCATTGCGAAAACCTACCCGCAAGAGGTCAATGCCTATCAGGATGTCGTGAACGGGCGGCTCTTCGGCGTCCTCCTGGACTACCCGATCGCGAAATACTACGCCGCCTCAAACCCGAACCTGCAATTCAGCGGCCCGCCCTTCGGACAAATCGTTTACGGGATCGCCATGAAGAAAGGGAACACGGCGCTTCAGCAGGAAATCAACCGGGCGCTGGCCGCGGCCGTCGCGAGCGGCGAGATGCGGGACATTCTTTCCCGATGGGGCCTGTGGACCCCAACCATTGCGGGAGCCTTCGGCCAGCCGGAAGCCCCCTCGCTTCCCGACACCGAATACAAATCCTTCCTCGCCATGCACGCTGAGAAGCCGAGCCTCGAAGCACGTCTCCAGGGCTACCTTGGGTTCTGGCCGATCCTTCTCAAAGGGAGCCTGATGACCCTCCAAGTCTCACTCGCCGGCATGATGCTGGCGATCGCCCTCGGCTTCTCGCTCGCGATCATGCGCGTCTTCGGTCCCTGGCCGCTACGGTGGGTCGCGACGCTTTACATCGAAATCGTCCGCGGAACGCCGCTGCTCATCCAGCTCCTCATTATTTTCTACGGCCTTCCGAACATTGGCATCAAGCTCTCGCCACTTGTCGCGGGCATTCTCGGGCTCGGACTCAACTACGCGGCCTACGAAGCGGAAAACTACCGCGCCGGCCTGCTGGCCATCCCGAAGGGGCAGATGGAAGCCGCCCGCGCCCTCGGGCTCTCCCACGCGCAGGGCCTGCGTTTCGTCGTGATCCCCCAGTCGTTCCGGCTTGTTCTTCCCCCGGTGACAAACGACTTCATCTCGCTCCTGAAAGACTCCTCCCTGGTGTCGATGGTCACCCTCCTCGACCTCACGGGGGTTTACAACAGGATCGCGACCCAGACGTTCGACTATTTTGGAACCGGTCTTCTCATCGCCGCAATCTACCTCCTCATCGGCCTGCCCTTCGTGCGGCTCGCGCGCTGGACCGAGCAGCGCCTTGCCGTGGACTCCCGGCGCCCGGCCCGGCACTCCAGCCAGTTCTCCCTGGCAGGAATCCGAAACTCAAAGGCGTTGCAAAAGCGGTGACGTCATTGTGGTGGCACCAGAATTCGCAATGCACACACCCACTCCGATAGAAACCTCAGAAGAGCAGAACCTGTTCTTTCCTTCCGACACGCAAACCTTCCCGGGCAACGAGGAGGGGCATGTAAAAAACTTCGTGTTGGACACGAATGTTCTTTTGCACGATCCCCACTGCCTCAACAGGTTTGAAAACAACCATGTGTATATCCCGGTCGAGGTGCTCTCCGAGCTCGACCGGTTTAAAAATGAGCAGACCGAACGCGGGGCAAACGCCCGGACCGTCCACCGGTTCCTCACCGGGATTTTCGGACATGATACGAAGGGCGTGCTCAAAGGGACAAAGACTTCAGGTGGCGGATCCCTGAGGATCCTGGTCAACGACTCTCCTGAAGCGAACAGGCAGGGCTCGCCCCTCCGGCGATTCCAGAAGATCTTTCCGGATCAGGACCGAACCGACCATCGGATCATGGCGGCGTGCCTTGCTCTCAAGGAGGGCGAGGAAAATCCCACGATTCTCGTCACAAAGGACCTCAACATGCAGCTGAAGGGGATGGCGATCGGCCTGACTTGCCAGGATTATTTAAACGATAAGGTGGCGGTGAAGGATGCTGAAGGATACGAAATCCGCTCCGTCGCAGTGGATGCACACGAGCTCCAGCGCTTCAGGAGCGCGTTCGCTCTGGAGCTGCCCCCGGCCCGGGCGGAGCTCTTGGAAACCAACGAGTATGTGCTGCTGACTTCCGGAGAAAATAAAGTGCTGCCCGGGCGCCATGTCGGGAACGGGCGCATCGTTCGCCTCAAGGTGCCCCCGAGCCTGCAGATGCCGAAGGGAATCGAGTTGCGCGCGGCAAACACGGGCCAGCAGTGCTTCCTGGATGCCCTGCTGGATCCAGAGATCTCGCTGATCACCTGCTACGGCCAGGCAGGAACTGGCAAGACGCTCCTGGCAGTCGCGGCAGGGCTCTTTTTGACATCACAGAAGGATTTTAGCGGAATGACAGTGAGCCGTCCGGTGGTCGCCATGGGCGACACGCTCGGGTTCCTGCCAGGATCCCTGAATGAAAAGATGCACCCCTGGTTGCAATCCATCTACGATGCCTTCGAGGTTCTCCTGCCGTTGCATCCCCCGCGTTTGAGGGGGGATGGAAAATCGCGCAATGCCTCGGAGAGAAAGTTTCATAAGCAAAAAGCCGAATCTCACGGGAGCAATATCCAACACGCACCCGTCAAGCCATACGAGCAGCTCATCGAGCGCGGGCTGCTCGAGATCGAGGCTCTGTGCTACATCCGGGGGCGTTCGATTCCCAACAGGTTCTTCGTTCTCGACGAGGCCCAGCAACTCACTCCGCTGGAGGCGAAAACGATTGTCACCCGCATGTCCAAAGGTTCGAAGCTCGTCATGGTCGGAGACCCCGCCCAGATTGATAACCCGTATGTGGACAGCCGCTCGAACGGGCTCGTCTACGCGCGGAACCGCCTCCGCGGCCAGCGGATCACCGCCCACATTTCGCTCACAAAAGGCGAGCGCAGCGCCCTTGCAGAAATGGGGGCAAAAATGATGTAGCCGGCGAGCCGGGCATGCCTCGGAGCTCAGGATGCCTGGGGATGCTGCCCAATCAGTCTTCTCTGTTTCCACGCCACAGGCTAGCCGGATCCCCTGATCCGCGTGTCAGCGCAAGGAATGGAGGGCGGTCGCCCCCGGCCGCCTTGCTGAGCAGCCCGAGGGCGGGCTGCTTTCCCTTGATCTACCGTTTGTCGGGCCACCCTCCCTGCGTCCAGCTCTCTGACGCACGGATTTGGGCGGATTATCGCGCGTCCGCAAATAGGTCCCCCACGGCACCGGAAGGCTGCCTTGACAATTCGCTGGCCTGTTTTGGGGTGGCCTTGGCACGGCCGGGCTCGTCAGGCACCTGTTTCCTGCGAATCAGTTCCAGCCTCCCGTCGTGGTGTTCAACGATGGCCGAGCAGGTTTCGACCCAGTCGCCAGTGTTCAAGTATTCAACTCCCCCAATGTTGCGGATGGAGGCGGTGTGGATATGGCCGCAGAGGACGGCCTCCACACCATAATCCTGTGCGTAGCGAACGATCGATTTTTCAAACTGACCGATGAAGCCCACCACGTTTTTCACCTCGCTCTTGACGTAGGCGCTCAGAGACCAGTGCTCAAAACCCAAAAGGTGCCGCAAGGCATTCACCAGGCCGTTGCAGCGCAGGAGGAGCCCGTAGCCGAGATCGCCGATGTGCGCGAGCCATCCCATGTTCTGAACGACGGTGTCGAGCTCGTGCCCGTGCATGACAAGCATGCGTCGTCCGTCGCTGGTGGTGTGGAAGGCGTGCTTTTTTATGGTCACGTTCCCATAGGATCCGAGGAAGCCCGACAAAAACTCATCGTGGTTGCCAACGATGTAAATGATCTCGGTCCCATTGCGCCCCTTTCTGAGAATCTTTTGGATCACGTCATTGTGCTCCTGCGGCCAGAATATCCCCCGCCGGAGCGCCCAGATGTCGAGGATGTCGCCAACAAGGTAGAGTGTTTCGAACTCGTTTTCCCTGAGGAAATCGAGGAGGGCTGCCGCCTGGCTGCCATATGTGCCAAGGTGCACGTCCGATATCCATCCTGTCCGATAGTGGTTCATAGTGTTATGAACAACTTATCCACGGTCGGCTCGTCAAGAAAATGCCGGTCGTGTGACAATTTCGTCATATTGAGAAAGTGCGTGGTCGAACTGGAGCAACGACGGTAAGGAGCTGTCCACAATAACGGATTCTAAAAAGGCACCCTTCTCATGTGGGGTCCTCAATCAGCCCGTTGGCATCTCGGCGAGGGCATGCCTTTTTTGATCGAGGGGAGGCGGGAAATCCTATTGTGACGAAAATGTAACATTCGCGGCGTTGCGCCGGACAGACCGGAAAACTACGAACCATGCACGAGATGTTATCGTTTCAAAAAACATTTTCCCGGTTCTGCGTGAGGATTCGGGCGAGCCGGCTTGCTGTCGCAAGCTTTGCGGCGCTTGCCGTCTGGATTCCTGCGGCGTTATCCGGCGCGCTGGGCCCTGCCGACGAGCCGCCTGCCACTCGGGAGGTGGCGGCTCGGATCAACGCGCAGACGCCCCAGTCGCTGTATATCCAGGAATATCGCGTGATCGGAGCGCGGACGCTGCCGCACGGGGCGGTTGAGAAGGCGGTGTATGGGTATCTCGGGCCTGGCCGGACCGAAGTGGATGTCGAGCAGGCGCGTGCGGCATTGGAGAAGGCGTATCGGGATCTGGGATACCAGACGGTTTCGGTGAACGTCCCGCCGCAGCGCCCGACGCGCGGGATCATCGTGCTCCAGGTGACCGAGGCGCCGGTCGGTCGGCTCCGGGTGCGAGGGTCGAGGTTCTACAGCGTCGAGCAGATCAAAAAGATGGCGCCCTCGCTCGCCGAGGGGACGGTTCCGAATTTCAATGATGTCCAGCGGGACATCATCGCGCTGAACCAGCTGGCCGACCGGCAGGTCACGCCGTCGCTGAAGCCGGGAGCCATCCCCGGCACGGTGGATGTCGAGCTCACGGTGAAGGACAAGCTTCCGCTGCACGGCAGCATCGAGGTGAACAACCGCTACAGCGCGAACACGACGCCGCTTCGCCTGGATCTTTCGGTTCGCTACGATAACCTCTGGCAGCTCGGGCACACGATCGGGGCGGGATTTCAGATCGCGCCGCAGCGGCCGAGCGACGTGCTGGTTTATTCGGGCTACTACATCGCGCGGCATCCGGCGGTTGACTGGCTCGGGCTGATGGTCCAGGGGACGCGCCAGAACAGCCAGGTCTCGACGCTCGGGGGGGGGAACTCGCTCGGCAACGGGGAGATCTACGGGGCGCGGTTCCTTGTCAACCTGCCGGCGAAAACCGGATTCTTCCACTCCGCGAGCCTCGGGATGGACTACAAGCATTTCACGCAGGATCTCGTGCTGGGTGGCTCCGTGGTCTCCTCGCCGATCACCTACTGGCCGTTCAGCATCAGCTACAATGCGGCATCGGTCGGGAAACATTACCAGACCGAGCTGAGCGCGGGGGCGACGTTCAGCTTCCGCGGCACAAGCGCCCAGGAGCAGTTCGAATTCGACAGCCGCAGATACAACGCGGATGGAAACTTTTTCTACGTCCGGGGCAGCCTCGGGCACACGCAAAAGCTTCCGTGGGATTTTCAGGTTTTTGCGGAGGTTCAAGGCCAGGCGACGATGAACGCGCTGGTGGACAGCGAGCAGTTCAGCCTCGGCGGGGCGAGCACCGTGCGGGGGTATCTCGAGTCGGCGGTCGTCGGCGACACCGCCCTCTGCGGAACTTTGGAATTCCGCTCCCCATCGCTTCTTTCCTGGCTGGGCGAGGGGCACGAGTGGCGGGCGTTTGTCTTCCTTGACGGCGGCGCCACCACGCTTAACGACCCGCTCCCCCAGCAGACATCGCAGTTCAACCTCTGGAGCTACGGGGTCGGAACCACGATCAAAATCTTCGGCCACATGAACGGCGAATTCCTTATCGGAATCCCGCAAATCACGCAGGGCCCGTCCCTGGCGAACCAGCCGCTATTTTCCTTCCGGCTCTGGGCCGAACTCTGATCCTCTCATGAAAAATCAAGCTCTCCTTCTTCTCGCCATGCTGACCGCTTCATTGGCCGGCGCCGCGCCTGCCGGCGACTGGTGGAACAAGGAATGGACGGCGCGCAAACCGGTCACCGTGGACACCGGCAAGTCCGGGGTCGAGATCCCCGAACCGGCCGGAAGCGCGCTCGTCCTGCTCCGCCTGCACCAGGGGAATTTCAATTTTGCGGCGGCGCGCGAGGACGGCAGCGATCTGCGCTTTGTCGCCGCGGACAACAAGGCGCTTCTCGACCATCAGGTCGAAAAGTGGGATCCCCTCATGAACGAGGCGTTTGTCTGGGTGAAAGTCCCCCAGATCCCGGCGGGCGCGCAAACCAAATTCTGGCTCTATTCGGGAGTCGCGGGCGAGAAGATGGAGGCGGGCGGCGACCCGAAGGCGACGTATGACGCCGACACCGTGCTCGCCTACCACTTCACCGCCGCAACGCCGGTTGACGCCACGAAAAATGCCAACAACGCGACCTCCGGCGGCACGCTCTCGGAGGGCGCGCTGATCGGCCCCGGCATGCGCCTGCTCGGGAATACCGCGATAAAAATTCCGGCTTCACCGACGTTCCAGTGGAAAGAAGGCGAGCCGATGACGCTCTCGGCATGGGTCAAGGTCACGGTGCTGAATGAAAAAGGCGTGCTCTTCGATTGGAGCGACGGGGGGAACGGCTTCCAGGCCGGCATCGCGAACGGGATCCCCTACCTGGAAATCCGGGACGGCGCGGGCACGCGCCGCACCCCGCCTGGCGAGCCGCTTGCAGCCAGCGTCTGGAAGCATCTCGCCGTCGTCGCGACGAATGCCACCACCACGCTTTATCTGGATGGAAAAGAATACGCGAAGCTCGATGCGCCGCTGCCGGCGCTCACAACCGGGGCGACACTCGGGGCGGACGGCGAGGGAAAAAACGGCCTCGTCGGCGAGATGGATGAGCTAGAGATCTCCAAGGGCGCGCGCGGTGCGGGCTGGGTCCAGTTCGCCTGCACCAGCCAGGCGGGCAACGACGCCAGCACGAAGCTGGTCGTGCCGGGCGAGGAGGAGGGCGGCAGCGGCGGCGGCCACAGCGCGGCGCTCGAACACATCATGCTCTTCGGAGATATCGCCAAAAACATGATGTTTGACGGCTGGCTGGTCGTGTTCTTCTGCGCGATCATGGCGCTCGTCGGCTGGTCGGTCGCGATCCAGAAATTTCTCTATCTGAACAAAATCCAGAAGGGCAGCGACGAGTTCCTCCGGCAGTGGAAGCACATGGCAAGCGACCTGACCGCGCTCGACCACTCGGATGCCGAGAGCGTGAGCAGCCTCGGCGGCAAGGCGGGCGCCAAGGTTCAAAAGCTGATGAAGCAGTCGCCGCTCTACCACATCTACCACATCGGTTCGGAGGAGATCCGCCACCGGATGGAGGATAAAAAGAAACGGTTCAACGGCCTCTCGTCGCGCTCGATCCAGGCGATCAAGGCAAGCCTCGATTCCGGGCTCATGCACGAGATGCACCGCCTGAGCAACGGGCTCATCTACCTCACGATCAGCATCGCCGGAGGCCCCTATGTCGGGCTGCTCGGGACGGTCATGGGCGTCATGATCACGTTTGCTGTCATCGCGAAAACCGGCCAGGTCGAGGTGAACTCGATCGCGCCGGGCATCGCGAGCGCGCTGCTTGCCACCGTCGCCGGCCTCCTGGTCGCGATCCCGGCGCTTTTTATCTACAGCTACCTCAGCAGCCGGATCAAAAACGCCGTCACGAACATGAACCTCTTCATTGATGAGTTCATCACCAAGATGGCCGAGTTCTACCCGCCGGCCGGCGAGATAGGTGTCCCGGTGCCGCGGCTTGAAATCCGGGAGGACGCATGACAGTCGGGGACGACAAGGCCTACGATGACATCAACGTCACGCCGATGGTGGACCTCTACCTCGTGCTGCTGCTGATCTTCATCATCATGACGACAGCTGGCGTGCAGGGGGTGAAAGTGGATCTCCCGAAAGGCAGCAAGGCCCCGGCGGTCGGCGGCTCAAAAAGCAAGGCGGTGACGGTCAATAACGAAGGAAAAATCTTCCTCGACACCGTTCCGGTGACGCTGCCGGAGCTCGAAAACAAGCTCGCCGAGCACAAGGCGAAGAATCCGGATTTTCCGATCGTCGTGCGCGGCGACCGCGGCACCCAATACCAGATGATCATGGACGTGCTCGATGTCATCGGCCGCGTCGGAGTCACCCAAATCGGCCTCGCAACCCAGGGGCCGAAGTAATCCATGGCCTCTCCGGACGATGACGATGACGATGACGAGGGGTTCCTCGAGAAACACAAGGTCAAGCTGATCGTGGCCGGGCTCGTGGTCGCCGCCGCCGCCATCACATCCTTCGTGGTTTCGCCGAAGGAGGCGCCGAAGAAAAAGTCTTCGGTGAGCATGGTGAGCATCATCCCGCCACTCCCCCCC
>JBAXXX010000026.1:0-44325 GCA_037127695.1 Verrucomicrobiia bacterium | reverse complement strand
TGTTCCTCGGTTTTTTTCAAGCCGCAGGCTTGGCAAAGTCCGACAGGCTGCTAGGAAACGTCAATTGCAAAAATCCTCTGCGATCAACTATGCCTTGTGTGCGAAGCGCAATCCCAACCAACACATCCTAGAAAACACCTGCCGCCATGAACTCCGCTCCCAAACTTATGTCAAACATCTCTCCCATCAACGTCGGGATCATCGGGTGCGGGAACATTTCCTCCGCCTATGCCAACGGCTGCAAAATGTTCCGGGCTCTGAATCTGAAGGCCTGCGCGGACATCAACGAGGAGGCCGTCCGCGCAAAAGCGGAGGAATTCCAGATCGCCGGAAGCAGTGTCAGCGAGCTCCTTGCCGATCCCGACATCGATCTCGTGATCAACCTCACCGCGCCCAAATTTCACGCGAAGGTCAGCCTGGACATCCTCCGGGCGGGCAAACACGTTTACAGCGAAAAGCCGCTGGCCATCGACCTGCAGGAAGGGAAGGCCGTGCTGGATCTCGCCGCCGAAAAATCCCTCCGAGTCGGCTGCGCCCCGGACACGTTTCTCGGAGCCGGGCTCCAAACCTCCCGGAAGCTGATCGACGACGGCTGGATCGGCCGCCCGGTCGCCGCCACCGCGTTCATGCTCGCCTCCGGCCCGGAAAGCTGGCACCCGAACCCTGCGTTTTTTTACGAGAAGGGAGCCGGCCCGATGCTGGACATGGGCCCCTACTACATCACGGCCCTGGTTCATTTGCTCGGCCCCGTGCAGGCGGTTTGCGCGGTGACCTCCATGACGCGCTCCGAGCGCCTGGCCACTTGCAAGGAGCAGTTTGGGGAAATGCTTCCGGTGGAGATTCCTACCCACTACAGCGGCAGTTTGCTCTTTGAGAACGGCTCGGTGGTGACGATGGTCATCAGCTTCGATGTCATGGGCCACACCCACAAGCCTATCGAGATCTATGGCTCCGAAGGAAGTCTGGGCGTGCCGGATCCCAACACGTTCGGCGGTCCGGTATCCATATTGCGTTCCGGAAATGACGGTTGGAAAGATATGCCGTTGGCCTTTGGATACCGTGAAAACTCACGGGGCATCGGGGTTGCGGACATGGCCCACGCCATCCGGTCTGGCCGCCCTCATCGCTGTGATGCCAGCCTCGCTCTTCATGCCCTCGAGGTGATGCAGGCGTTTGCAGAATCCCATTCCGGACGTTGTTGGACGAAAATCAAAAGCCGTTGCATTCAGCCGAAACCCTTTCCTCTGGCCCTGACTTCAGGAGTGCTCGACGACTGAGGGTTGCCGGCGGGCTCACCTCAGGGAGGCGAGGGCGAGGCTGCGCCAGACAAACCAGCGGCTGACTTTGACGCAGGGGTTGGCTGGAGACGCCTCGATGAGGTCTAGCGTGCGGATCCCGAGCAGGAGCGGGAGGCGGCAGGCCGCACGCAAACGGCGGGGGCGGACGGCAGCCGAGTAGCGGGCCCCATCGGCGAGGTGCCCACGAGCAATCGCCAAGCCGGCAGAAAAATCTTCCGGAGCGACATAGCCCCTGGCTGCCCGGGCGTCGGCGTGCCGGTCGCGGAGGATGTTCACCCACTGGAGCCCGCAGCCAAACGAGAACCCGAGCCGCCGCATCGTCTCCGGGGATTCCCTCGAGTAATTGGGAATGTGCTTGAAGCAGACGTCGGTCCAAAACTCTCCGACGCACCCGGCGACGAGGCCCGCGTATTGGCGGGTTTCTTCCAGCGCGAGCGGAGAGGCGGCCGGGAAGCGTTCGAGATCAAATGCCTGCCCCTTCCGGATCGTCAGCCAGACGCCCTCGATTTCCTCACGATCCGGTGAGGATCGCAGCATCTCCAGCAGCGAAGGCATGGCCGCGAGAAGGTCCCGATCCGCCCCGGCAGGACATTCCAGCTCGGGGATCGGCTCGGGCGGCCAGAAGCCGGGCAGCCGGCTGAGGAGCCGGATGCGAAGATCCCCTGGAGCGGACGCCACGTCGGCAACCGAGTCCGATGCCCGAGCCAGCAGATAGGCGAGGGAGATCGTCGGGCGCACCGGCTTCGGAAGCATCCGCAAGGAAAGAAAAAACGACCGGGAGACGCGCTGGAGAAGCGCATGCGAAACGGAAGAAGCGGGAGTCATGTTGTTTTTTTCAGCTTCCCCAATTGCCCGTGCTCGCATATGAATAGCCGATGGTCAAGAAGCTCCTTCATACCCGCTACCGGGTATCCGACTTGGAAAAGACGGTTTCGTTTTATCGAGATGTGCTCGGGCTGCAGGAGGTCAGCCGCAGCACGAGCGGGCGAGGGTCGCAGCTCGTCTTCTTCAAGGCCCCCGGGAGCGACGAACTCATCGAGATCTGCAAATTCGATGAGAGCGGCCCGGTGCATGTCGGCCCGGACCTCACTCATCTCGCCTTCGAGGTCGAGGACATGGATGCGTTCGCCAGGCACTCGGCCTCGCTCGGCTACCCGATCAGCGACGGCCCACACCTTTCATCGAATGGCTCGGCGATCGCGTTCGTGGACGCCCCCGAGGGCTACGAGATCGAGCTCATCCAGCACGCGAAAGGCAACTGATGGAGTTCGACTGGAGCCGTTTTTCCGCCGAAGAGATTTCCCACAAGGAAATCGAGGAGTCGTTCGAGGATCCGTTTAGCACCCGGCTGCTCCCAGAGATTGACGAGGCTGCGGGCCGCGAAGCCAGGTATTTCATCCTCGGACGTTCGATCTCGAACCGGGCGATCTTCTCGGTTTTCTGGACCGACGGGAAACGCTACCGCGTCGTACTCTCGCGCCCGATGACTGCAGAGGAAGAAACCTTTTACGACAGGAAAAACTCCGAACAGAACTGACCATGCGCACGCTCACAAAATGGAAGGACCTCCCCGTGTTCTCCTCCGAAGACGAGGAGATCGCTTTCTGGTCCCAGACCGCCTTGGACCCGAGGCTCATGAACGGCTCGATGCTCAAGAATGACAACCGCGACTCGACGACGATCACGCTCAGATTCGACCCCCGCATGCTCGCCCGCATCAAACGCCTCGCCCGCTCGCGCTACCTCAATTACCAGAGCATGATCAAACAATGGCTCAGCGAGCGGATAGAAAAAGAGACGCAATAGCAGATTCTCGGCCCCGGCGCTTACAAGGCTTCGCTGGCGCGTCCGGTTGATTCCGCAGTGGCAGGAATGCCAAGGCCTTCCCGCCTCGCCCGGACCTTCCGCCCGTTGCGGGCGTCATGGACGAAGTTCGGCCAAACAATTGGCGGGCGGCTTGCGGTAGAATCGCAGGGCCTCAATGGGGAGACCGAAATCGCGGAGCTGGTAGATGCCCCGGAGCCCGCCCGGGCCAGGATCGCGGACGAGGTAGTCGAAGCCTCTCTTCCCGCAAACGACCATGAAGTGTGTGGTTCCCGACGGGTAGCGGAGGCGGATGATCACCGGGTTTCCGTAGAGGAGGTTGGAGTCCATGAGGAAATACGAGGGGGAATCCTCGTAGTGCGGGAGCAGGGGCAGGCCCGGAGCGGCCTCCGCTGCCTTTTCCCAATACAGCCAGCCCTGCGGGGAATAGCCGCCCGGAAGGGATTGCAGGAAAGCATTCAGTTTTCCGGGGTCGGTTTCCACGCCGTAGGAAGAGAGGACCATGGCCGCCGAGGCGACGGCGCAGCCGACCGAGGCGAGAGAATCTTTCGTCGGGCCGAGCCGGTCGCCAGCCCACCGGAGGTCGGCCTGCAGGAAATGCGCCCCGGGAACCAGGATCTCGCCGGGGATGAACAGCCCGCCGGAAGGCAGAAGCGGACGCGTTTCCACCCACCCGGCAGCCCAGAATGCCAGCCAGCCAGCGGCGGCCAGGGCAGCGAGAAGAAAAAAATTGCGTCTTGCGAACATGAGGAAAACAAACGTTTCTTGGCGAATGGCTAAACGGGTATTGCTGGTGGCGGTGTCCTGCACGGTCGCCGCATGGGCGGGGGATTTCAATGAAGTTATTTTGCGCCAGGTGGCCTCGATGCCGGCGGGCGGAGGGTATGCGACGACGGCATCCGCCCACCAGGCGCTCACGGACGCCGTCCGGCTTGATGCGTCTGGGCTGAGCCTCCACGCTGCTGCCGCCACGCCAAGCTACTGCTCCGGGGCGACGTATCTCGTCTTCCTGAAAACCCTGGTGGAGCTGCAGCGCCGCGGAGACATCCGGATCGACCGGACGACCTTTGCTGCGCTGCTCCCGGGCAAGGTGGCTGACGGAGAGGGCGTTTGGGGGCGATGGAATGCCAACGGCCCAGGTACGCCACGCCTGTTTCACGAGCTCGGGATCGGCAGGAATTTCACCGCCTTCGAGGACGCCAGGCCAGGCGACTTCTTAAAGATTTTCTGGACCGGGGAGGTCGGGGCGTCCGAGCGCGGGCACTCGGTGATCTTTCTTGGGCTGCAAAGCCAGGGCGGGATCGAGTGCGTGAGGTTCTGGTCGAGCAACAAGCCGGGCGGGTATGGGGAGAAATCCGTCCCCCGCCAAAAAATTTCCGGCGTGATTTTCTCCCGTCTTGAGTCTCCCGAGCTGATCGGGCGGGCTGCGGAGCTCCCGCGGCGCGACCCATACCTGGCAGGTTTGCTGGCGAGGAGGTCGAGCTTTGCTGAGGCAGCCCGCCTGTGCGGGTTCCCTTGGCCGCGGGATTCAAAGCGGGATTGACAACCGCAGGAAATGCGTAAATCTAATCGGCAATGACGGTCGAAATCCTAGCGCGGGTGCAGTTCGCATTCACCATTGCGATCCATTATCTCTACCCGCCGCTGACCATCGGCCTCGGGATGGCTCTCGTCATGATGGAGGGGCTCTGGCTCAAGACCGGCAACCCGATGTTCCATAGCATGGCCAGGTTCTGGACAAGGATCTTTGCGCTGACCTTTGCGATCGGCGTTGCCACCGGGATCGTAATGGAATTTGAGTTCGGAACGAACTGGGCAACATATTCGAGGTTCGTCGGTGACATCTTCGGGAGCGCCCTGGCCGCCGAGGGGATCTTTGCGTTTTTCCTTGAATCCGGATTTCTGGCGCTGCTCCTCTTCGGCTGGAACAAGGTCGGGCCACGGATGCATTTCTTTGCGACCTGCATGGTGGCATTTGGCGCGCACTTCAGCGCGCTTTGGATCGTCGTGGCGAACTCGTGGATGCAGACCCCTGCAGGGTATCACCTGGAGAAGATCGTCAACGGGAAGTCTGTCGTGCTCCCGCCGGATTATGTGGTGACCACGGCCGACCTGACGAGCGTCCGCGCGGTCGTGGAGGATTTCTGGGCGATGGTTTTCAACCCATCCACTCTCGACCGGCTCACGCACGTCATCCTGGGGGCCTGGATGGCCGGGGCATTTCTCATCGTGAGCATCAGCGCGTTCTATATCCTCCGAAGGCGGCATCTTGAGTTTGCGAAGGCCTCGTTAAAAATCGGTCTTGGCTTTGCCGCTGTTGCGAGCGTGCTCCAGATGGTGAGTGCCGACTTCACCGCGAAGGGGGTCGCGCGCAACCAGCCGATCAAGCTCGCGGCGATGGAGGGGGTCTACCAGACCGTCCCGTTCACCCCGATGACCCTCTTCGGGTATGTGGATGAAAAAAACGAAACAACCGTCGGCCCAAAAATTCCTGGGCTCCTGAGCATTCTGGCATGGGGGACGCCAGCCAAGCCGGTCGCCGGGCTCCGTGACCTCCCGAGCGAGAAGTTTTTAAGCGCGCGGCACCCGGGCGTTTCCCCGGAGGAGCTGGCGGCCCTGCGAAAGTCCTACTGGCCGAATGCTCCGGCGGTCTTCCAGTTCTACCACATCATGATTCTCGTCGGGGTGGCGCTGCTCGGACTGGTCGCTGCCGGATGCTTTTTTTGGTGGCGCGGATGGCTTTTCGATACCGGACGTCCCCTCACCCGCTGGCTTCTTGCGGCCCTGGTTTTTTCTGTTCTGGGCCCGCAGGTAGCGAACCAAGCAGGCTGGTTTGCGGCCGAAATGGGCCGCCAGCCCTGGATTGTCTATGACCTCCTGAAGACCTCCGAGTCGATATCCAAGGTTGTCACCGCAAACCAGATCGTCGCCTCGCTCGTCCTTTTTGCCCTCGTCTATGCCCTCCTCTTCGCGATGTTCATTTTTTTGCTCACCCGCAAAATCCAGCACGGGCCGGATGAGGAAGATGACGAGATGCCCGATAGCTGGAAGGCCCTGATTCCCCCGCGCGCATGAACTCGCTCAACATCATCTGGTATGTCCTCGTCGGCGTACTTTTTACCGGATACGCCATGCTGGACGGCTTTGATCTCGGGGTCGGAGTCCTTCACCTGTTCGCCAAAAAAGATGAGCACCGGCGGCTGTTTTTGAATTCGATCGGCCCGGTGTGGGATGGCAACGAGGTCTGGCTCGTCACGGGAGGAGGCGCGCTCTTCGCCGCGTTCCCCGAGGCCTACGCCACCGTCTTTTCTGGGTTCTACCTCGCATTCATGCTCCTCCTCTGCTCGCTGATTTTTCGCGCGGTCGCGATCGAGTTCCGGAGCAAGGAGGAATGGACGTGGTGGCGGCAGTTCTGGGATGTGGCGTTCAGCCTAGGCAGCCTCGTCTCGGCGCTTCTCATCGGCGTTGCCATGGGAAACATCGTGCGGGGGATTCCGCTCGACGCCAACCACGAATTCGCAGGGACATTCCTCGGCCTGCTGAACCCGTATTCCCTGCTCATGGGGATCACGACGGTCCTACTCTTTGCCATGCACGGAGCCATTTACCTTGCGATGAAGACCGAGGGCGAGGTGCTGGAAATCGTCAGCCGTTGGATCCCCCGGCTCATCGCCCTCTTCCTCGCCTCGTATCTCCTCTTCAACATCTACACTCTTGTGGACGTCCCGTGGGTTCTGGAGACCGTCCGCGCCCGGCCGTATGTTGTCTTGGTCGTCGGCGCGAACGTCCTCTGCGTGCTCAACATCCCGCGCGAAATCCACAAAGGGCGCCCGTTCGGAGGGTTCCTTTCCTCCTGTGCGGCGATGGCGCTGATGATGGCGACCTTCGGGCTGACGTATTTTCCCAACATGGTTTTGGCAAACCCGGATCCCGCGAACAGCCTGACGATCACGAACGCGGCCTCGACGCAAAAAACTCTGGGGATCATGCTCGTCATCGCGATCATTGGCGTGCCGATCGTCCTCGCCTACACCGCCAGCATCTATTGGGTTTTTCGGGGGAAAACAACCCTCACAAAGCACAGCTACTGATCCGTCCGAACCCACCGGGGCGGCACGGAGAAGATTCAGAAAACCGGCGTCAGATCTCCAGCGGCTTGGGGGCCGAGGTGAGAAGCTTCGGACCGCGGGCGGTTATTAGTGCCACGTCTTCATGCCGCACTCCGCCCAGCCCTGGAAGATAAATTCCCGGCTCGACGGTGATCACCTGACCGGGTCGGAACGTCGCTGCAGCAAAGCGCGGAGCCTCATGCACCTCGAGCCCCAGCCCGTGTCCGGTCCCGTGAAAGAACCCCTGCCAGCGGCCGTCGCGGATCTCGGTCGGATACCCGGCCGAAGTAAAAAACTTTTTGATGGCCTCATGTGCGGGCCCGCCTTTTTCTCCGGGCCTCATGTGTTTCAGCGCGATCTCCTGTCCGGCGAGACATGTCTCCCAGATCCGGCGGTGCGCATCGCTGGCCGCCCCCCGCACGACCGTGCGCGTGATGTCGCCAAAATACCCGGTGCGGGAGTCGCGCGGGAAAATGTCCACAATGATCAGCTCGTTGGCGCGGAGCGGCCCGCTCCCTCGCCCGTGAGGATCGCACGCCTGCTCGCCGCCGGCCACGATCGTATCCCCACGAGCCTCCCCGCCAGCGCGCACCACGGCCATCTCGATTTCCGTTCGCAGAAGCTCGGATGTCAGGATCCGTCGCCCGATCGCAAGCCGCCGGTCCCGCCGCGGGATCGACGATTGCAGGACCTCCATCGCGCGGGCCATCCCGCACTCCGCAATCCGAACCGCCGCCTCAAGCGCTCGGATCTCGGACTGGGATTTCGTCTCGCGCTCAGGAAAAAACTCGCCTTTCGCCGGCTTGAGCCGAACCCCTTCCTTTTTTAGCTGCCTGGCTAGGCCGAGCGGAAAATCCTTCGGGACGACCAGGCGGCGCGCCTTGTTCGTCCGCAGCCACCCGGCCACGACCCGCGCGTAGGAAGCGGGCGCGGCTTTTTTTTCCGGCCCCACCACGCGCTCGATATCCGAATACGCATCCACACGGTCAACCTGCGCCTCCCGCCTCCCGCGGTCCACTTCCAGATCGGAGAGCAACAGGAGCTTTTTGTCACCGGCCTGCAAAAAGGCAAACGCATCCGGCGCCCGGAATCTCGTGGCGTAAAGCAGGTCGGCACACGCCTCGCTGGAAGCAATCATCAGTTTCGCATGCGGCATGCCAAGTTCCTATCACAAGCCAGCCCGCCGTGCGAGAAAGGAAACGAAGGCTCCTTAGATCCCGCGGAGGAAAAACCACCCGACCACTCCTCCGACAAGGATGAGGAGTGCGGGGTTGATGTGCTTAAAGAAGAGGATGGCCGTGACTGCGAGGCCGACCGAGATCGTGATGGAATTGAAGTGCATGCTGTGGGCAGGGTTGTAGCTTGCGGTTTTTCCGACGGCATGGACGCCTGCGAGCATCAGTCCGATGGTGATCGGGGCCATTCCTTTCTGGATCGAGTCGCGCCAGGGGTTGTCATGGAACGCATCCCAGATGTGGCTTGCCCCATACGTCAGAAAGCTCGATGGCAGGTAGAACGCGACGAGCACGATGAGCATGCCAAGGAAAGCCATGCCGCCGGGCATGCCGGCATGGGCGACGGCTTTGTAGCCGATCAGCCCGACCATCGTCATGTTCGGCCCAGGAGCCATCTGGCCAAGGCTGTAGATCGAGGCGAAGTCGTCGGCAGAGACCCACCCGTGCACGGTGACCGTCTCGTGCTCCATCTGCGGCAGGACCGCGCTGCCTCCGCCGACCGCCAGCAAGGAAAGCAGGCAGAACACGTTCAGCAGGCTGACGAGCTCCCTCATTTCGCCGCCTCCTTGCGCGGGCGGCGGAGGATGATCGCAACCGGCGCAATCAGAAAAAGGACGACCGGCAGGGATACGTGGCAGAGACCGACAAGCGCAAATGTCAGCAAAACAAAGAGGAGGTCGCCAAGCTTCAAAAATTGTTTGGCCCCGATTTTCAGCGTGACTTGGAGGAGGAGCCCGACGGCAGCCGCTGCGATCCCGGCCAAGGCAGCCGCGACATCCGGGTTATTGTGGAATCGGACGTAGAGGGCACCGAGGATGCAGAGGATAACGGCCCCCGGGATCACGAGGCCGGTCGCGGCGGCGATCGCCCCGGCCGGTCCCGCAAGCTTACGACCCGCAATGATCGCCACGTTCACGGAGTTCAGCCCGGGCAGGGTCTGCCCGATCTCGAGCGCGGCCAGGAACTCATCCTCCGACATCCAGCCCTTGTTTGTGACGATCTCGTCGCGCAGGTAGGCGACGAGTCCGCCTCCGAAGCTGGTGACTCCGATCTGAAAAAACGCGGCGAAGAGCGCGGCGGGCGTGGGCTTGTTTGCGGAGGCGCTCATTCGCTGCCGGTGGTATTTGAGGAGCCGAGATCGTAGACGAGCGCGGTTTTTGTTGTGCCGAGCGAGACCCACTCGTAGGCGTCGAGCTGGAGGGTTTTGTAGAAGTCCTCCACCCGCTTCAGGTTTTCCTTGTGCAGGTCGTTTTGGCTCTCGAACCGGCACTGGAAGGCAAACTCCCCGCAGAACGCCTGCTCGTATTTGCGGAGCCGCCAGACCGCGATCGTCGTCTTCCCGGTGAGCCCGCCGCCAAAATGGAGCTCGCCGACATCGACCTGCACCTCATCCACCGCCCGGTCGTTCACGAGCTGGACCGGGGCGTCGGTATTCGCCTCGACCTGGCGGATCGCCGGGAATGCGGCGGTGAGGTCGCGCACGGCCATGTTCAGCCGCTCGCGCGGCATCGCGAGCACGCAGTTGTGAGAGAAGATCGAGCGGCTCCCTCCGAGGCTCTCCTTCTGCGGCAGAAGCTCCTCCTTAAATTTAATTTTAGCCAGGCCGCCAGGTGTGGCCGGCCGCACGTCCACCGCTGCGGCCGCAGCAAAATCCGGATGCCGGAACTTGACCGTGAGCTCTGGGATCCCCTGGGGCCAGCCGTTTTTGTAGTGCGTCCTGAGGCGGACGATAAAGTGGTTCCTGTAGAGCGCAAATTCGGAGGTGTCGAAGAAGAGGACCTCGCGGACGTTGCTCAGAAACGGATCCTCAGACTCCTTCACTTTCACGTCGAACTTCTTCGCGGTGTGCCGCACGATTTTCCAAAAGTCCACGAACGCCTGCGCACTCTGGAAATGCTGCGGCTGGAGGATGATTTTGTATTCCCGGTAGTGGATGCTGTCGTGCGGGGTGTTGAGGATCTCGTGGTCTTCCATCCGGGAATCTAAGCATGCCGGCCGCCGCTTGTCATTGACGGAAACCTCCGGTTTTCCAGCGCCGGGCGCACTCCTGATTTATCCGGCCTAACCGCCTGGCTTCTGCGCTTCTTTCTGGAGGGCCTCCTGCATCTGGCGGACCTTCTGCTTCAAAGCCTCGGGAGTTTCCCGCTTTTGCTTTTCCGCCTGCCGGACGATGGCATGCACGGTGTTCCGCATCTGATCGATGGCGATCACCTTCAAGAGCCCGGCCATCGCGGAGCCTGGAGTGACGAAGTTCGTATAGCGGATGACCGCTCCTCCCTGGTAATCCTCGATCCGAAGGCTGCCCTCGCTGGCTTTTGTCTGGATCGCACGGATCAGGTTCCATGCCACGCAGTAGCTCCCGTCCTCGCCGGACGTCAGCGAGTTCCTGGCGGTATAAAATTCATCGGAAAGGATCGGGACATCGATCCCGTAATCCACCTCGATCACGCACGGGGAGATCTGGTTGGAGATGTCCGACTTGAAGACCTTCGGGATGAACCCCTTGGCGTTTGTGTAATCAAAAAACACGGCGGCGACCTCCTCGGCGGTGGCGCGGACCCGCTGGTAGAGCTTGACTCGAGGCCAGGGTTTCCCCTCGACATCCTGCTTGATGATCACCTGCGCGCCTCCCCTCACCTGCTCAGTCTGGGCCTTGTCCAGATCGTCAAGCAGGGAGTCCGCAGGCAGCAGCGGGGAAAAGGCGATGAGCGCGATCAGTGGGAGTGTCTTCATCTCAGCGGAAAGCAAACCCAAGGTTGCGGGATGAGGCAAGCAAGGATACGATATATTCCGATATGAATGATTTCCTCCGCCCCTGCAGCTGCGTTCATCCTTCCGAAGAAGATTGCGAGAAGTGCATCCAAGAGGCCGCTCCGGAAATGCCGGCACACCCGTGCGTGTGCAAGGGCTCAGGGCCGCACAAACCTGCCGGACCTTCCGGCCGCCCGGCACCCGCTCCCCCCCAGACAGCCGGAGGACAACCGCCGGACAACGCGGGGGGAATCCCGGGCTAGGGCATCGAAACCCGCACGCGATAGAAAATTTTTGTGGCTGGCGGCACCATCTCGAATTCGAGCCTCTGGTAGCCGTCCGGCACACCGCTCTGGTCATCGCTGTAAGTCGGCTGGATTCCGGCATCGGCTCATGCGCCGGACTTCAGGTCGCCCGTGCTTTGAACCACATATTCCATCCCGTCAACCATGCCGTCATCGAGCATAAGGAATCTCGCCAGGATCCTTCCCTGCGACTGCGTCAGGCTCAATGTGGGCCCGCTGCCGGATTTCGGATCGCCACCAAGAGCAAACTCAAGCAGGTTCAAAGTGCCGTCGCTATCGGCATCGGCTAAAGGTTCGCTAAACTCAGGAGGAAGCGCGATATGCGGGCTCGATTGGCTGACAATTCGATGGCCAATCAATACCGGAGGATGAAAAACGGGGTTCCTGGCAGTTTCGCATATGTGGCCGGCCGGGCAAAGCTTCGGGGAGAAAACCGCTCCGCAAGCTGAATTGCCGCTCTCAGCAGCCTTGCCCCATACGCTCAGCCAAAGCCCTGCGTCACCCCTGGCCGTAATAGGCTGCGGCCCCGTGCTTGCGCAGAAAATGCTTATCGATGAGCGCGCGCTCCGGTGGCTGGCTTGCCGGGTTGATAGACAGCGTCTGCATCGCCATCTGCGCCACAATCTCAAGCGCGAGGGCCGTCTCGACCGCTTTTCCCCCGCTCGGCCCCCACAGGAAAGGCCCGTGGTTCCTGACAAGCACCGCCGGAATTTCGTCCGGGACAAGGGCTGAAAATCTCTCGACGATCACATTGCCGGTTTCCCATTCGTAGTCGGCGCCGATCTCATCCGCCGTGAGCGCCCGAGTGACCGGAACCGGCCCGCGAAAGTAGTCGGCATGGGTGGTGCCGAAGAGCGGGATTTCCGCCCCGGCCTGAGCGAAGGCAACCGCGTGCCTCGAGTGGGTATGGACGACCGCACGGATGCCTGGAAACCCGATAAAAAGCCGCCGGTGAGTCGGGGTGTCAGACGAGGGGCGCAAGCCTCCCTTAACTACCCGCCCATCGAAATCCACGACGACCATCTCGTGAGGGGTAAGCTTTTCGTAGGGAACTCCGCTGGGCTTGATCGCAAAAACTCCGGCCGCACGGTCGCAGACGCTTACGTTGCCGAATGTCAGGTCGACCAGACCTGTCGCTGGCAGGGCCAAGTTGGCATCGCAGCATTCCTCACGGATGGAGTCAAACGCGCTCAAGCGGCAAACCCTCCGGCAATGTGGTGGTAAACCTCGTTGAGACGGAGCTCCTTGCGGAATTCATCGAGGCGGGTCCCCTCTCCGACAGCAAGGAACTCGATGCCCGCCATCGCTGCAAAGTCCTCTAGGTGCTCGCGGGTGACAGTGTAGCTGAACCCGGTGTGGTGCGCGCCGCCGGCATAAATCCACGCGGCGCAAGCGGTCTTAAAATCCGGCCGGCACCTCCACACGGCGCGCGCTACGGGCAGCTTCGGGAGCGGGCGAGGAGGAGTGATGGCATCGACCTCGTTGACAAGGAGGCGGAAGCGGTTGCCGAGGTCCACAAGCGTCGCGTTGAGCGCCGGTCCAGCGGGGGCATCGAAGACGAGGCGGACAGGATCCTCCTTGCCGCCGATGCCTAGCGGATGGACCTCGCAGGACGGCCTGCCGGCGGCGATCGACGGGCAGACTTCGAGCATGTGCGACCCCAGCACGAGGTGGTTTCCGGGCTCCAGATGATACGTGTAGTCCTCCATGAAAGAGGTCTTTCCGCCAAGATCCGAGGCCATCACTTTCATCGCGCGAAGCAGCGCTGCGGTCTTCCAGTCGCCCTCGGCCCCAAACCCGTAACCGTCAGCCATCAGGCGCTGGACGGCGATTCCAGGAAGCTGCCGGAGACCGTGGAGATCTTCAAATGTGGTGGTGAACCCCGCAAACCCTCCGGCCTCAAGAAACGCACGCAGCGCGAGCTCGATGCGTGCGGCCTCGCGGAGAGAGCCGTGGCGAGCCCCGCCCTTGGCCAGCGCCGGAGCGAGGGCGTAGGCGTCGGCATACTCGCCCGCCAGCGAATCCACGCAAGCTTCGGAAACCTCGCCCTGCACGGCAGCAAGATCTCCGATCCCGTAGCCGTTCACAGAAAATCCGAACGCCATCTCCGCAGAGACCTTATCTCCCTCGGTGACTGCGACCTGCCGCATGTTGTCGCCGAACCGCGCGAACTTGGCCCCTTGCCAATCATGCCACGCCCGGGCGGCGCGCGCCCAGGCCGCGATCCTTGCAACGGCCTCCGGATCCTGCCAATGGCCGACGACCACCTTCCGTGAGAGGCGCATGCGCGTGTGGATGAACCCCGCCTCGCGATCGCCGTGCGCGGACTGGTTGAGGTTCATGAAATCCATGTCGATCGAATCCCACGGCAGATCCCGGTTGAACTGGGTATGGAGGTGGAGGAACGGCTTCCTGAGCGCCGAGAGCCCGCCGATCCACATCTTCGAAGGCGAAAACGTGTGCATCCACAGGATCAGACCAGCGCACGAGGGGTCGGAGTTCGCCTCGAGAAGAGCCGTGCGGATGGCATCCGGCGTGGTGAGAACCGGCTTGAAGACGAGCGGCAGCGGCAGGGCGAGCCCGGAGGTGATCGCCTGCGCGTTCGCTGCGACCTGGCGGAGGGTTTCCGGCCCATAGAGGTGCTGGCTGCCGGTCAGGAACCAAATTTCTGGAGTTTTCATTTTGTGGCGGATTGTTTGATTTCGAGGAGATCTTTCATGACGCGCGAGAGGTCGGCCGACTTGTTCGCCCCACCGAAAGCATCGTGGACGTCCATGTAGAGCCGGAAGATGCGGCCATAAGTTTTGCACGCGGCCGGGCGAGGACGGTATTCCAGCGCCTTCACCGAAGTCATTGCCTTCTGGGCTGCAGGAAAGTTTGGAAACTCGCCGGCGAGGACGGCCGCCGAGACCGCCGAGCCGAGCGCGCACGCTTGGCTCGACCCAGCGACCTGCATCGTGCGGCCAGTGACGTCGGCATAGATCTGCATGAGCATCGGACTCTTTTCCGCAATGCCCCCGGCGCAGACGATTCTTTTTACCGGCACGCCATATTTCTCGATCCGCTCGATGATCGCGCGTGCGCCAAATGCCGTGGCTTCGATCAGCGCGCGGTAGATTTCCGCACGGGTCGTGTGGAGCGTGGTTCCGAGCACAAGCCCCGTGAGCATCGGATCCACGAGGATCGTGCGGTTGCCATTGTGCCAATCGAGAGCGAGAAGCCCTCCCTGCCCTGGAGCCTGCGACGCCACTTCTTTCTCGAGCTTGCCATAGACCGAGCCATCCCCCGCGCAAACCGTCTCGATCCACCACTTGAAAATGTCTCCCACCGCCGACTGTCCGGCCTCGATGCCAAAAAACCCCGGAAGGATCGCGCCCTTGACGATCCCACAGATCCCGGGGATGTCCGCCACGCGTTTTGTTGCGGGAACAACCGCACAATCGCACGTCGAGGTGCCGATAACCTTCACGAGCGTCCCCTCCGCAATCCCGCTCCCGATCGCCCCGTAGTGGACATCCATCTCGCCGATTGCGATCGGGATTCCCTCGCGAAGCCCGAGCCGCCGGGCCCAGGCCGGGCAGAGCGCACCGGCTGTCACGCTGGCATCGTGGGCCTGATCGTAAAGCCGGTCGCGCAGCGCCGCCAGCTTCGGGTCGAGCATCGCGAGGAACTTCTTGTCCGGCAGGCCACCCCACTCGTCGCAGTAGAGCGCCTTGTGCCCCGCCGCGCAAATCCCGCGCCGGATCTCGAGGGGATCGGTCACCCCTGCAAGGACGGAGGGAATCCAGTCGCAGAGTTCGACCCACGAAAACGCGGCGTCAAACGCCGCGCGGTCGGTTTTCAGACAATGCCAGATCTTGCTCCAGAACCATTCCGAAGAATACGTGTTCCCGCACTTTGCGATGAACTGCGGGCGGTGCTTCGCGGCAAGCTCCGTGATCCTCGCCGCCTCGCGCCAGCTGGTGTGATCCTTCCACAGCCAGCACTGCGCGCTCAGGTTTCGCTTCCACTTCTTCCCCATCCCAAGCGCGCGGTTTGTTGCGTCCACCGGGATCGGGCTCGACCCGGTCGTATCCACCCCGATACCGACGATGTCCTCTGGACGGAATCCTTTCCCTTTAGCCGCCTCGGCCAGCGCCCCGAGCACGCAGGTTTCCAATCCGGAAAGATAGTCCCCCGGATGCTGCCGCGCCAGGTGGTGGTCTTTCGGATCCAGAAGGACGCCCTGGCAGCCGGAAGGATAGGCGGCCACGCACGATCCAAACTCCTTGCCGTCGGAACAACGCACCACCAGCGCGCGCACCGAATTCGTTCCGTAGTCCATGCCGAGGGAAAAGGTCATCCCCCGATTCAAACTCAAGCAATCCCAGCTTGTAAATCACGATCTCACCTGCATCGCGAATCTGAACCTCCACTCGGATTTGTCCGCGCTAGTCGATGACGCAATCCAAGGCGGTGATCCTGCCGGAAGCTTGATGCTCGATGATTCTCTCCAGCGCGTCATTCAGCTTCCCGCCGGTGATCGAACTCTCCCTCGAAAAGAGGGTGAGCTCGTGGGCCTGGAGGCTGGCCGCCCGTGGCCACCCGGCTTTTCAGGATGTCCGAATCTGGACGGCACCCTGCTGGAGCGCCATCTCCCGGACCTTTTTTTCGACCGCCTCATAGTTTTCTGCGGAGCAGTAAAGCCGGATGCGGGATAGGATGCCCCCTTTGAGAAAAATCACGCGCTGGTCGGGGTAGCAGTGGACCTTCCGCAGCTCGTCCCATGGGATGCTGGAATTTTCCTGTGACGCGCCGATCGCTCCGGCACCCACCGCCCCGGGCTTGCCAGACAGGAGGCCGAGAATCATCGTCAGGCGATTGATGCCCTTCACTCGCTTGGAAACCGATCTCATGGCGACGCCTCCCTCTCCGATCTGGAATTCCATCGGCACACGGTTGCCCATGATGGCAGCGAATAGGAGCGTGGAGACCACCAGCAGGCATGCCCCGATGCCAACGATAAGCAGCGCCGCCCACACGCCGTCCGCACCTCCCGGAATCCCAAAAAGAGGCACAAAGAAAGCCAGGCAAATCAGAAGGGTCAGGGAAAACCACTTCAGGAAATCCCCAAGGAAAAACCTGTTGTTGAGCAGCGTCATTTCGGACTGCCAGACCATGTCGCCCGCAGCGCGCGTTTCTGAAGCCCCCTCTGCTTGGCCGGCCGGGCACCCGCACTTGCCGCAGAATTTTGCGGCGGCGCCGAGAGCCGCGCCACACTGCGAGCAAAAAGCTTGCGTGCTCATGAGGCGAGCATTTCCGCTTGCCGGCGGCTCAGTGGAAAATCCCTCCGTCGCTCAGCGCCACCGCGAGCGTTCACGGCTGCTCGCGAGGGATGTCGTTTGGGTCCTTTTTGAAGACGGCCGATGAGATGGAGAATGACTTGGGTGGGTCCGGGTCATTATAGTCTTGCGGACGCGGTGCGTTTTTTCCAAGGGTGGCGTCCTCCGGCTGGGTCTGGGCGATGTTGATCGGTGTGCCGATGCGGACGATTTCGAAAAGCTCGCGCCCGGCGTTCTCATGCACGCGGAGACATCCGTGCGTGCGGGGGATCGGCCAGACCGAGCCGACATGGATCCCGTATCCCGGGGAGAACCCGACCCAGTATTGCATCGGAAACCCGATGTACCGGTAGCCGGAACCCGGGGACTGCGAGCTCGTCGCCGCAATGATCGAGGTGCCGTTGACCCAGAACCCGTACGACCCGGAACGCTTGTTCTCGATTTTCTCGATCACGCTGAAGTTCCCCCTCGGAGTCGGCTTCGTCGGCAGGCCGATGGCCGTCGCGCAGACAAGCAGCGGCTTGCTCCCCTCAAGGACATAGACCATCCGGTGTTGCAGGGACACCTTCACGCGGACGTTCGCCGGGTTTTTTGGCTTGTAGCCGACCGGATCGTAAACTTGCCGGGGAGCCACCGCCTCGCACCCAGTAAGAACGAATGCTGCCACTGCCGAAAAAATAAGAATTGTTTGCTTCATGACCCCTCTTCAAAAATCGAAAACCGGGAGTTTGTCAAACGCAGAGAAAAAATATGCGTATTGCAGACCGTGCCCCTGGGGATATTCTCGGCGGATGTTTCAAGAGCACGATTTCCACTATGCGATGGAGAACACTCGGGTTGTGGTGAGCCCGCAGAGCGGGATCGAGACGTTCGGAACCACGCAGTTTCGGTTTTCTCTCGTCAGCGAGCTGCTCGATGAAGTGGACACCGTGCGGGTCCGCAACGGGCGGCTCGAGGCCGAGCGGCCGAGGATCGTTTCCCCTCACCACTTCAGCAAGCTCATGCTCGACGGGTTCGGTGAGGAGGCGCGCGAATATGCGGATTGGCTCGAGGCGAACGGCTCGGCCGTCCGAATCCTGCGCTACGGATTCCAATTCCGTAAAACCGACCTCTCCGAACAGGTGCTCCGCGAGCCAATGGATTCCGCGCTGGACCGGCTTCAAGACCAGATCGGGAACGACCCCATGTCCGCCCTCATCGCCGGTGTGGACGATGCCTGGGAGGTCTGCCTCCTGAAGTTTTCCATGGAAATGATCCAAAAATCGGCCGGCGGAAATGTGGACGAATGGAAAAGGCGCGGCCTGATATGATTTCCTCATTTCCATTTTTTCCGCACATCGCATAGGATCCCGAAGAATGATCATCCGAACGCTTGCCATACTCATCCTCGTCGCTGCCATCCTTGGCGGAAGCGGCTACTTTGCCTACGAATATTTTTTAAAGCCCGCGAAGCTGGACATTCAGGAAAAGAAGATGCCCCAGCCGACGCCTCCCCCGGATCCGAGCATCGCCGCCTTTGAGGCGCTCAAGCCGCATCTGGGGCAGGAGACTCCGGAAGCACAGGCCGCATTCGAAGGCTTCCTGAACGCCTACCCCGCCTCGCCGATGGCCCCCGCAGCCCGCGCGGCGATCGGGAAGATCAATGCCGCCAGGATCCTCTCCACGGAGATCTCCCCGGAAAAAACCGCCTACTCGGTCGTTTCGGGGGATTCCCTGGTGAAGATTGCCGCCAAGCACAAATCCGGGGCCGAGCTGATCTACCGGGCAAACCGGCTCGCCACAATCAACCTCAAGATCGGGCAGGTGCTGGTGATTCCGAAGCTGGCCACCTCGCTCGTCGTGGATCGCGCCGCCAACACGGTCACACTCCTCAACGGTGGGGCCTTTGTTCGCGAATACCCGCTCAAGTCGCTGAAGCTCCCGCCGTCGGCAGCGAAGGGGACCGTCGAAACGAAAGTGACCGACAAAATCGCTATGAACGGCACTGTCCGGGCGGCGTTCGGCACAAAAGATTTCGAGGGAAGCGAGCGGTCGGTCATTCTGGGAATTCCAGGAGTTATGCTGCGCGGGACACCTCCGGCTGCGGCAGATAGCACACTCCCTCCGATGCCGTCGGGGATCGTCCTGGACCCGGCCGAGGCGGAAGAAATCTTTGTCCTCACGACCAAGGGCACCCCAGTCACCATCAAATAGCTCACGATGAACACGCATCCGCTCGAATTTGAAAGGCCGATCGTCGAGCTGGAATCGAAGCTGGAAGATTTGAAGCGCCACCTCGCAGACCGGAACATCGACGTCGCCAACGAGGTCCAGCGGATGGAAAAAAAAATTGCCGAGACTCTCGAGGAGATCTGCGGGAAGCTGACCGCATGGCAGCGGGTCCAGATCGCGAGGCATACCGCACGGCCGTTTTTTCTCGATTACGTGTCTCGCTCGTTCACGGATTTCATCGAGCTCAAAGGGGACCGACTGTTCGGGGACGACGCCTCGATGCCCGGCGGACTGGCTCGCATTGACGGAATCCCCTGCGTGGTCATCGGCCAGCAGAAAGGGCGCGATGTCAAAGAAAACCTCCTGCGGAATTTTGGCAGCCCGCACCCGGAGGGCTACCGGAAGGCAATGCGCCTGATGCGCCTGGGAGAAAAATTCGGGTTTCCTGTAGTGTCCCTCATCGACACGCCCGGGGCTTTTCCCGGCATCGGGGCGGAGGAGCGCCACATCGCCGAAGCCATCGCGGTGAACCTCCGGGAGATGATGGTTCTGCGCACTCCGGTGGTGGCGGTGGTGATCGGAGAGGGCGGCTCGGGCGGGGCGCTCGGCATCGGCGTTGCCGACCGCGTGCTCATGCTGGAGAACGCCTATTACTCGGTGATCAGCCCGGAGGGCTGCGCCGCCATTCTCTGGAAGCACAGGAAGCACGCGCCGGAGGCCGCTGAGGCCCTCAAGCTCAACGCCCGCGCGCTCATGGACATGGGACTGGTGGACGGCGTCGTTCCCGAACCTCTTGGCGGGGCGCACAGGGATCCGGCCGCCGCAGCGGAAAACCTCAAAGCCGCAGTCTCCGGCGCGCTCCGCGACCTGATCACCATCCCCACAGAAAAGCTTGTCCTCCAGCGCTACGAAAAATTCCGAAAAATGGGGATCTTCCAAGAATAGCCAGTGAAAATCATTGATCGCACGGTCGGGCTCGGTGTCCTTCTCACGACGTTCTTCGGAGTTGTCGTCTTGAGCTTGGTGCTCGTGCTGGGCAACATTTTCAAGGAGCTCCTCGACATCCTGATCAACAACCCGGACGTGCCGGTCTCCACCGTCCTGGCATTCATCGCGCTGGTCCTTCCGTTTTCGCTCACGTTCACCATCCCTTGGGGGTTCCTGACCGCTCTTCTGCTCGTTTTCGGAAGAATGTCCGCCGATAACGAACTCATCGCGCTAAAGTCGAACGGCGTGAGCGTCCCTCGCATTTGCGTCCCGGCATTCGTCCTGGCGATCGTCCTCACTCTGATCTGCTTCTGGATCAACATCGAGATCGCGCCGCGCGCCGAGCAGGCGATGACCCGCGCGGTAATGGACATAGCCACCAGCAACCCGGCTTCGCTTTTCCGTGCGGATGAGGTCGTGGACAAGTTTCCGGACCGCAGGGTTTATGTCGGAAAAAAGGAGGGGGACAAGCTGTTTAACATCATCGTGTTCGAGCTCGACGACGACTTCGTTCCGAAGCAGATGGTCTACGCCCGCGAGGGGGTGCTCAGCCCGGATCCGGGAAATTCCCGGCTCCTCCTCCGCCTGTTCAACGCCCGGTTCGAGCAGCGCGACGAGCATGACCCGTGCAACGTTTCGAAAATTCAACAGGGAATTGTCATGAAGGAGGGAGTCTTCCCGATCTCGCTTGAAAAGTTTTTTGAGGAATACCAGGGAACCCGGCGGATGAGCTCATACACGTTGCCGGAGCTTGTGGACTTCCTGGCCAAGGGGGCTGGAGACAGGGAGACGGAGGCGACGGTGGAGCTCAACAAGCGGTTTTCTGTTTCGCTGGCCTGCGCGGCATTTGTCCTCATTGCGGTGCCTCTGGGAGTCACAGCCCACAGGAAGGAGACCTCAGTGGGCTTCGCGATCAGCCTGGGCATCGCGTTCACCTACTTTTTCTTTATCATCATGGCGGACACGTTCCGAAACAACCCGGCGGCGCACCCTGCCCTTCTGATCTGGATTCCCAACGTGCTGTTCTTCAGCCTCGGGTCCTACCTTTTCTCGCGGCTCGCCAAGCGCTGATGAAAACGATTTTGCGAATGGCATTCCGGGGGGCGTTCCTCTTGATAGCGGCGGCCCTTCTCGTGATCGGAGGTGCGATGGCGTGGTTCAGCTCTTGGCGGGCGGAGAAGCTGTCCCACCTGTGCTCAGCGTCATCCATCGCGGAGACGGCTGCCGGGAAAATCGAATTTGTGCAGAGCGGGGAGGGTCCTGTGGTGCTTATTTTTCATGGTGCGCCCGGCGGTTTCGACCAGGCCATGCTTTACGGGAGCGCCCTCGCGGACTCCGGATTCCACGTCGTTGCGCCATCGCGTCCGGGCTACCTCCAGACGCCTCTCGCGACCGGACAATCCCCGGAGAAGCAGGCGGATGCGATGGTGGCCCTGCTGGACTCTCTGGGCATCGGCAGCGCAGCCGTCATGGGGGTCTCGCTCGGAGCTCCCGCAGCGATCGAGTTCGCGAGGCGGCATCCGAAGCGCATCTGGGCGCTCGTGCTGATATCTCCCGTAACACAAAAGATGGCTCCGCAGCCGAAAAATCCTCCGCTTCCCGAGGTTCTGAACAGGCAGCTCACCGGAGATATGGGGGCATGGGCGCTGGTGGAAACCTCAGATCACGACCCCGCAAAAGCCCTCGGCTGGGCGTTTGATCTCACCCAGTCCGGAGATGCGGCCGCGCGGGGGGAGTGGATCAAGTCTGTCCTGGAAAATCCCGCGCAATCCGCCTGGTTTCAGGATCTCGCGGGAACTGTCGCACCTCTCAGCCCTCGCGAATCCGGGCTCCGGAACGATCTTCTCCAACTGCTCGTCCTCGACGCCGTGCCGTATGAAAAGCTGGCGGTTCCAGCGCTTTTTGTCCATGGTGCCGCCGACCGCTGGCTCCCGATCACAGACGTGGCCGCCGTAAAAATGCGCATGCCCCAGGCCGAGCTTCTCGCCGTCCCGGGAGCAGGGCACCTCGTAGAGCTCGGCCCGGATAGCTCGCATGTCACGGAAGATATCGCCAGGTTCCTCAGCCGCTTCCACGGCGGCCACGGTGCCCCCTGAACCGAGGGCAACGAAAATTCCTGAAATGGCCGCATGTCCCCGCTGAACAGCCTCGTTCTTGGCCTCGGATTGTTTTTTCTCGGGCTTCAGCTGGTGGGGCAAAACCTCCGCCAGCTGAGCGGCGGGGGGTTTAGGAGTCTCGTCAAATCGGCCACGCACACGCCGATCCTTGCTGCCTTTCTCGGGCTCGTGGCGGGCGCCCTGATGCAGAGCGCGACAGCAGTGACATTCATCCTGGTCAGCATGGTCGGAAGCGGGCTCATCCAGACAGCTCCTGCGCGGATGGTTGTGGTCTGGAGCAACGTCGGCCTCACGGCACTCGCGTTTCTTGCAGCGGTCAACATCCACCCGTTCGTTGCCTACCTCGTCGGCGGGGCGGGCATCTTCATGGGCTCGGTGCGGGCGAAGCCATGGAACACGGTTGCGGGCGCCCTGCTCGGGGTGGCTCTGATCCTTTTTGCGCTAGGGGAGATGGGCGCTGGCGCGGCTCCGCTCAAGGACTCTCCCTGGTTCCGCTCCGGCCTCGATGCGGCGCTGTGCTGGCCCCTCACGGCTTTCGGCTGCGGCATCGCCGCCGCCACGATCCTCCAGTCCAACACGGGCGCCGCCATGCTCGTCATCACCCTCGCCGGCGCCGGAGCCATCCCGCTTCACCAGGCCATTCCGGTCATTTATGGGACCAACCTCGGCGCGATTGTCCTCCGGATTTTTCTGTCCGTCGGGATGTCAGGAAAGCCGCTGCGGCTGGTGCGCATGGAGGATCTCTTCTGCATCGTGAGCGGGATCGTCATGATGATTCTCTTCTCTGCCGAGGAAGCGGGGGTTCCTCTCGTCGCATCGTTTCTTCAGGTGCTCAGCAGCGCGCTCCCCATCCAGCTCGCCACGGTTTTCCTGCTATCCAATCTTCTGCCGGCCTTGCTCATGACCCCGCTCTTGCCGGCCTGCGCCGCGCTCTTGGAAAAGATCTGGCCGAACGATCCATCGGCCGCGCCCGGAGCGCCCGCATTCCTAAGCCCCCAGGCGCTCGTGGATCCGGCGACCGCCCTCGATCTCCTGCCCAAGGAGCTCGGCCGCCTGATCTCAACTTTGAATCTGGAATCCAGCGGATCCTCGGATCCTGACAGCCACGTCTCAGCAACATTCCTCCAGCTCGCCGCCTCGATCGAAAATTTCTGCGTGAGCCTCGCCGCAGGCAGCCAGATGAATGCCAGGCAGTCCCGGCTCCTGCAGCTCTACCGCGCATGGCTGCACACGATCCGGCACATTGGCGAGGCGGTTGGGGAGTTTGCCGACCGGCTCGCGTCGCTCCCGCCGGAGGCTGTCGGCGCGGCTTCCGGGCATCGAGCCTGGCTCTGCTCGAACCTCTCGCTTGCCGCCGACGCCACCTCCACGCTCGCCCCGGAGAAAATCCATCGCTTCCACGAGGCAAGCCGCCCGCACGCCCCCGCCGTCGAAGATCTGCGCAAAAACTTTTCCTCGCGCATCCAGAACTTTGCGCCGGCAACCGCGCTGGCTCTCGCCGCGCTGGGCGACGATTTCGATATCTCCGCCTGGGTGATCCACCGGATCTCGAAGCTCGAATCAAAATGCCTGAACAAATTGGACTGATCCCCGCGAGAGACAGGACCCGCCCGAGGGGCCGACCGGCAGAAAATTTCTCTGTTTTTTCGCGTTTTTGTCTTGCGCCGCCGTGCGGGCCAATTAGTTTCTCACCTCCCGCATAGCGTCGGGGGCAGACACGATATCCACCTTTGTGCGATTTCCTTTGCCTCATTGAATCTGGCGGTTCGACATAAAGAATTATCCAATGCCCACAATTAACCAACTGGTCCGGAAAGGACGCCGTAAGATCACGGTCAAATCGAAGTCGCCTGCTCTGGTGAACTGCCCTCAGCGCCGCGGCGTTTGTGTGCAAGTGATGACCCGCACGCCAAAGAAGCCGAACTCCGCGCTTCGCAAAGTCGCAAAAGTGCGCCTGACAAACGGCCAGGAAGTCATCGCCTATATCCCTGGCGAGGGGCACAACCTTCAGGAGCACTCGATCGTCCTCGTCCGCGGCGGCCGGGTAAAAGATCTTCCCGGCGTGCGATACCACATCGTCCGAGGAACTCTCGACAGCCTCGGAGTGGACGGGCGCCGTCGCAGCCGATCCAAATACGGAGCAAAACGTCCGAAGCCCGGCCAGGAAGAGGCCAAGGGCGGCAAAGGGGCCAAGGGGGCCGTCAAAGCCAAAAAGAAGTAATGCGGGATCTCCCGCTTAAAATATTCCGCAATACGAAATCCGCCATCCGCAAATAAATTATGTCCCGCAGACGCCGAGTTATCCACAAAGAAGTTAAAAAAGACGCCCGCTACGCGAGCCCGGTCGTCGCCCGCCTGATCAGCGCGATTATGCGCCGCGGCAAGAAGTCGATCGCCGAGCGCATCGTTTACACGGCGATAGACAAGAGCCGTGAAGGCAGCGACACGGTTGATCCGTTGGAGACGCTGAACAAAGCGATCGAGAACGTGAAGCCTCGCCTCGAGGTGAAATCCCGGCGCGTTGGCGGGGCCACCTACCAGGTTCCGATGGAGGTTCCTGCAGACAGGCAGATCGCGCTGGCGATGCGCTGGCTCGTCACCTTTGCAGGAAACCGCAAGGGTGTTCCGATGGAAAACGCTCTCGCCTACGAGCTCAAGGATGCCGCAGCCGGGCAGGGCAACGCGATCAAGAAACGTGACGACATGCACAAGATGGCCCAGGCCAACCGTGCGTTCGCCCATTTCCGCTGGTAGCCAAAGCCCCGCATCCCTCGATGCGCGCCAAGTGGGAAAAGCTCTGGGATTTTATCGCCGGGCTTCCCAGCGCACGGTGCCTTCGCACGGCCGTTCTCATCTGGGTCATCTACGCCGGAGTGATCGCGACGATCGTCGCGATCGACCCCACCGGACGGACCGCCACGAAGGAATACCAGCGAGCAACCGGAAACTGGTGGGCCGAAAAGACGCTCTACCGACAGAAAAACGGCTACCTCTACCTTCCCCAATTTGCCGTTTTTTACACTCCCTACGAGTTGCTGCCTGACCGCATCGGCGAGCCTCTCTGGCGGCTGACCTGCCTGGCCTCGCTGGCGTGGGCGCTCTGGGCGGCGGCCTCGATGCTTGCGCCGGACAGCAGGGCTGCTGTCTTCCTGATCGCGACGGCGCTGGTGCTGCCATCCTCCTTCGCGAGCGCAAGGAACGGGCAGGTCAACATGCCGCTTGCAGCGCTCTTCCTCCTCATCGCGCTTGCCCTCGCAAGGGAAAAGTGGTGGACCGCAGCCGTCTTCCTCGCGCTGACATTGGTTTTCAAGCCGATCTCCCTGGCTCCGATTCTGCTTTGCGGAGCGATCTACCCGAAGCTGCGGTTCCCGCTGCTCGCCGCGCTCGTCGCCACGGCGATCTTCCCGCTCGCGCATCCGAACCCCCAGTATGCCTGGGGGCAATATGGGGCATTTGTCGAAAACCTCCAGCAGGCCGGCAAGCCAGGGGGAAACTCCTGGTGCGACTTCGCAGGCATGCTCCAGGTGTTTGGAGTGACGATCCCTTCTGGAATTCAGCTCGCCGTCCGCGCGCTGGCCGGGCTCGTGGCGCTCGGACTCTGCTGGAAGGCAGCGAGAGGCTCGGACCCCGTCCGTGCAGCGTTCTCAGTTCTCTTCCTCTCGACGATTTATCTCATGATCTTCAATCCCCGCACCGAGACGAATTCTTATGTGATGCTCGGCGCGTTCGTCGCCGTCTGGGCGGCCGTCGAGGGGATTGCCTTTCGCCGCCTGGGCCTTGCGGCCTGGCTGACCGCGCTCGCCGCGCTTCTCGGCACCGAGAACTACGGGTGGCCGATCTTTCCGTTCACTAACTTGTGGGCGAAGGCTCTCGCCACTTCAGCCCTGGGGATCTGGCTGGCAGTCCAGATCCTGAAAACCCCGCTCCCGCGCCCGGTGATCATGGTGCCAGACGAAGCCCCTTCCCTCTGAGGATTTCTCAGAGGACAACAAACTTTATGAAAAAACCGACGAATAGACCATTTCTTCGACTCCTGGCGGTTTCCGCGTGCGCCGCCTTCACCCTCCTCCCCGCCCGCGCGGGAGAACCCGGCCCGGCCGCCTTCTTTTTCCGCGACGGCGACCGCGCGATCATCCTCGGCGACTCGATCACCGAGCAGAAAATGTATTCCACGCTCGTCGAGAGCTTCGTCCTCTCCCGCTTCCCCGAGTGGAAGATTTCTTTCCGCAATACCGGATGGAGCGGCGACACCATGGGCCTGCGCACGCGCAAAGGGCTCGACCCCGGCTTTGAACGCGATCTGAAGCCCTTGCAGCCGACCGCCGTCACCATCGATTTCGGAATGAACGACGCGCGTGCCGGCGACGCCGGATACGCGCAGTATGTTTCCAGCGCCGCCACGCTTGCGGACAAGCTTTCGGCTCTCGGAGCGCGCGTAGCATTCATCACGTCTTCGCCGGAGGAGCGCTACGTGGAGGGGCAGCCAGCAGGGTCGGCTTACAACCCGATGCTGCGCAAATACTCCGACGGCTTAAAGCAGACAGCGAAGGAGAAGGGCCTCCTCTTCGTGGACCAGCTCGCCCCGATGATTGAAGTCATCGAAAGCGGGCGCAAGGCAGGTGTGCTTGCAACGAAAGAGGGCGGACCACGGCTCGTTCCAGACGGGGTCCACCCAAACTGGGCTGGGCACCTTGTCATGGCCGCTTCCATTCTGAAGGGGCTGAACGCGCCGCCGCTCGTCTCCCGCGTGGAAATCGATGCCAAATCCGGAAAAATCCACTCCGAGAAGGCCGTCGTATCCGACGTGAAAACCGGCGAGACGGTTTCCTTCACCCGGCTGGATGATGCCATGCCGTGGCCGATGCCTGCGGACGAGGTCAGGCCGGCAGCGGCGATCCCGGGATTTTCCGCATTCGATGATCTCTCGGCCTACTCGCTGAAAGCCACCAGCTTGGAAGCGGAAAAATACAAGGTGTCGGTGGACGGCAAAGAGCTGGGCACGTTTACCAAATCCCAGCTGGCGGGAGGGGTGAACCTGGCGGAACCCGCACTGAAATGCCTGCCGGAAATCCGCCAGCTGCTCGATGCGATCGTCGCAAAAAACGAAATCTTTTTTAATCGCTGGCGCAGAGTGCAGGCGGTGGATTTGCCGGACTGGCTTCCGGCGGATGCAGTGGAGCACGCCCGTGCGGCGAAGCTCAAGGACCTCGATGCCCAGCTTGCCGTCGCCGAGGACAAGGTGAACTCGCTCCGCAAGCCCAAGCCCCACCAGTGGGTGATCGCCCCGGCTTTATCAGATTGATAGTTGAGATTACCGCCGGAGCAAGGCATGCTCTCTCCCACTCACCAACAAGACCGCAGCACACATCCAGAATGAAAATCTACATAGACGGACAGTTTTACGACAAGGAGAACGCGAAGATTTCCGTCTTCGACCACGGGCTTCTTTACGGCGATGGGGTCTTCGAGGGGATCCGGTTCTACAACGGGCGCGTCTTCCGGCTAAAGGAGCACCTCGAGCGGCTGTTCGATTCCGCCAAGGCGATCTGCCTGAACATCGGGGTGAGCCTCGACGAGGTCTCCCAGGCCTTGCTCGAGACGATCCGTCAGAACGGCCTCCGCGACGGCTATGTGCGGCTGGTCGTCACGCGAGGCTGCGGCGACTTGGGCCTCAACCCGAACCTCTGCCCGCGGGCGACGGTTATTATCATCGCCTCAAAAATCACGCTCTACCCTCCAGACAAATACGAAAACGGTCTGCACGTGGTGACCTGCTCAACCCGCCGGATCGCCCATGGCGCGCTCAGCCCGATGGTGAAATCCCTGAACTACCTCAACAACATTCTTGCCAAAATTGAATCCCAGCAGGCCGGAGCCGGAGAGGGGCTGATGCTCAACGAGCAGGGCTACGTGTCCGAATGCACCGGAGATAATGTGTTCGTCGTGCGGAAGGGGGCTATCTTGACTCCGCCCACTTCTTCGGGCGCGCTCGCGGGCGTGACCCGCGAGGTCGTCTTCGAGATCGCTGCGGAAATGCAGGTCCGGATCAGCGAGCCGGAAATGACCCGATACGACATCTACACGGCGGAGGAATGCTTCCTCACCGGCACCGCAGCGGAAGTCATCCCGGTCGTCCGCCTGGACAGCCGGCCAATCGGGGACAGCCTCCCCGGCCCGGTAACAAAACGGCTGATCACCCGCTTCCGCGAGTTGACAGCAACGACAGGCACCGCAATTTATTGACGCCATGCAATGTGATGTCTGCCAGTCGAAGGAAGCCACAGTTTTTCTGACCCAGATCGTCGAGGGCAAGATGCAGAAGGTGAACCTCTGCGAGGCCTGCTCGAAGGAAAAAGGCGTGAACGACCCGACCGGCTTCGCGCTTGCAGATCTTCTCATGGGACTCGGTGCGGCCCAGGAGATCGAAAAAACTTCCAGCTCCCTCAAGTGCCAGGTCTGCGGGTTCACCCAGGCGGACTTCAAAAAAACCGGGCGCCTCGGATGCAGCGCATGCTATGCAGTCTTCACCGACGGGCTTTCCGGGATGCTGAAAAACATGCACAAGGGGACCACCCACACGGGCAAGGCGCCCGCAGCATTGCAGGAGCGCCGCGCGCAGGGCGAAAAGCTCCGCGCGCTTCACGACAACCTCCACCAGGCGGTCGTGGCCGAGGAATATGAGCGGGCAGCCGACCTCCGCGACCAGATCCGCAGGATCGAAGCCGTCCCATGAAGTTCTCCCGCATCATCGCAAGCACCGGCGAGTGGCTATCCGGGGACGGCCCGCACCGGAACATCGTTGTCAGCAGCCGGGTCCGGCTCGCGCGCAACCTGCACGAAAAACCGTTTCCCGGATGGGCAAAAAAAGCCGAGCGCCTCGATGTGATGCGGCTGGTGAAGGACGCCGTCGAGAACCTGCCGGAGATGGCGGACTCCTATTCCGAGAACCTCGAAGCCCTCTCCCCGCTGGAGAAGCAGGTCCTCGTCGAGCGCCACCTCATCAGCCGCGAGCACGCCGCAAAGGGCGTGGGCAGCGCGGTCGTCATGAACTCGCCCCAGACGCTCAGCGTCATGATCAACGAGGAGGACCACCTCCGGATGCAGGCGATCTGCTGCGGGCTCCAGCTCGATATGGTTTTTGGAATGATCAACCGCGTGGATTCCGAGCTCGAGAACCTGCTGGAATACGCATTCGATCCGACCCTCGGCTACCTCACCGCCTGCCCGACCAACGTGGGCACCGGCATGCGCGCGTCCGCCATGCTCCACCTGCCGGGGCTCGTGATGAGCGACCAGATCAACAAGATCGTCAACTCGGTCAACAAAATCGGCCTGGCGGTGCGGGGGCTTCACGGGGAAGGCACCGAGGCGATTGGCAACCTTTTTCAGGTCTCCAACCAGACGACCCTGGGCGAAACCGAAGCCGAGATCATCGGCCGCCTCAACCGGGTGATCGAGCAGGTCCTCGAGCACGAGCAAAATGCCCGCGCCCTCCTCGCCAACAGAAAGTCCATCACCCTCCACGACCAGATCGGCCGCGCCTACGGGATCCTCTCCCACGCTTATTCCATGAGCTCGAAGGAGGCGCTCAACCTGCTCTCGATCATCAAGCTGGGCGTGGACCTCGGCGTGTTCCCGGAGCCCTGCCGGTTCCCGGTGGACGAGCTCTTCATCGAAACCCAGCCAGCCCACCTCCAGAAAGGTGCCGAAACACAAAAAATGTCGGCGGACGAAAGGGACTCCTTGCGCGCCGCAATAATCCGCGCAAAGTTAAGCTCGGTCAAAGAGCCTGACATCGCGCATCTGCAAGCCCAAACAGAGGATCCTGCCGAAGAAAAACATGATGAATAATTTCACGCCCCGAGCGCAGCAGGTGCTGCAGCTGGCCCGCAAGGAAGCCGACCGGTTCAACCACAACTACGTCGGCACAGAACACCTCCTCCTCGGGCTCATCAAACTCGGCCAGGGAGTCGCGGTCAACGTCCTTCAAAAAATGGGCCTCGACCTCGAAACCGTCCACATGGAGGTCGAAAAGCAAGTCGGCTCAGGGCCCGAGACGAAAATGGTCGGCAACATCCCTTACACCCCGCGCGTCAAAAAAGTCCTCGCGCTCGCGGGCAAGGAGGCGAAGAGCCTCCAGCATTCCTACGTCGGCACCGAACACATCCTCCTCGGCCTCCTCCGCGAGGGCGAAGGCGTCGCCGCCCGCGTCCTCAAATCCCTCGAGGTCGATATCGAGCGGACCCGCAACGAAATCCTCCGCGAGCTCGACCCAAATTTTTCGCCGCAGGAAGATGGCGACCCGGTGCATGCGGAGATTGGCGGCGGGAAAATGGATGGCAAGACGCCTGCCCTGCGGGCCTTCGGCCGCGACCTCACCGAGCTCGCCAAGAAGGGGGAGCTCGATCCGGTCATCGGCCGGGCTGACGAAATCGAGCGCGTCATCCAGATCCTCTGCCGCCGGACAAAAAACAACCCGGTTCTCATCGGCGAAGCCGGCGTGGGAAAAACGGCGATCGCCGAGGGTCTCGCCCAGGAAATTGTCGCAGGAAACGTCCCGGAGCTCCTCCACGACAAAAAGGTGATCACCCTCGACCTGGCGCTCATGGTCGCAGGAACGAAATACCGGGGGCAGTTCGAAGAGCGGATCAAGGCGGTGATGGATGAGATCCGGCGCAACAAAAATATCATCATCTTCATTGACGAGATGCACACGATCGTCGGCGCGGGCGCGGCGGAGGGCGCGATGGATGCCTCAAACATCATCAAGCCGGCGCTCAGCCGCGGCGAGCTCCAGTGCATCGGGGCGACCACGCTGAACGAATACCGCAAGCATATCGAGAAGGACGCCGCTCTGGAGCGCCGGTTCCAGACCGTCAAGGTCGAGGCTCCATCGGTCGAGGAGACCATCCTGATCCTCAAGGGGATCCGCCCGAAATACGAAGCCCACCATAAGGCGAAAATCCTCGACATCGCGCTTGAGGCGGCCGCAAAGCTTTCCGACCGGTACCTCACCGGCCGGTTCCTTCCGGACAAAGCCATCGACGTCATGGACGAGGCCGGATCGCGCGCCCGCATCGCCGCGATGACCCGTCCGCCAGACATCAAGGACGTCGAGGCAGAAATTGAAAAGATCCGGATCGAGAAGGAGGCGGCGATCAAATCGCAGAACTTCGAGACGGCGGCCGCGCTGCGCGACAGCGAGAAGCTGGCAAAGGAGAAGCTCGAAGCCATCCTCGCGGAGTGGAAAACAAGCAAGGACGAGAAGGAGGTCGTTGTCTCGGACGAGGAGATCATGCACATCGTCTCGAAGTGGACAGGAGTCCCCCTCTCCCGCATGGAGCAGAAGGAAACCGTCAAGCTCCTCGCGATGGAAACCGAGATGCAAGGGAAGGTGATCGGCCAGGACGAGGCGGTCCACGCGATCAGCAAGGCCCTCCGGCGCTCGCGCGCCGACCTGAAGGACCCCAGGCGACCGATCGGCTCGTTCATCTTCCTCGGCCCGACCGGAGTCGGAAAAACGTTCCTCGCCCGCACGCTCGCGGAGTTCATGTTCGGAGATGCCGACTCGCTCATCCAGATCGACATGAGCGAATACATGGAGAAGTTCACCTCCTCCCGCCTGATCGGCTCGCCTCCAGGCTACATCGGCCACGAGGAGGGCGGCCAGCTCAGCGAGGCGGTCCGCCGCCGCCCGTATTCGGTCGTCCTTTTCGACGAGATCGAAAAAGCCCACCCCGATGTCATGCACCTCCTCCTCCAGATTCTCGAGGAGGGAAAAATCACCGACTCGCTCGGACGGAAAATCGATTTTCGCAACACGATCATCATCATGACTTCGAACGTCGGGGCCGAGCTGATCAAAAAGCAGACGACCCTCGGGTTTGGCGCGCCGAAGCTCGACGACAATCACGACGCGATGAAGGGGAAAATTCTTGAGGAGACGAAGCGGGTGTTCAAACCCGAGTTTCTCAACCGCCTCGACGACATCATCGTCTTCCACACGCTCAGCAAGCCGGACCTCGTCAAAATCGTTGATCTCGAGATGGCGAAGGTCATCGCGCGGATCAAGGCGAAGGACATCCACCTCGCACTCGACCCTTCGGCCCAGGAGTTCCTGATTGAAAAAGGCTACGACCCCACGTATGGGGCCCGCCCGCTGCGCCGCGCGGTGGAGAGATTCCTCGAAGACCCCATGGCGGAGGAAATCCTCCGGGGCACGATCGCCCCAGGGGATTCGGTGACCGTCAAGCGCGATGGAGAAAAGCTCGCATTCGCAGCGGATGCACCAAAGGAAAAACCCGCCGAGCCAGTCGCCGAGCCGGCCAGCTAAAATCCCCTCGTTGATGCCGTTGATTTCCGGAGCCAGCTACGCAGGCAATGCTCCTCTACGCCACTGGGCGGCTCCTCTTGGGGCAACGATTTCTTGTAGAAAACAGGCCTTGGGTAAACCAATGATCATGGCAGAGCGAGGTGGTCGAGGTAGCGGTCCTCGAACCCTGGATCGAGGTTGAGCTCGATCGTGCCGGCATCAAGATCCGCCATCTCGGCGGCGAGCGAGCGGTCGAGCATCGCGAGGTAGGCTCCGCCGAGGGACGTGTTGCCGACGGCAAAAACCTGGCCTTCCCGGAACCCCGGAAGCAGCCCGCACGCAATGGCGTTCGAAACAGAAAGGTGCAACCCGAATCCTCCGGCCAAAAACAGTCGTCCGATTCCAGAGGCGGTGAGGCCGTGAAGGCTCAGCAGGGTCTCGATGCCCGCTGCGATGGCCGCCTTGGCCTGCAGGAGCAGGGCGATATCCACCTCCCCGATGCGTAGGTCCGGATCGCCGGGCGAGACGAGGACGCTCAGGCCGCTCGCCTCCCGCCGGAAATGCGCGGGGTGCGATTCCACGAACTTCCGATTGAAGCGGCCATTTTCCTCAAGCAGCCCGATCCTTCGGCCCTCCGCGAGAAAGTCCACATATGCGGATCCCGCGATCCCGTGCGGGGAGTTGCACCGGCCGCCGATTGTTTCATAAGCGATGCCTAGGGGACTTGCTTTCAAAGAAAACTTTCCGATGACACCCCGGGCTGCGCGCATCCCGCAGAGGAGCCCGCAGCCTTCGAAGGCCGGCCCCGCCGCCGTTGCGCAGGCAATATTTCCCTTCGGTCCGCTGAGCAGGATTTCCCCGTTTGTCCCGACGTCCACGAGCAGCTGCGGGCTCTCGCCATAGCGGACCCCGCAGCATGCGGCCCCGGCGGAAATATCCGCGCCGACATAGGCGGAAATTCCCGGGAGAAAAATGACGGCGACCTTGCGCGGCAAGCCGAAATGGTCGCCTGTGAATTCCCGCTGTCCGAGGAACGCAGGCGTGAAGGGCACGGTTCCGAGCGGGGTGGGATCCTCCCCGCAGGCGATGTGCAGCATCGTGGTGTTCCCCGCCACGACGACGCCCGCGACATCGGCAATCGAGGCCCCGGACTGATGGAACAATTCCTTAAGAAGCGGGCAAAATGTCTTCTCCCAAAAATCGTTCTTCAAGACCTCGATGTTTGCCTTGTCCGTCTGGCAGAGGTGGATTCTCGTGAGGACATTGTCGCCCCGGGAAACCTGCGCGTTCAGGGCCGTTGCTTTGGCGAGCACTTTCCCGCTGGGCAGCTCCGCGAGCAGCATGGCCACTGTCGTCGTCCCGATGTCCAGCGCCACGCCCAGAGTTCCCGAGGCGGTGAAAATCGGATCGCATCCGACCGGCACGCCAGTTTGGAAATCGCTGACGACCGAGGGCGGGTGCGAGAGCAGCGAGCGCCCCGGGATCGAGACACGCTCTCCGCCAGCAAGGTGGTGCTGGCACGCGAGCACGTCCCCTGCGCCCTCCAAAACCACATGGCAGCCCCTGCAGAGGCCGCGTTCGTTGCAGCGTGTGTTGAGAGGGTATCCCGCGACGGCCAGGATCTCTGCCAGGCTCTTCGAGCAGTCGCGCACCTCGATCCGGCGGGATTGCCCGCCGCACTGGACGTCGAGCGTCATTCAGAATTTGGACACCGCCCGAGCCATGGCTGCCAAGTGTGCCGGGGACGTGCCGCAGCAGCCTCCGATAATCGAGATGCCGGCCGCCCGCAGTCGCAGCGCGGCAGCGGCCATCTCCTCGGGCGTGGCATCGTAGCAGACCCCCGATGGGGCAGGCTTCGGTGCCCCGGCATTAGGCTGCAAAATCGTCGGGGCGGAGCCCGCCGCCACCTTGATTTCCGCGGCGAGATCGGCGTAGTCGTCCAGGTTCAGATCCGTCCCGCAGTTCGCCCCCACCATGTCGGCTCCTGCCTCAAGCGCCGCCGAGATGGCATCGCCGGCTGACGTTCCCATCATCGTCCGGAATTTCCCCCCGCTCTTGACAAACGCAAACGTCACGGCCACCGGAAGCCCGCATATGGATTTTGCCGCTCTCACGCCTGCGGCCGCCTCGCCGGGATCGCTCATCGTCTCAACGAGGATGGCATCGGCACCGCCCTCGGCAAGCGCCCCGATCTGCTCGCTGAAAATCTGTTGGAGCTCCTCCTCCGTGGTTTCGCCCATCGGCTCAAGAAAGTCGCCGAACGGGCCGACATCCCCGAAGACCCAACCGTCCGGACCGGCCGCTGCGCGAGCCAGGGCCGCAGCCCGGCGGTTCCAATCGAGCACGTGATCGCCGAGCCCGTGGCGTGCGAGCATCGCCCTCGTCCCGCCAAAAGAATTTGTGGTGATCAGTCGGCAGCCGGCGTGCGCGTAGTCGGCATGGACGGCCTGGACATCGGCGGCCCGCTCCTCATTCCAGCGCATCCCGCATTCTCCGGGCGACAACCCGCGCAGGATCAGCTGGGTTCCCATCGCCCCGTCGCAGACAACAACTCCCGCCGTGCAGGCAGATAGCAAATCGGTTTTCATCGGCCGGCATCATCGGCTGCCGGGGCGACGCATTCAATCCGAAAACAAGGTGAGCTTTCCCTCGCGAAATTCCAGCGGGGTCGGGAAGCCGGCCACGGAGCATCGCGCGTGGCGGCGAAGCCTCTCCGCGATGTCCTCCGAGCAGTAGAGGGTCTCGAGATGAAGCGTGTTCCGGATAAACATCCAGCCGGAATCCCCGAAGCGCTCGCGGATCCTCGCCACGACATCCTCGTCGTCCCGCAGCGTGCAGGGGATCGCCATGCGGCGCATCTCGCCGGTTGTAAAAACATTCATGAACGTCTTCCGCTCGTCGATCGCGTCGCGCAGCCGGCGCGTGATAAAATCGGCGAGCCCCACACCGATCGCGTTGCCGTGCGAGGCGTCTGAAAGCGAAAGCGCGGCGATGATATCGATCCGCGGACGGTCAAGGTCCTCGTAGCGGTTGACCCCGCGCCGCCCGATGACGTTGGTATCCATCCCGGTGCCGCTAAAGGTTTTTCCGATCTCTCCGACGACCAGCACGCGCAGGTCGTCGCAGGGAAGCGCAGGGAAATAATACCGATGGCGATCCTGCAGCGCCGGCTCGCGCGAGAGGATGTCCTCCGCTGCGATCCCGTGCAGTTCGGCCGTCTCGTCCAGCCCGTCCTCAAGGATCGCCAGGCCACCAAAAATTTTTCCTGAGGCGACGATGAGCGCTCCCATTTCGAGGAGCATTTCTTTCATCTGGGGCGAGGGGGTCGAGTGGAATGTCGTGGCCGAGCGGATTTTTCCCATCCCGACAACCATCATCTTGGTGAGCCCGCTCTGGACTGGGCCCGAGAAGCATGTGTGAAGCTTGATGCGGTTGATGACGAGCACGGCATCGGCCTCGTGGCAGTGGCGGTCCATCCAGACATCTCCGGTGGCCACGGAGCCGATCCTCACCACGTCCATGCTCGCGAGAATCTCCATGCCGGTGGCGGCTTCTGTGAGCCCGAGCGATTCGATCATCTCGCGCTGCCCCTCCGCCGTTGCGCCGTTGTGCGACCCCATGCAGGGGACGAGGAACGGCTCGGCCCCATTCGAGCGCAGCCAGTCGCCAGCCGCCTTCGTGATCCGAACGATGTTGGCGATCCCCCGGCTGCCGGCCGTCACCGCAACCCTGCCCCGGGGAGGCTTCCCCAGAGCGTCCAGCTGCCGCCGCACCTCCGCCTCGATATCCTCAAGCGGCGCGGATACCAATTTCTGATCTACGCGAAAGACATTCATGCGATCGCCCCGCGTCAAGGCTTGTGCTTAAATGCGCAGACCGAGAGCGGCGGAAGGTTAATGAGGATCGAGTGCGGCTTGTCCTGCCACGCCCAGTTTTCGTCCGACCGGCAGCCGCCGTAGTTCCCGACGTTGCCGCCGCCGTAGGTTTCGGCGTCGGTGTTGAGGACCTCCTCGTAGAGCCCGTGGAGCTTTACGCCGACGCGGTAGGAGCTCCGGACGATCGGCGTGGCATTGACGATGAAGATCATGTCGGCGCCCGTGCGGGATTTGCGCATGAATGACCAGACGGTGTTGTCGGCATCATGGAAGTCGATCCACTCGTAGCCCTCGCTCGTGTCGTCGAGCTCGGAGAGGGAGGGCTCGCTCGTATAGAGCCAGTTAAGGTGCTGGACGAGCCGCCGGAGACCGTCGTGCAGGCGGAACTCCGTGAGGTTCCAGTCAATGCTCTGCCCGTGCCTCCACTCCTGCCACTGGCCGAATTCCATGCCTTGAAAAATCAGCTTCTTCCCAGGATGCGCCCACATCCATGCGAGGAACATCCGGCAGTTTGCAAATTTCTGCCACATGTCGCCGGGCATCTTATCGAGGAGCGACCCCTTCCCATGCACGACCTCGTCGTGGCTGAGCACGAGGACGAAGTGCTCCTGGAAGGCATACAGCATGGAGAACGTGATGTCGCCCTGGTGGTAGCGCCTGTGGATCGGATCCTTGCCGATGTAGCGCAGGCTGTCGTTCATCCAGCCCATGTTCCACTTGAATCCGAAGCCGAGCCCTCCCGTGTAGGTCGGGCGCGAGACCCCGGGCCAGGCGGTGGACTCTTCAGCGATCATCGTGATGCCCGGGAACCGCTCGTAGCAGACTTCGTTGCAGCGCTTGAGGAAGCTGATGGCATCGAGGTTCTCGCGCCCGCCAAAGCAGTTCGGCAGCCACTCGCCCGGCTTGCGCGAGTAGTCGAGGTAGAGCATCGAGGCGACGGCATCCACCCGGAGGCCGTCGATGTGGAACTCATCCATCCAAAAAAGCGCGTTGCCGATCAGGAAGTTTTTCACCTCGTTGCGCCCGTAGTTGAAAATGAGCGTCCCCCAGTCCATGTGCTCGCCGAGGCGCGGGTCCTCGTGCTCGTAGAGGCAGGTGCCATCGAATCGCGCGAGGCCGTGGGCGTCTTTCGGGAAATGCCCTGGCACCCAGTCGAGGATCACCCCAATCCCTTCCTGGTGGCAGCGGTCCACGAAATTCCGAAATTCGTCGGGGTTTCCGAACCGGCTTGTCGGGGCGTAGTAGTTGACGATCTGGTAGCCCCACGACCCATCGAACGGGTGCTCCATGACGGGCATCAGCTCGATGTGGGTGAACCCGAGCTCCTTGACATAGGGGATCAGGCGGTCGGCTAGCTCGAGGTAGCTCAGCACCCGGTTCTCCTCCTCGGGAAGCCGCTGCCAGGATCCGAGGTGGACCTCGTAAACGCTCATCGGGGACGAGTAGGGGTCGCGCTGGCTCCTCTTCGCCATCCACTCGGAATCCGACCAGCCGTAGCGCTCGAGGTCAAAAACCATGCACCCGGTCTGCTGGCCGTGCTGCGCAAAAAATGCGTAGGGGTCGGTTTTCAAAAAGACCTCGCCATGGGGCCCTCGGATCTCGAATTTGTAATGCGCGCCTTCGCGGACGCCGGGCAGAAAGATTTCCCAGACTCCGGCGGGAACCATCTTGCGCATCGGGTAGAGCCGTCCGTCCCATCCGCTGAAGTCGCCGGCGACGCTGACCCGCTGGGCGGACGGGGCCCAGACCGCGAAATGGACCCCCTGGATCCCGCCGATCTCCATGACGTGTGCGCCGAGCTTTTTATAGACGTCGTAGTGCGTCCCCTCGTTGAAAAGGTAGACGTCCATTTCTCCGAGCACCGGGCCGAAAGAATACGGGTCGTGCGCGCGCCAGGTCGCGCCGTCGTGGCCGGTGAGCTCGAGCGTGTATCCAAACGCCCCGGTGACACCGGGCAGAACCGCCTCAAAAAGCCCGCTCCCATGCACGCCCTCGAGATCGAACCTCCGCCCGTCGTCCCCCACGATCGCCACCTTGGCGGCATCCGGGCGCAGGACCCGCCCGGTCCATCTGCCCTCGGATTCCCGGAGGCCAAGGATCCGGAAGGGATCGCAATGCCGGGCTTCGATCAGGGGGTAGAAGTCGTCGTCTGCAAGCAAAGAGGAATTCATGATAGGAAATCCTATTCCTGCCGCACCCGGATGAACAGTTTTTCCTTTCCCCCGAAATCGGCTGGGCGTTTCGATCGTGCCGGTGGGGCTGCCCCGCTTCGTCCCGATGCCTGCAGGCTTTTCACCGGATGTTGGAGCAGCTATCATGATCCGATGCTGAGAAAGACCTATCTCCTCTGGTTTCTGCTGGCGGTGCTATTGCTCGGGTACATCTCCGCTGGGATGTCGCGCATCAGCTTCAACATTGATATCCTGCGCCTGCTGCCCTCGCACCTGCGCCAGGTCGAAGGTCTCTCGCTGTTCCTGAAAAACTTTTCGCTTCCGAACGAGCTGATCGTCACCGTCGAGGCCGGGGATGCCGAGGCGGCGGAGGAGGCTGCCGGCGCGCTGGTGAAGGCGCTGCGCGCGCATCCGGATCTGGTCAAAAGCGCGGTGGCGCACCCGCCATGGGAAGACGATCCCTCCAGCCTCTCAGAGTTTCTTGCCTACCTCCTCCTGAACCTGCCCGCCGACAAAATGGGCGAGATCCAGCGCCGGCTATCCCCCGGACAGGCCGGAGAGACATTGAGGGACACCCTGGAGGAACTCAGCTCATCGGTCTCGCCCTTGGATATCGCCCGCCTGAGCTGCGACCCGTTCGCCCTCTCGGCCTCGCTCCCGGGCGACCAGGTTCTCGCCGGCGCAAAAAAATCCGAATTTTCTTCGAGCGATGGAAAATTCCGGGTCGTGTTTGTCGAGTCGGCCCGGCCGTTTTCCAACTACAAGCTGACCGACGACTGGCTGCGCCGGATCAAAACGATCTGCGCGGGGGCTGCTGACGGCGCGCGCCTCGGGTTCACCGGGGAGCCGGCCTTTGTCGCTGAGATTTCGACCGGGATGGAGTGGGACATGGTGACCTCTGCCTTTGCCACGCTCGGGCTCATCAGCCTGATTTTCTGGCTTTGCTACGGGCAGGTTGCCCCGCTGGGCTGGCTGCAGGGCATGCTGCTGCTTACGTTTCTTCTTTCTCTCGCGACGGCGGGGCTGTTCCTCCGCGAGATCACAGTGATCGGCGCGGGCTTCGCATCGGTGATGATCGGGCTGAGCGTGGATTACGGGTATTTCATCTATCAGCAGTCGCTCAGCCACTCGGGAGGAGTCCGCCAGCTCCAGTGGAAATGCCTTCAAAACATCACCTGGACGGCCGGCACGACCGCAGCGGCATTTTTCTCGCTCAATCTGAGCAGCCTGCCAGGGCTCTCGCAGCTTGGAAACATGGTTGGCATCGGGGTCTGCTGCGGTGCGCTCGTGATGCTCGGCGTCTTCGCCCCGCTTGCCATGAGGCTCCGCCGGGCGGACCGCCCGCCTGCCGTATCGCGCCTCGACCCGCTTTTTGCCTCCGCTCGGTTTGCGGCGGCCGGCGAGCTCGCCGCTGCGGCCATGGTCGCAGGGCTTCTCGGGGCACTGGTCGTGAAAGGGTTTCCCGAAGCGGATTTTTCCGCCGCGACGTTCCGTCCGAAATCGAGCGGCTCACAGACGGCCTTGGAGAACCTTTGCCTCCGCCTCACCGACGACAGCAGCATGCTCAGCCTCATCGTCGCCGGCCGCGATGAGGACGAGGTGCTCGGAAGGTTGCGGAGCGTCCAAGCCCGCGCGGACCTAGCCGCCGGAAGCGGAGGATTGAAACGGTTTTTTTCTCCGCTTCCGCTCTGGCCGGATCCCGCGCGCCAGCGCGAGAACCTTGCCGCCCTGGGGGAGCTCGGCAGCGACCTCCCCCGCCTGCGCGAAACCTTGCTCGAGAGCGGATTCACCGACGAGGCATTCGCGCTCACCTCTGCGGTTTTCCGCCAGGTCCTCTCCTGGCAGGGCCGCGCGCTCCCGCTCTGGCCGGAGAACGAAACCAGCCGGTGGATCCTCCGCCGGGTCGCCCGCCACCACGACGGAACCTTCCTCGCGCTCGGGATGGTCGAGCCCGGGCGCGGAACCGACCTGGAGGGGTTGTTCCGGGACGACGGGGTTCACCTCGTGAGCTGGGGGGCGCTCGGCGAGGAGCTGAGGCGAACGATGCCGCACGAAACCCTGCAGGTTTCTTTTTGGCTCCTCGCCGGGATCCTGCTCATCCTTGCCGCCGGCCTGCGCAGCTTCCGCGCGATGGCCCTTTTTTTAGCCACCACGGCGCTCGTTTTCGCCTGCCTTGCGGGAGCGATGGCCCTGCTCGGCATGAAGTGGGGATTCTTCAACCTGGCCGCTGTCCTGCTGCTGCTCGGCACCGGCACCGACTACAGCATCCTCCTTCTCCTCGCCTTGAGGCGGAACGGCGGGGACGCCCCGCGCGCTCGGCGGGATCTCGGGCTCGTCATCTTCCTCTGCTGCACGTCCGCCGCCGCAGGCTTCGGCTCGCTCGCATGGGCAGGAAACGCGGGGCTCGCCACCTTGGGAAAAACCTGCGCCCTCGGTCTCCTGATCGACGGCGTCATCTCGCTCTTCCTTCTCCCAAAGGTCTGGAGCCTCGTGCGCCCGGCGGGCCCGCCGCCTTGAACGAACCCGGCTCCCGCGCGGGAAGCCCCCCCCGCAGCAAACATCAAAAAAATATCCTTCATCATTATTCGTTTCTCACGCATATTTTACGGCCACCATGAAAACTCCCTTATTTGATGCCCACCTGGCAGCCGGCGGCAGGATGGTCGATTTTTCCGGCTGGCAGATGCCGGTTCAGTACTCCGGAATCCTCGACGAGCACATGGCCGTCCGCGAATCCGCCGGGGTCTTCGACATCTCGCACATGGGCGAATTTTTTGTCGGCGGGCCGGGGTGCGTGGCCTGGCTGGATTCCTTGCTGACCAACAACGTTGCCGCGCTTGAGCCCGGGTGTGCCCACTATTCGCTGATGCTCAACGAGCGCGGCGGGGTAATCGACGACCTGATCGTCTACCGCCTCGGCCCGGAGAGGTTCCTTCTCGTTGTCAATGCCTCGATGATCGTCGAGGACGCCGGATGGATGAAGGTCCGGCTGGGCGAAGGCGTCACCTTCGAGAACCGGAGCGCGGGCTACGCGGCGCTCGCCGTCCAAGGCCCGGACTCAGGAAAAATCTTTGCGGAAATGTTCGGCCGGGCGATGCCTGAGTCCCGCAACCGCGTTTTGGAGATTGGGGAGGGGTTTGTCGTCACGACAGGATATACCGGTGAGAGCGGCTTCGAATGGATCGTCCCGGCCGCCGGGGCAGCAGAATCATGGCGCAAAGTTCTTGCGGCAGGCGCGAAGCCATGCGGGCTCGGCGCCCGCGACACCCTCCGCCTCGAGATGTGCTATCCCCTCAACGGCTCCGACCTCTCGCCCGCCCACACCCCGCTCGAGGCCGGGCTTGGGTTCTTCGTGGATTTTTCCAAGCCGGACTTCGTTGGAAAAGCGGCGCTCGTCGCCCAGAAGGCTTCCGGGATCCCCAGGCGGCTTTGCGCGATCAAGGCCGCAGAAAAATCTCCGCCGATCCGCTCGCATTACCCGGTTTTCCTCGCCGGAACCCAGGTCGGCGAAACCACGAGCGGGGCGCATTCCCCGTCGCTCGGGTGCGGGATCGCAATGGCCTACCTCCCGGCGGAATTCGCCAAACCCGGCCAGGAGGTCGCCATCGAAATCCGCGGAAAAAAATTCTGCGCTTGCGTTCACAAAAAACCCCTTTACCAAAAGTCCACATGAACGTTCCAGAAAACCTCCGTTACGCCGAAAGCCACGAGTGGATCCTTGTTGAAGGAGATACCGGCACGGTCGGCATCACCGAGCACGCGCAGGCCGAGCTCACCGACATCGTCTTCGCCGAGCCACCTGCGCTTGGAAAGCTCTTCAAGCCCGGGGACGTGGCCGCAGTGGTCGAATCGGTCAAGGCCGCGAGCGACATCTACTCCCCGGTCTCGGGCGAGGTCATCGCGCGAAACGAGAAAATCGAGGCCTCGCCAGCACTCCTAAATACCGACCCGTTCGGCGACGGGTGGATTTTTAAAATCCGCCTGGCGAATCCCGCCGAGCTCGAGGCCCTGAAAGACGCAGCCGCTTACAGGGCCCAGATCGGGGCATGAGCACGTTCGCCTCGCGCCATATCGGGCCGTCTGCGGCGGAAATCGCATCCATGCTTCGCACGGTTGGCGCGCCGACGCTCGATGCTCTGATCGGGGAGACGGTGCCCGCATCGATCCGCCTGGGCCGCGACCTTGCGATCCCAGCCGCCCGTTCGGAGGAGGGCGCCCTGGCCGACCTGAGCGAGATGATGGGCCGCAATGTCATCGCCAAGTCATATATCGGGGCCGGCTACCACGGCACCTACACCCCGGCCGTCATCCGGAGAAATATTCTCGAGAACCCAGGCTGGTATACCGCCTACACCCCCTATCAGGCGGAAATCGCACAGGGGCGGCTCGAGGCGCTTCTCAATTTTCAGACGATGGTTTGCGACCTTACCGGGATGCAGATTTCCAACGCCTCGATGCTCGACGAATCGACGGCGGCGGCAGAGGCGATGGCGCTCTGCCACGACATCAGGCCCGGGGATGCCTTTTTTGTGGCCGACCACTGCCACCCGCAGACGATCGCTGTCCTGCGCACCCGCGCAGAGCCGCTCGGCATCAGAATCCTGACCGGCCCGGCGGAATCCGGCCCGCAGGAGCCGGTTTTTGGTGCCCTCTTTCAATACCCGGCAACCGACGGCACGATCTGCGACCTCGGAGCCCTCGTCGCTCGAGCTCACGACGCCGGCGCGCTGGCTGTCGTCGCGGCCGACCTTCTCGCCCTGACGCTGATCACCCCGCCCGGTGAACTCGGAGCGGACATCGTTGTCGGTTCCGCCCAGAGGTTTGGAGTGCCGCCGGGATTTGGCGGCCCGCATGCCGGGTTCCTCGCCACGCGCGACGAGCACAAGCGCCGGATGCCCGGCCGCCTCGTCGGGGTTTCCAAAGACGCCGCAGGAGCTCCTGCGCTGCGCCTCACGCTCCAGACGCGAGAGCAGCACATCCGGCGCGAAAAGGCGACCAGCAACATCTGCACCGCCCAGGTCCTCCTTGCCGTCATGGCTTCGATGTATGCCGTCTATCACGGGCCCGACGGGCTCCGCGCGATCGCCGAGCGCATCCACCAGCAAGCGCTGCGCCTCGCCGGGTCGCTCAACCACCTGGGCCACGCCGTCCACCCCGGTCCGTTTTTTGACACCGTGCGCGTCTGGCTGGGAAGCCGGTTTGCGGACGAGTTTCTGGCCCGGGCGTCCGCTCGCGGGATCAACCTCCGGAAGCTGGACGACCATGCGGTCTCGATCGCTCTTGACGAGACAACCGGCGACCTCACCTCGATTCTCGAAGTCTTCGGAGGGACCCCGGGAGATTTTCTGGAAGACATGCCCGAGGTGATCGGCGCGTCGCTCCGCAGGACATCCGGCTACCTCTCGCATCCCGTCTTCCGATCGCACCATACCGAGACCGAGATGCTGCGCTACATCCGGCGCCTCGAGGCGAAGGACCTCTCGCTGACCACCTCGATGATCCCGCTGGGCTCGTGCACAATGAAGCTCAACGCGACATCCGAGATGCTTCCGGTCACCTGGGAGCCGGTCGCCTCGCTGCACCCGCTCGCCCCGCGCGACCAGGCGGCTGGGTATTTTGAAATGGCCGCACAGCTCGAATGCTGGCTGGCCGAGATCACCGGGTTTTCTGCAGTCTCGCTCCAGCCGAACGCCGGATCGCAGGGAGAATACGCCGGGCTTCTCGCGATCCGTGCGTGGCACCGCTCGCGGGGGGAGACCTGCCGCACCGCCTGCCTGATCCCGACTTCCGCGCACGGCACGAACCCCGC
>JBAXXX010000025.1:0-44633 GCA_037127695.1 Verrucomicrobiia bacterium | reverse complement strand
AAGATACAGCCCGCCGCAGCGAATGCTACGACGGGCTGTTGTTCCCCCCAGAACAGTTTTGAGAATATTACGGGCCGCCCGGATGGCAAGAAGATATTTTTGAAAAAGTTTATTCAGATAGAGCTAGCTGATAATGAGCCACCTGGGATTCCCACATCCACCCACGTCACGTCATTGGTGAGCATCTTCTCTCCGTCGAAGTGGAAAAACCCTCGAAAATGGCCGCCGGCAATGACCCCCGGTAGCCAGTGGATATCGTCGGCCCACATTTCCTGGTAGGGGATCCTGTCGAGCGGCGTCCAAATCGGGATCGCCTCATCGGTCTCGATCGCCTCGCCGAGGCAGCCGGATGCGACAAAGACCGAGCAGTGGAGCGCATACCCGTCGGCGAAATGGAAGTGGAGCTCCCCGCGCTCTTCGACTCCAACGGGAGTCACCCCGAGCTCCTCCTGCGTTTCCCGGATCGCAGCTTCCCGGGCCGTCTCGCCGTGCTCAAGGCGCCCGCCCGGGCCGTTGATTTTCCCAGCTCCCAGCCCGCGCTTTTTTCTGATGAGAAGGATCTCATCGCTTCGGATGACAAAGCAGAGCGTCGCGCGCTCGGTCGGCTGCCAGGTTTTCCAGAAATCAGACATCCCGCAACGATAGCGGCAATTTGTGATCCGGCCAGCAGCCGATCAAAAAAACAAGGCCCAGAGGCTCAGCCTCCGAGGGAAAGGGTTGCCGGGAAGCCGGGCGGCAGCCGGACAGGGCGCCCCTGCGGCATCTGGACGAGTGCAAGCTCCTGGCGGCACCTCACGAGAAGCGTTCCGTCCGATGGCCGCACGATCTCGAACTCCACCACAAAACGGATCCCGCTCCACTCGGCAATGCGCCCGTCCACTCGGATCTCATCGCCCAGGCGCGCCGGCCGCTTGTAGTCAATCTCGGTGCGCGTGACGACCGGGTGGATGTTCGTTCGGGCGATCTCCTCGAAGCTCATCCCCATCTGGATCGCCAGCAGCGTGCGCGCGACCTCGATGAAGCGCAGGTAGACGATATTGTGGACGACGCCGCCTGCATCGGTATCAAAATACATGACGCGGACGTCAGTAGAAATCCGGCACTGGTCGGGCAAGTCCATGTTAGGGATTGTGCAGGGAGCCTGCCTGACCTCACAAGAGAAAACTCGCCCGCGGAAGCGGGCCCTCGGGGCTACTCCGTGTTCGCAAGCCGGTTCGACGTGCAGGTCCCGCGCTTCGAGGCCCTGATAAAATCGAAGAGCTCGGTGGCCTCGGGCCCCCACTCGGATGCTGCGGCCTGCTCCAGAGCTTCGCGCACGCGCAGCCCGCTCCGGTAAACGAGCCGGAACGCCCGCTTGATCTCCATCCGGACGTCCTGGCTGAACCCGCCGCGCCGGAGCCCGACCACATTGATCCCGACGAGGAGGTTCCGGAAGTTGGCCGTGACGAATGGCGGGACGTCTTTGTTGAAGCTCGAGCTCCCGGCGATCATCGCCCGCCGCCCGATCCGCATGAACTGGTGAAAGACGCTCCCCCCGCCTAGCACGGCGGACTCGCCGACCTCCACGTAGCCGGCGAGCAGGCAGTTGTTCGTGATGATGACGCCGTCGGCAAGGGACACGTTGTGTCCCAGGTGGGTGCCGACCATCAGGAAGCACCGGTTCCCGACCGTGGTCGCCGACCCTTCCTTTGTCCCCCGGTGGACGGTCACATACTCGCGAATCCGGTTGTTGTCCCCGATCCTGACCTCGCTCTCGATCTCCGGCGTGTGGGCAAAATCCTGCGGGGCGGCGCCGATGACCGACCCGTAGCCGATCACGTTCCCTTCGCCCATGGTCACCCGGCCTTCGAGGATCGCATGGGCCTGGATGACGCACCCCTCGCCGATCGAGGCCCCGCCGCCGATGATCGCATGGGGGCCGACCTCCACGCTCCCGGCGAGGCGGGCGGAAGGAGAAACAATTGCTGTGGGATGGATTTTCATAGGAGGCCTGCGTCGCGGAAGCTAAAATACGGAAGCCGCCCGCCATCGGACGATCCGAGGATCATGTGGTCAATCAAATTGATCTGGAGAAGCGCGGCCGCCTCGCGCAGGGAGGACGTCAGCCGGCGGTCGGCACCGCTCGGCTGCGGATCCCCGCTCGGATGGTTGTGCACGACCACCAGGGCGTATGCGCTGTGGATGATCGCCGGCCGAAAAATCTCCCTCGGGTGCGCGACGCATTCGTTGATCGAGCCCAAGGCGATCTCCTCGACCAGCATCAGCCGCAGCTTGGTATCGAGGAGGATCACCCGCAACGACTCTCTCCGGAGCGCAAGAAATTCCTGCCCGAAGACATCAAAAACCTTTTCGGGAGAATCGAGGACCGGCCGTTCCTCGCGGCTTCTTGCAAGCCGCTTTCCGATTTCGAACGCGGCTGCCAGCTCGAGGGATTTCGCTTTCCCGATCCCTGAAACCCGCTTTCGGATCGCCATCGCGTTGTCGCGGGACAGCGCGACCAGGCCGCCGCTGCAACTGAGCAGCTCAGAGGCGATGACCAGAGCATTCCGCCCGGGCTGCCCGGTGCGGATAAAAATGGCGAGAAGCTCGGCGTCCGCGAGCGATTCGATCCCGTATTTGTCGGCCTTTTCCCTCGGGCGGTCCGAGGCGGGCATTTCGAGGATGCGGTGCACGGTCAAATCTGATCGAGAAGCGAGCGGAGGTGTTCGGAGATCGCCCGCAGCCCGTGCGCGTATTTGTTGTCATGGATCGGAGCGAGCTGCGCGAGGGATTCGTCGATCAGCCGGACCGCGACCTGCTTCGCCGCCTGCAATGCCCCCGCGCTGTCCATCATTTGGACGAGAAGCTCGCCATCCACATTCTCCTCCTGCAGCAGAAGCTCGCGGAGCGTGTTGATATCCTTGCCGGACTGGAGCAGCAGCAGGACCGGCAGGGTGAATTTTCCTTTGCGCAGGTCGGTCCCCAGAGTCTTGCCCGTCGCCTCCTCGCTTCCCGCAAGATCAAGAATGTCATCGTAGATCTGGTAGGCGATCCCCAGCTTCGTGCCGAACGCCTTGAGCGCGCCGATGACCGGCGGGCTCGCCTCGCTGATGAAAGCGCCCAGCTCGCAGGCTGCGGAAAACAGCGCCGCCGTCTTCATCTCGATGATCCGGTAATAGTCGGCCGTCGTAAGCTTCAGGTCGAACCTCCGCTGGGTCTGGATGATCTCGCCGGAGCAGACATCCGCCGCCGCATCCGCGATCCTGCGGCAGATGTCGCTGTTGCTGAAATTCGTGGAGAGCCGGAGGGCGTGGGCAAACAGGCAGTCGCCAAGCAGGACGGCGATCGCGTTCCCCCACTTCGCATTGGCGGAGGCCTGGTCGCGCCGGAGCTCCGCGCCATCCATGATGTCGTCGTGCACCAGGGTTGCGATGTGGATCAGCTCGAGAATCACCGCCAGGTCGACATGGCTTGCAGAAATTTTTCCCGTCGCGCCGGCGGAAAGCAGCGCGAGCGCCGGGCGAAGGCGCTTGCCGCCTGACCCGCACACATAGGAAACATATCCCTCCACGGCGGGATCAAACGCCTTCGCCTGAGCGCGGAGCCTTTCCTCCACGGTGTAAAGATGAGGGTTGATCAGCTCGAGGGCCTGCGAAAAAGAAATGGGTTCGGCAGAGGTCATGGTTTCAAATCAAATCGGCCTTCCATGCCAGCATCCGGCGGATGAGGACAAACGGGATCAGCAGGGCCACGGCGACCGCGGCGGCGAGCAGCGGGCCAGGGACCACGCGCGCCCGGTCGTGCGCTATGGCGCGCAGCCCGGCGGACACCACATCCTGCGGGCTGACAACAAACGCCGGGAACGTCTGAAAATGGTTGGCGGTTCCCAGCTCGCCCTCTCGGGTGGCCGCAGCAAAGAATTCCGTCTCCACCGGCCCCGGGCAAAGCGCGGTGACCGTGATCCCCTTGGGGCGCAGCTCGATGGCCAAAGCTTCGGAGAAGCTTGTGACATACGCCTTGGTCGCGGAATAGACCGCCATGTTCGGCAGGGGAAAAAAACCAGCGACGCTGCTCACGTTGAGGACCGCCGCCCGCCCGCCCTGGAGCATCGAAGGCACCAGCAAATGGGTGAGGTGGGTGAGGGCGGAGATGTTGACATCCACCATCGCCTTCACTCGGGCCCAGTCGCTCGATTCGAACCCTCCGTGGTCGCCAAGCCCGGCATTGTTGATCAGAAAATCCACGGCGATCCCCTCTCCCTCGATCCACGCCGCCAGCGAGGCCCGCTGGCTCTCGTCCGCCAAATCCGCCCCGTAGGTCCGCACATCGAGCCCCGGGTGGATCGCCTGCAGCTCGGCCGCCAGCTCATCCAGTCGGTCGCGGCGCCTCGCCACCAGGACCAGACTCCGAGCATACGGGGCAAGCTGGCGGGCAAACTCCGCGCCCAATCCCGACGATGACCCGGTGATCAATGCTGTGCAGCCTTCAAAAAATCTCATAGTCATGAATCTCGATGATTGTTCAGAACCTATCCAGCCAAAAACCATTTACAACTTCCGATGGGTCCCGGATCCGGAGCCTCCTCGACCGCTCGTGCGCCCCGGTTCAAAACCAGAGCCTCGCCGAAGCCACGGTCCCGGCCGGCACCTCGACCCTGCGCCACCGCCACCTTGCCAGCGAGGAGTTTTACTTCATCCTCGAGGGTTCTGGAACCATGGAAATTGACGGCTCCCGGCGCGAGATCTCCCCGGGTGACGCCATCCTCATCCCCCCGGGTGCCCGCCACCAGATCTCCGCGGCCGCCACCCTCCGGTTCCTCTGCTGCTGCGCCCCGCCCTACTCGCACGAAGATACGCATTTCGATTGAAGCCTCCGGACCTCGATGAGGTGGCTGTTGAATGGGGTTTTCCCCCACATCGGGCGGACGTCGAGCGAAAATGAGGGGGAGACAAAAAGCTTTTCGATCTCCTGGCGTGAGTGGAAATGGCACCGCCCGCCCCGGATCCAGCCGGAGGCGCGAACGAAGGCCTCCTCAGCGAGGGTGGCGAAGTATCTCCAGGATGAGTCGCGGAAGGCCGTGCGGATGATCGCTCTCCCGCCTGGGGCAATTCGGGCAGAGAGGGACTCCATGGCGGCCTCCAGCTCGGCGGGCGCCATGTAGTGGAGGACGTCGAGGACGACGATGTCTCCAGAAAACTCCGGGAGCGAGCGGACGTCACCGATATGAAAATCCAAGTTTTGGTAGTAGCTGGCGACAAGCTCCCTGCCGGCGCGGACTTTTCCGGCATCCGGCTCGATTCCGGTGATCGGCTGCGAGCACCCGCATTCCCGGAGGTAAGCGGCGAGGAGCCCGATGCCGCAGCCGATATCGAGAAGCGGCAGGGAAGATCCTCGCAGCATGGAGGCGGCGGCGGCGTAGGCCGGATCCCACATGGCCTTCCGTTTGGCGTAGCCGTGCAGGAACCGGGAGGCATGAAAACGTTCGGCCGCACGGCGCGCGGGATTTTTTGAAAACACGAGGTGAGGTCTAGTTTTATCCACTCTCCTCTCCTTCGCGCCTGCGGTCAAACCATTCAGGCGCCGAAAAAGCCCTAGGGCATGAAAAGGCTAATCAGTTGACTTGCCGTGTGGATTTTTCAAATCTGCAGGCATTCATTTCAGATATGGCTACAAATGACGCTCAGAGTTCCAGGAAGACGAAGCTTTTGGAGCTCGTGTCGCAGGATGTTCTCGAGGTCGGCCCGGACTTTAATTCCCAATCGAACCTCTTTGATGCAGGTCTGGACTCCATGGCGATCATGCAGCTGCTGCTCCTGATCGAGCAGAATTTCGGCGTGCGGCTTCCGTCGGCGAAACTCACACAGGAACATTTTTCCTCGATTGACGACCTGGAGCGCCTGATGGACTCCGAGGCGGGCGGCTGATCGTGCTCGCAATGACCGGAGGCCCGATTTGAGCCATCTCTCCAGCAGGAAACTCGCCCGGTTAACGGGAGCAGGGTGTTTTGTTCTCACGCTCGAAAGCGTCTTCGGCGCGTCCGTGACGAATGCCTGCCGCCTATGCGTGCCGACGTAGCGGTCATCGGCGGGGGAAGCGCAGGAATTGCGGCGGCTGTTTCCGCGGCCAGAGCGGGCGCGCGGGTTGCGTTGGTTGATAGGAACGGGATCCTGGGGGGGCAGGCATCCGGCGCAATGATCCACTCGACTTGCGGGCTTTATCTATTGCGCGAGGACGAAACCAGCCCGCTTCAACCTGCCAATCACGGATTTCCGATGGAGTTCGCAAGGGGCCTGGTGAAAATGGGGGGCGCAAGGGGGCCGGTTCGTATGGGGCGGCTCGATGTTTTGCTCCATGAGCCGACCGCATTTGCCCTTCTTGCGGACGAATTGTGCGCGGCCCTGCCCGGCTTGGAGGTTCTCTTGCATGCCGAGATTCTGAAGGTGGAACCGGGAGGCGACCGGTTCATTCTGCGCATCAACAGCCGGGGGCGGCACGAGGAGCTGGAATCGGGAACCGTCGTGGATACCACCGGCGACGCGGAGGTGGCCGCGATGGCAGGAGCGGCCTGCGCGCAATCCGACCGCCTCCAACGGCCAGCTTACATTTTCAAGCTGGCTGGGGTGGATCCGATGGGCATGACCAAAGACGGCCGGATCCGCATCGCGCACGCATTGAGCGCGGCGGTGGCCGATGGCATCCTGCCAGCCTCTGCGCTTGGAACAACATTTCGGCACGGGGTCGCGGAGGGGGAAGCCTGGGCTACGACCGATCTCGCGGCGGCGGGCTTCGACCCTTTCGATTTGCGATGTCTTTCAGCGGTCGAGCTCGAAGGCCGCAGCCTGGCCTTGCAGATTCTCCGGTTCTTACGCGAGGCGGCGCCCGGGTTCCGGGGGACCACAGTCGCGGCATGGCCAGGGCGGGCGGGAATTCGTGAAAGCCGCAGGATCCTGGGGCAATACGAGCTCACGGCCGATGACATCTGCAAGGGATCCGAATTTTCCGATGCCGTGGCTCTGAGCGCATGGCCGATAGAGCTTCGGGAAAGCCACACCGGACCGAAGTTCCGGTTTCCGCTGGAAAACCGTCCGTGCGGGATCCCCCTCCGCTCGCTTCGCTCCCGCGATGCCTCCCGCCTCTTCATGGCCGGGCGGTGCATATCCTGTTCGCATGAAGCCCAGGCGGCGATCCGTGTGATCGGAACCTGCATGGCCACCGGCGAAGCGGCCGGAAAGGCAGCGGCCGATCAGGCAGGAAGGAACATCGGATCCGGCCGGCCAACCAGCGGCTGCTGATTTCAGCGGGCCATAGCCAGGAGGGAATTTTCTCCCGCTGCAAAAAAAAGTCCCCAACCGGCTGATGAGCGGGTAGGAATGCTCGCGATTCGCATGGATACAATGCTCGCTGAAATCGGCCCCTCAACCCGGCCGGACCGGATTTTCAATATTGCCGAGGGGATTTTTGTTCGCGCGGATCCGGGCAGCGTTGCGGTGATCGAGGGGGAGGCCCACACGTCTTATCGGGAATTGAACGAGCGCAGCGCCTCGATTGCAGGCCAGCTGCGCGAGGCGATGGGAGGAGACCTTTCCGCGCAGCGCATCGGCCTGCAATGCCGCGACGGGGCAGCCTATATTGCGCTGGCGCTCGGCATCCTGCGCGCCGGGGCCTGCTTTGTCCCAATCGCTCCGGAGCTTGCACCGTCCGAGCGCGAGCTGCTGGCCTCGACGATCGGCTTGGATTTTCTTCTTTCGGCGAAAAGCGAGGCGGCGGGGAAGATCGGTTTTGATCTGGCTGCTCTGCGCCGAGGCTCCCGGCCCGAGTGGGAGGGATCTCTCGCAGCGCTCCACCCCGCCTTCATCCGCTTCAGCTCGGGCACGACCGGGCGGAGCAAGGGGGTCGTCCTGTCGCACGATACCCTCCGCGAACGGGTTGAAGCCGCCAATGGTGGTTTGGAGATCGGGCCTGGGGACCGGGTTCTTTGGGTGCTCGCGATGTCCCACCACTTTGCGGTCTCGATCATCCTCTATCTCTGGCACGGGGCCACGGTTGTCCTGCCGAAATCGCACTTGGCTGGCGACATCCTGGAGGCCGCCGTCAGCCACCGCGCAACGGTCCTCTACGCCGCGCCATTCCACTACGAGCTGCTGGCAGGACATGCCGGGCAGACCCGGTGGCCGGCCCTGCGGCTTGCTGTCTCGACAACCATGGCGCTTGCCTTGGAAACAGGAGCGGCTTTTGACAGGGCTTTCGGGGTGTATCCCTCGCAGGCGCTGGGGATCATTGAGGTCGGCCTCCCCTGCCTGAACGTTCCCGATGCGCGAAGCAAGCCAGCATCCATAGGCCCGGTGCAGCCAGCCTTTGCCTTTGAGCTGCGAAATCCGCAGGGGCAGGCCGCGGAGCCGGGCGAACAGGGCGAGCTCTTTCTGAAAGGCCCCGGAATGTTCGACGCCTACATCGAGCCATGGCAGGAACGTGCGGCCGCGACAGGAGAGGGATGGTTTTCGACCGGAGATATCGCGCGGGCGGATGGCGACGGCTGCCTGTACCTGGTCGGCCGGAGCAAGTCGGTGATCAGCGTCGGCGGAATGAAGTTCTTTCCGGAGGAAGTCGAAGCGGTTCTTTGCCAGCACCCGCTGATCGCCGAGGCCCGCGTTTTCAGCCGTCCGCATCCCACGTTCGGCATGGTCCCTGCCGCAGAGCTCGTGGCCGTTGAGGGCGGGTCCGTGCCGACGGCGCGGGAAATCACTGCGTTTTGCCGAAAACAAATCGCCCGACACAAAATTCCCGTGGAAATCTCGTTCGTGGCTGGCCTCGCCAGAACTCCCAGCGGGAAGATCAAAAGGATTTATCCGGGGTAGCTCAGGGGGCTTCCTGCTGCAGGATGCGTCCTGAGCAGTTGCTATCCGGGTTAGTTCTCCTCATCGGCTATCTTGTACCCGGCGAGGTCGAAATCGAAGACGCCCTTTCCAATCTTCGGGTTGATTTCCACATTGCTGAACTCATTGAGAATCGAGGAGCCCTCGCGCGTGACAATTTCCAGGCTGAGCCAGCGGCCGGTCGCCGTGTCAAAATCCCATTTGATCGCGGAAAGCCTTCGGGCGGACGCAGCGTCGCGCGGCAGCATTTCGAGGTGGCATTTGGAGCCGGCAGTCTCCAGCGCCAGCACTTGAACATTTCGCTGGAACTCCTCAACGCTTCCGCCTCCCGGGAGCCGGATCATCCCGAGGGCCTCGGAGCCGCCAGGGCTTCCTGGTGCCGCGAGCGGTTTCCGCTCCGCCCGCTTTTTTCCAGGCTGAATAATGGTCAGGCCGTCGGGAGTTCCAATGATGATCGTCTTTGGAGGATCTCCCAGCTCCCAGCGAAACCAATTTGGAGCCTTGAACCAAAGCCGGCCCTTGCTCGTCAGCGGGCTCCGGAGGGTTCGCAGCGTCCGAGTCTGCGTGAAATCAGCGGAGACGGAGAGGACATCTTTCTGCGCGGCAATCCATTTCTTGAGCGGCGAGAGATCCAGAGATTTCTCCGGAGGAGCCGCAAAAAGAGCGCCCCCTGCTAAAAAGACAATCATCGCCAGCCCCAGCCAAAGCCGGAAGAAAACGGCCGCCCGTTGCGGCGACCTTTTACGAAGGGAATAAAAAAACACGGGGTGAGGTCTGGCTTTTTCCACTCTCCTCTCCTTCGCTCCTCCGGGCAACTTCAATCATTGTTTTCTCCTGTGCAGAAGCCAGAGGAAGGCTCCCGGGAGCGCCCAGAGCGCGGACATCAGGTAGCCGGCGAGAGAGATGGCGATGGCCGTCGGGGCTGGCACTCCGGCCAGCGAGCCCAGCAGGAGCGCAAAGACGCCCTCGCGGACGCCGAGCCCGCCGAGGCTGACCGGAATCCCCGAGATGATATCCACGGTAGGCATGAGGGCGAGGAAGCACCCCATGCCAGGATCCACCCCGTAGGCGCGCGCGGAAAAATAGTAGGTGAGAAAGAAGATCCCGAGCATGACCGCCGAGACGAGCAGCGCGAACAATGTGCGCGGCCACTGGATGGCGCATTGAAAATAGACTCCGGAAAGCTCGACCAGCTTCGCCCGGCCGGGCCAGCGGGCCGGGAGGCGCGAGGCGACCGAACGGGAGGAAAGGACCACCGAGGCGGCGACCAGGAGGGCGATGGCGGCAAGGTAAATCCCCATCGCCCGAACCAGCCCGGCCGCCACCGGGCTGGACATCAGCCAGGCAAGCTTCCATGCCATCAGCCCAGAGCCGAGAACGACCAGGGAAACCACTCCGGCCAGCCGGTCCATGATGACCGAAAGGGCCGCGCGGCCGGCATCGTGCCCGCGCGCGGCCAGCAAGCCGACCTTCACCACGTCACCCCCCGCCCCGCCAGGCAAAAACAGGTTGCAGAAAAGCCCGGCAAAAAAAATTCCCGCAGATTCTGCGATCCCGATCTCCAGCCCGGCCATTCCTAAAAATACCCGCCAGCGGATCAGGCAAAGGATCTGGACGGCCCCGGCAAGGAGCAGCCCGGCCGCCAGCCATCGCGGGTCGGCCGCAAAAACAACCGAAGTGAGGCGGCCGCGAAACCCTGCTCCAGAAAGCAGGGCTGCAAGCAGACAAATGCTCACCGCCGCCTGCCCCGCAAGGATCAGCGTCCGGGATCGTTTCGGCGCGGTCACAGCACCCCAAAAATCTCAACGGAAAAATGACCAACGAAGAAATTTGGGCTGTCCGTGATTGCCATGCCGAAAGAGATGATTGAAAATGATCCCTGGCAAGCTTCAAGATTTATCAGCAGAGCGGGGGGTATGCCCGCGCAAAATCTCAGCAAATCTCCCCTTGACCAATTCGGCCCACATCCGACGATGTGCAGATGGACTTTTCTGTTCCGTCGCTTTTCATCAACCGCGAGCTAAGCTGGCTGGAATTCAACCAGCGGGTTCTCGACCAGGCGTGGGACGAAAAGAATCCGATCCTCGACCGCCTCAAGTTTCTTTGCATCGTGAGCTCGAATCTTGACGAGTTTTTTGAGGTGCGGGTGGCCGGGCTCAAGCAGCAAAGGCAAACGCACACGTCAGAGACCGGGCCCGACGGGCTCTCTGCCCGGGAGACGCTTGCGCTGATCAGCGAGCGGACCGGCCGGATGGTGGACGACCAGTACCGGTGCTGGAGGGAGCAGATCTCCCCGGAGCTTGAGCAGCAGAAGATCCGGTTCCACAGGTATCCAGAGGTTCCCGAGGAGGAGAAGGCCCACTTCGCCGCGTTCTTTCAAAAGACCGTCTTCCCGGTGCTGACCCCGATCGCAGTGGACCCCTCGCATCCGTTTCCACAGCTCCTGAACAAGAGCCTCAACGTGATTGTCGAGCTCGAGGGAGACGGCCTGGAGACCGACATTGCGGTCGTCCAGGCGCCGCGCATCCTGCCGCGCGTCGTCCCGTTTTCCAATCCGCACGACGGCGATGACTACGTGTTCCTTGGAAACATCATCCAGGAGCACCTGGCCTCGCTCTTCCGAGGCGTCCGCGTGATGGGATCCCACCTGTTCCGGGTCACCCGCAACAGCAACCTCTACTTCGACGAGGAGGAGGAGCAAAACCTCCTCCACGCGATCGAGGAGGAGCTCCGCCGGGTCAAGCGCGGCGCGGCGGTCCGCCTGGAAGTCCAGGATGACTGCCCGGAGGATGTCGTCGGCCGGCTCCTTCAGATCTTCAACATTGAGGAAGAGGACGTCTTTCGGATCCACGGGCCTCTGAATTTCTCGAGGCTGCTGCCGCTGGCCCTCCAGATTGACCGCCCGGACCTTCGCTACAAGCGGTTCTCCCCGTGCACGGTCGTCGCCCTCGACACCGCGAGCGACATTTTTTTCCACATCCGCAAGGGGGACATCCTCCTCCACCACCCCTACGACAACTTTCAGACCGTGGTGGATTTTCTGGCGCAGGCGGCGGAGGATCCGCACGTGCTCGCCATCAAGCAGACGCTTTACCGGACGAGCTCCGACTCGCCGATTGTCCAGGCGCTGATCGAGGCGGCAAAGAACGGCAAGCAGGTCACGGCGGTGATCGAGCTGAAGGCGCGGTTTGACGAGGCCGCCAATATCAAGTGGGCCCGCATGCTGCGCGAGGCGGGAGTGGACGTGATCTACGGAGTCTCAGGGCTCAAAACCCACGCGAAGGCGATGCTCATCATCCGGAGCGAGGGCGACGGCATCCGCCGGTACGCGCACCTCGGCACCGGGAACTACCATCCGTCCACCGCAAAGATTTACACGGACCTGAGCATGCTGACCTGCCGCGAGGACATCACGACCGACCTTGCGGAGACGTTCAACTGCCTGACCGGGGTGTCGAAGTTCCCTGTGATGAACCAGCTTCTTGTGGCCCCTTGGTCGCTGCTCCCGTCATTTCTGAAAATGATTGAGGGGGAAGTTGCGCATGCGCTGGCCGGGCGGCCGTGCGGGATCTACGTCAAGGTGAACTCTCTTGTCGAGGAGGAGATCATCGAGGCCCTCTACCGCGCTTCCGCCGCAGGGGTGCCGATCCGGCTTCTCGTCCGTGGCATGTGCGCGGTCAAGGTCGGGGTTCCCGGCGCGAGCGAGAACATCGAGGTCCGAAGCATCGTCGGGAGGTTTCTCGAACACAGCCGGATCTTCCGCTTCGAAAACGGAGGGGCCAGAAAAATCTACCTGGGCAGCGCCGACTGGATGCCCCGGAACCTCTTCCGGCGGGTCGAGACGGTCTTCCCGGTCGTCCAGCAGGGGCTGCTCGACCACGTCGAAGAAATTCTCGATTGGTTCTGGAAGGACAACGTGAAGGCAAAAGTCATGCAGAGGGACGGCACGTATGCCCCGAGGCCAGCCGACGCAGGCGAGGATCCGTTCGATGCGCAGGCGGAATTTTTGGCCGATGCCCAGCGCCGCAGGAAACGCCACTCGCTCGACAAACAGGGATGAGCGACACGAAACCCACCGAGCTCGAAACGATTGACGCGGCGTTTGAGGTCTCGCTGCGGCCCCCGCTCTTTGAGGAGTTTTCCGGGCAGGAGAAGACTGTTGCCCGGCTGCGCCTGATGGTCGAGGCCGCCCGTCAGCGAGGGGATACGCTCCAGCACATCCTTCTCAGCGGCCCGCCCGGGCTCGGAAAGACGACGCTCGCCTACATCATCGGCAACGCGATGGGATCGGAGGTCCGCACGACCAGCGGGCCGATGGTGGAAAAAGCTGGGGACCTCGCGGGGCTTCTCACCAACATCGAGCGGGGGGGCATCCTGTTTATTGACGAGATCCACCGCCTCCAGCCGTCGATCGAGGAGTATCTGTATCCCGCCATGGAGGACTTCAAGCTCGACATCCTGATCGACCAGGGCCCGAGCGCACGAAGCGTCCGCCTCAACCTGGCACGCTTCACCCTGATCGGCGCCACCACCCGTGCGGGAATGATCAGCGAGCCTCTCCGCTCGCGCTTCGGGATGAACTGCCGGCTCGACTACTACCCGGCCGCACAGCTCGCCGAGATCGTTTCCCGAAGCGCCGGGCTCATCGGATCCGAGATGGAGGAGGGCGCGGCGATGGAGATCGCGCGCCGCTCGCGCGGAACCCCCCGCATCGCCAACAACCTCCTGCGCTGGGTTCGCGACTACGCCCAGGTTCGGGCCGACGGCCGCATGACGGCCGAAACCTCAGACCTAGCCCTCACGATGCTCGAGATTGACGAGGAGGGGTTTGACGAGATGGACAAGCGCATCCTCGAATCCCTCATCGGACTTTTTGATGGCGGCCCGGTGGGGGTCAACAGCCTCGCCGTCGCAATCGGAGAAGAGCCTGGAACCATCGAGGAGGTCCACGAGCCGTTCCTCATCATGCAGGGATTCCTCAAGCGCACCCCACAAGGCCGCGTCGCCCTCCCGAAAGCCTACAGAAAACTCGGCATCAGCCCGCCGAAAAGGGCCTCCCAGGAAGATCTCCTCTGAAGCGGCTCAGCCGCCGGACGAACGAGAGGCCGATAACCTTCCCGCCGCAGCCTCAAAAGCATGGCGCGGAACAAAGCTTCGCTCTAGTCCGCCGTGCTCAGGCGGGCGACCGGCTTGTCAAAGAGGAGCTCGTGCGCCTCTCGCAGGGCGGCGGGGATCAGCTCCTGAAACGGGCTGCCGGAAAGCGCGCGTTGCAAATCCGGTATCTCTGCCGCATTTTTTCCTGGGAACCAATGGCCCGCCTGCCCGAGCAGGTTGTAGCGCATTTTCCCAAACGCGAGCATGTCGAGGGACTTGGCGTAATTTGACAGGCGCAGGATTTCCCAGATATTGATTTCCCCTGGGACGGCCTCCCATGGGGGGATCCCCTCCTCCCATCGCGCGCACCATTCTTTGCCGAGGGCCTCTTCCATGGCAGCATTCAGGCGGGCCTCGATCTGCGGGACGAGGGCGTCAGCCTGGGGGAGCAAGGCGAGCGAGCAGACGTGCTCATCAAAATCCCCCGGGCGCGAGGCGCCGACCGAGATCGTGTGGATCCCGGGGTTCCGCAGACAGAACAGGTCGTTAAATGCCATCGGGCTGAGCGGGGCGCAGAGCCTCGCGAGCTTGTCCGGCGGCTCGTAGAGCTTCCCGCCCTTGTCGCTCGGGCTGATGATAAAGACCCCCAGGTCGTGGCGCGCGGCGGCCTCGAGCGCACGCGCGTTCGAGCGGTTGACCCAATACCAGTGGAGGTTGACGTAGTCGAACTCCCCGGTCTCGATCGCATCGCAAATGACATCGCAGTGGCCGTGAGTGGAGAGCCCGATGAACCGGCAGCGGCCATCTTTCTGGAGCTCCCTCGCCACCGAGAGCGGGCCGCCCGGCTTCAATGCGCCCTCCAGAATCTCTCGCGAATTGATGCCATGCAGCCCGAGCAGGTCCACATGGTCGAGGCGGAGCAGGGACATCGAGAGGTCGAACGTCTCGCGGAACTTTGCGCCATCGCACTCCGGAGACACCTTCGTTTGCACGATCAGGCTCTCCCGCGGGAGGCGGGGGAGGATCTTCCCGAGCTGGAGCTCGGACGAGCCATACCCGCGCGCGGTCTCGATGTGGTTGATCCCGTGGCCGAGCGCGCGTTCGACCGTCGCCTCCACATTCCTCTGGCTATCCTCCGGCACGTCCCCGCCGTCTTTCCACGAGTGCTGGAACCTCATCCCCCCGCAGGATAAAACCGGCATCTCCAGGCGGGTCCGCCCAAATCGTCTTGTGAGCATCTTCATAGGGATTTTAATCGGGCCACGGACTCGATTTCGGCCGTCTGCGGAAACATGTCAACCGGCTGGAGAAAATCCAGCTGATATTTCGAGGAGAGCTTTTTGAGATCCCTCGCGAGAGTTGCAGGGTCGCAGGACACGTAGGCGATCGTGGCGGGCGGGCTGGCGAGGATCGCGTCCACGGCTTCGTGCGAGAGCCCCTCTGCTGGCGGGTCCACGATCAGGGCGGTGTCCTGGGAGGTCGCGAGGGCATCCCGGAGGTGGGATTCCACCGGGCCCTCTAGATAGCTCTCGCCCTCCCGTGCGCCAGCCCGCGCCGCCTGCACTGCCCCCGCACTCCACTCGATGCCGGTCACCATGCGGAAATTCCCGCGCACGGCTTTGGATAAAAATCCCGCGCCGCAATACGCGTCCACCAGGTGGTCGCCGCCGCGCTCCAGCATCCCGGCAACGGTCCGGGCGAGCACCTCCGCAGCCCCGGGGTTCACCTGGCTGAACCCATGAAAATCCGATTTTTCCCGCAGGGTGATCTTCTGGTTTTCACGCGGGGGATTTGCGGCGAGGGCGGCCAGCTTTGCGTTGACTTCCGGGGATGCGATCGGGCATGCGGACACGGGAACGATCCGGTTCGACTTGCGGCCATAAAACCCGACCTGCCCGCCCTCGACGTGGATCCCGATCCGGTTCCTATACCCCCACTGCTCAGGGGAAGGGAGCGTCGGGCGCACGTCTGCCGCAGGGATCCCGCCGAACCTCCGGAGCAGCTCGCAAACCTGCTCCGCCTTCAGAGCAAGCTGCCGGCCGTGCCGGACATGCTGGTACGCGCAGCCGCCGCATTTCCCATAGACCGGACACCTGGGGACCGTGCGGTCAACCGAAATCTCAGCCATCCGCACAACCTCGGCCTCCACAAATGACTTTTTTTGCCGGACGACCCTGATGGCGGCCCGCTCGCCCGGCAGGGTCAGCGGGACAAAGCAGACCCGTCCATCCGCCAGGTGCCCGACTCCCGCCCCTCCAAATGCGACGCTCTCGATCGATACGATGATTTCCACCCCGCCGAATCTAGCCGATAGCCAGCGCACCACAACCACAACCGCAGGTGCCCCCGACAATTCCTATGAGCAGGCATTCAGTTTATCGAACAAGTTGGGCCAGGGATGAATGCCCAGTGAACAGCTACATTTTTCCAGATCTCCGCCGGAGCGTGCGGAAGAGTTTTCGGGTTTCCTGGATCGGCAGATCCTCGATGAAATACGCGATCGCAGCCTTCCCGATGGCATAGGTCCCGGCTCCAGCAACAAACCCCGAGACCGCATTCCCCCAGAACGGCACGATCCGGACGGCCGCGCGTGCCCCCTCGCGAAGCACAAGCCCTGCCCCGATGCTGAAGCCAAGGGCACCCAGAAACTCCGCAACGAGCCGCGCGCTGAACGGGCGCCCGGCCGTATGGATGATCATCCCAACCATCAGGGTTTGCAGGGCGGTCAGGATCGGCATGTCGGCAAGGGGGATCGGCTGGACGCCGATGACGCCGCAGAGAGCGCTGAAGGATTTCAGGAGCGAGCCGGCAATATGGGCCTGCGCGCGCCGGGCATTCGTCACCCGGGCGAACTCCAGCTGCGCGGGGAGAGGCAGCGCCGCGCAGATCGCCTCATCGCAAAGCGGGTCGCCTCCCACCAGGACGCGAAGCGCCCGGCCGGCGAGGACATGTTCTGAAGCTAGCCTGGCCTGCATCCGAAAAGCCTCCCTATCGGCCATCCCGATGACCGGGACATCGGCCAATGCCGCGCGGCGGACGGATTCGTTCCAAGCGGGATCAGCGATCCCCTCGCCTCCGAGAAAGATCACGATGTCGGGCCTGTGGCGTTCCAGCCCCATAGCGACGAATTCGGCAGCCGAGGAGGCCCGGGCATCGAGGATCAGGATTTCCCCGCGGCCGGAGACAAAAAACGAGCGCCACCCGTTGTCGGTCCCGCCCGTGGCCAGCTCCGGGGTTCCGAGCGCGGCGAGAAATGCATGGGCAGGTTGCCCCTCTGGTCCGACAAGGAGCAGGCGGGCAGGCCGCTGCTCAAGGAAGAGCTGGCGGATCGGGGTCAGCTCGCGAAGGATCGGCTTCTGCAAGCCCCCGGGCAGCTTGTCAATCAGCCCGCCAAGGCGGTCAAACACCGACAGGAGAGAATCACGGTTCAAAGCTGGCCCAATCGTTGAGCTGAACTTTTCCCATCACCGAGCTTCCCGCGCAGCGCCACAGCGGAAAAGCCGGAGGCCTTGTCCCAAGATTTCAATTCGTTTGCCATAGCCAAGAGACTCCTCCAACCGCCAGCCCCGCGCAAGCCGGGAAACGTCCGGCATCATGGTCTCCAGGGAAATCCGAGCGGCAAGATGCCGCTTCTAAATCCCCAAACCACTCTGAGCTTGGGGCTGTTTGGTGCAGACGCCAAACTTACCGAGGCCCCTGGCTAGACCTTGAACTGCCCGGCGGTCGTATTGAGTCGTTCGGCCACTTGAGAAAGTTCGATCGTGCGGATTCTCACTTGCTCCCCTCCCTGCCGAACGTCGGCCACGGCCGCATTGACATCTGTCAGGTCGCTTGCCATGGACTTCGAAGCGCTAGCGGTCTGGGAGATTCTGACGTTGGCATCTTTCACGCCAAGCGAGGCCTGCGCAACATTTCCAGCGACAGCCCTAGTTACCGATGACTGCTCTTCAATGGCGGCAGCGATGCTAACAATGATCGTCCCGACATCATGGATCACCCCTGAAATCTTCTTGATCCCGCTGATGGCGCTGTCGGTGGAAGATTGCACGCCGGAGATTTTCTCCTTGATGCTCTCGGTCGCTTGCGCCGTCTGCCGCGCCAACTCCTTGATCTCGTTGGCCACAACGGCAAAACCTCTCCCGGCTTCGCCAGCACTGGCCGCCTCGATCGTGGCGTTGAGGGCAAGAAGGTTGGTTTGAGCGGAAATGGCGGTAATGGTCGCGGTGACTTTGTCGATCTCTCGGGCGGCAATTCCGAGCTGTTCCATAAGCGCAGAAACCGCTTCGGATTGCGCGGTAGCCTGGCAGCTGATGAGACGAGCATTTTCTGAGTTTGTGGCAATTTCCGCCACAGTCGCGGTCATCTCCTCGGTGGCGGCGGCAACGGAAGAAAGATTGGTGGACATCTGCTCCATGCTGGCAGCCACAGACACGGTGTTGGCGCAGGCTTCCTCGGCTGCGCCGGCCACCGTGCAGGCTTTCTCGGAAATGGCCGTCACCGCCTGCGCCGTTTGCAACGACAGGGAAGAGAGCGCTACGGTCGATGCCGTTACGTCTTTGGCATTTCCAACCACAATGCCGATAATGGACTGAAGCTTTTCCACAAACTTGTTGAAGGATATCGCCATGTCGCCAATTTCGTCCTGGCTTGTCACTTCAAGCCGTTTGGTGAGATCCCCTTCCCCTTCTGAGATGTCCTTGAGCATCGCAGACGTGCGGCGGATCGGCCGGATGATTCCCCTGGAGATCACCAGCAAAAGCAGAGAGGACCCGGCGATGCCACCCACGGCGACCCCGAGCATGAGCAGCGTCTTAAACGAAATCGATTGGGCTGCCGCCTTTTCGGTCTTCGTATTTTCCGCAGTGGTACATTTGACCAGATCATCAATCGCGTTCCGGTGGACAATATAGAGCGGGGCGAGGTCGTCTCGGATGATTTTTGCAACGCCCTCACGATCTCCCCGGTCGGCCGCTGGCAGTAGCTTTTCGTCCACTGCCCGAAAAAAAGCGACAGCCGGCTCATAAGAGGTTTCCAGCAACAGCTTTTTTCCTGGCTCAGGGGGAACATGTTGGGCCCAGTAATCATGGCGTTGATCGAACTCCGATTTGAGCCGGGCGAGCGTTTCCTTCAAAACGCTCAGATGCTCCGGGTGATTCTGAATCTCCATCGTGGTCAGATACGTCTCAATAATGTACTCGGGCGGAGGCAAGATATCTGCCACCAAATCCTTTCCAAGGACGAGCTCAGTATAGACGGGACCGTTAACCATCAGTTGGTTAAGGGTCGAAAAGGCAAGTGCAGCAAATGCCGAAAAGGTAAGAAAAAAGACCCCCCCAATAAGGAGGATCTTCCTGGCGATCGAGAGTGAGCCAATAATCATGTTTACATGGGATTCATTGCTTGGAGAGCCTGTGGATTGTGCCACTGGCAGTTGTCTTTGGGCTGGCCCGAAGCAGCGGCCAGCACGCCGATAACAAGCAGGATTCATGCCACGAGTCAGCAGGTCGGACGTGGAGGCTCTGCATGGCATCGGGGTCAGGCATTGATTGTTGACTTCGTTTCCCTCTGCATGCCGGAAAAGTCGTGGCTGCTCAAAACCTCCGGGCAAATCTGGCTGGGTGGCGAAAAGTGCTGCCAAGCAGTTTTCCTCGCCTCTTTGAGGTTTTCTTGAAAGCTTCGCCGGCATGATTCTGCGTTTCGCAATTCTCTTGATCGCGGCCTGTCATTCGGCCGCCTTGCTTGCGGCCGACCCTGTGGGGTGGCGGATGGATGGCAGAAGCGATTTTTCGACGGCGAAGCCCCAGACCCAATGGGGGCCGGCGGACCGCGTGGTCTGGGCGACCCCGCTGCAGCAATGGAGCAACGCTGGGCCGGTGTTGGTTGGCGACAAGATTTTCGTCTGCGCCGAACCGTCCACTCTCCTCTGCCTGGATTCCTCCGGAAAGATCCTCTGGCAGCACAGCGCCGATTACTCCGATCTGCCGGCTTCCCCGGCAGCTGAATTGGAAAAGAACCGGGCCACCCTCACCGCCGAGCGCTTGCCGGAACAGGTCGCGGAGTTGCAGGCCGGCATCGCCGCGAAGAAAGCCCAGCTCACTCAACTGAAGGCGGACGCGGCAGTGAAAAACGACGACCCAGAGGCAAAGGCGAAAGTCGATGCCATGGTGATAGAGATCGCGCCGCTGGAACAACAAGAGAAAGGGATCACCGAGCGGATCCAGGCGCTCACCCCTGCCTCGGAGAGGAAACTTCCGCCAACGCATCCGGACAACGGCTACACCTCCGCCACGCCGGCGTGTGATGGAAAATTTGTTTATGCGGCCTTTGGCTCCGGAATTGTTGTGTGCTACGACATGGACGGCACGCGGCAATGGATTCGCCTTTTCCCTGAGAACACCCACCGTGTGTGGGGCAATGCCTCCTCCCCCGTGCTGGTGGGAAACATGCTGATCACTCACTATCTCGACATGGTTGCCCTCGATGCCGGGACCGGCAAGGAACTCTGGCGCGCACAGTACGGCCACAACTGGGGAACCCCCGCCATCGTCTCGCTGGGCAAGCTGACCCTCCTGATCACCGACGGCGGCGATGTGGTCAACGCAGCCGACGGGAAGGCCATGGCGACCACCATGAAGCTCACGTATTGCTCGCCGCTCGCAAAAGACGATGTCGTCTATTGCGCCGACATGGGCAAGGCACAAGCCTTCCGGCTCGCGGTTGACAACCAGGGGCAGGGGACCTCCAAAATGCTGTGGGAAACGAACGTGACCGGCAGCCGCCGCTACGCTTCACCGCTCCTCGTTGACGGCTTCCTCTATCTGGTAAACAAGGACAGCGTGCTGGACGTGGTCGACGCAGCCACCGGAAAAATCGCCTACCAGCAAAAACTCGCTTTGGGCGGCACGGCCTACTCCTCGCCGGTGCAGGCCGGAAATGTCGTCATCGTGAGCAGCGACAAGGGGAAATCGGCTGTCATCAAGCCGGGGCCTGACTTTGAGGAAATCGCCCGCTGCACGCTCGAACCTTTTCGCGCCACCCCGGTCTGCAACGGCGCGCGCATGCTTGTCCGAACCTGCTCGAAGGGAAGCAAGCTGTATTGCATCGGAGAGTGATTTTGCCACCGGGATCATCGGGCCGCATCCGATTTTCCTCTGATTTTCCTCTCGCCGTGCAGGATTCTCTCGTTTAATTTTTCCGCCCGGCTGAGATCTCACCTCAGACCTTATGAAAACTGAATCCCTTCACGCGCTGAAAATTTCCGATTCCTACGGCAAGGCTTCACCATGATTGATATTGAGGAACTTATCCGGCAATCCTACGAGCTGGCGCCACTGCCTGCGAGCACTGTGAGGCTCGCTCAAATGGTCAGCTCTCCGAATTGCCAGCTGGAGGATGTCATCGAGCTGATCGGCTTCGACCAGGCGCTGACGATTCGGCTTTTGCGCGCCGTCAACTCCACAGCGGAAGCCTCGGCCATGACGATCGTGACCGCTCGCGAAGCCGTCCTCCGGCTGGGGACCGCCCGTGTCCTGGCTTTGGCTGTGGCCGGCAACGCCAAGCCCCTGCTGCAGGCAAGCATTCCGGCCTATGGCCTCGACGAGGGGGCGCTTTGGCGGCACTCGGTAGCCGCCGCTGTGGCTGCGGAAATTGCGCCAACCTTCTGCCAAATCGACATTCCATCGGAGTCGTTTACGGCCGCGCTGCTGCACGATGTTGGGAAGCTGATTATGGGACGGTTTATCAGCCCCGAGATATTAGGCTACATCAAACAGGCCGAGGAGGTGGAGCACATCGGTCGCCTCGAGGCGGAATCGCTGCTGCTGAACGTCCACCATGCCGAGCTCGGCGGGCTGATCGCGCAGCACTGGAACCTGCCCCCCCGGGTCGTTCAGGCGATCACTCACCACCACCACCCTTCGCTCGGAAATGACGTGGTTTGCGACGTCACCTACCTGTCCAATCAGGTTGCAAAAAGCATTGAGGCCGGGCTGCTCGGCGAGGAGTTGACTCTTTCTGTGGAGCCCGACGTGATAGGGAGGCTCGGCCTTGAGGAAAAATCCTTTGGCAGCTTTTGCCGCTCGGCGGCCTCGCGCTACCAGCAGGTGAGCCTCGGGTATTCCGCGGCCTGACGGGTAGATCCTGAGCAGTGAGACGCATCGCATACGAGTGGGAGGATCCTGCTGTCAGCGGACGCAACCGGGAGGCCGCCCACACGCCCATGGGGGTTTTCCCCGACGAGGCCGCGGCGATCCTTGGCGAGCGGATCGCAGGCCCCTTCGTGCAATCGCTTGACGGGGAGTGGCGGTTCCATCTCGCGCCTTCTCCGCTGGAATGCCCGACCTCGTTTTGGGAGGAAAGCTTCAGCGCCTCCTCCTGGGGAGCGATTTGCGTTCCTGGCAACTGGCAGCTGCGGCCCTGCAGCCCGGATCTTCCGATCTACACGAACGTCGCATACCCCTACGAGGCGAACCCGCCGTTCCCGCCGGAGGCGAACCCTGCCGGCTGCTACCTGAGGACATTCGAGGTTTCCGAGGAGTGGCTGGCGCGCGATGTGCGGCTGATTTTCGAGTCCGTGGACTCTGCGTTCCATGTCTGGATCAACGGGCGGGAGATCGGCTACGCCGAGGACAGCCGCCTGCCTTCCGAGTTTAGCGTGACGCCGTTCCTCCGGGCGGGAACCAACAAGATCGCGGTGCGCGTGCTCCGGTATTGTTCGGGCAGCTACCTGGAGGACCAGGATTACTGGCAGATGAGCGGCATCCAGCGCAGCGTCTGGCTGGCAGCACGCCCGAAGGTTCACATCCGCGATTTCCGCATACGGACCACCTTCGACGCCGCCTGCAGGGATGCGGTTCTGGACGCCACGGTTTATCTGGAGACCCGCTCGCTGCCGCCATCCGCCAACACCAGGGCCGCCGAATACGAAGGGCTTCAGGCTTCGCTCAAGCTCATCGATGCCTCCGGCGCGCTGGTCGCGCAGTCCGCGCCGCAGGCGTTCCCCGCGCAGGCGGCGATGTATGGCCCCCGATGTGAAAAAGGGGGCGCTCGATTCACCCTTCCTGTCTCCGCCCCGCTCCATTGGTCGCCGGATCACCCGAATCTCTACCGCCTGGTGATGGTTCTCGCTGATGCGGAGGGTACGACGGTCGACGTGCAAAGCTGCCGGGTCGGGTTCCGACAGCTTGAGATCAAGGATCGGCAGGTCCTCTTGAACGGGCGCCGCCTGATCGTGCGGGGCGTCAATCGTCACGAGTTTCATCCGGAGCGCGGACGCGCCGTGACCCTCGAGGACATGCGCCGCGAGATCCTGCTGATGAAGCAGCTCAATTTCAACGCGGTCCGCACGTCGCATTATCCGAACGACACTCGCTGGTATGAGCTTTGTGACGAGCTCGGCCTGTGCGTGGTGGACGAGGCGAACCTCGAAACCCACGGGGTGGGCGGGCTGCTCTCGCTCGATCCGACATGGGCGGCGGCCTATCTGGAGCGGGCGACGCGCATGGTGCTGCGCGACCGCAACCACCCGAGCATCTGCTTCTGGTCGCTGGGCAACGAGTCCTTCGTCGGGGCGAACCACGCGGCCATGGCCGGCTGGATCCGGTTTTTCGATCCGACGCGCCCGGTGCAATACGAGAGCGCCAACCCTGGCGCCGAGATCACCGATATCATGGTGCCGATGTATCCGCCGCTGGAGTGGGTGCGCAAGGTGATGGAGGATCCGCACGAGACCCGGCCGATGATCCTTTGCGAGTATGCCTACGCAAAGGGGAACGCCACCGGCAACTTCTCCAAATTCTGGGATCTTGTGGACCGCTACCCCGCCTTCCAGGGGGGCTTCATCTGGGATTGGGCCGACAAGGCGCTAATGTTCGACCTTCCTGACGGCCGGCGGGTCTGCGGCTACGGCAACGACCTTGGCGAGCAATACGATTACGATGCGGCGGGCGAGGATCCCACGCAGGTGCTCAACGGCATCGTCGGCGCGGATCTCGATCCGCATCCCGGAGCCCTCGAGGCAAAAAAATTCCAAGCCCCGGTCGGGCTCACCCTGCATGCCGGCTGGCCGTTGCGCCTCACGGTTGCAAACAAGCATCACGATGCGGATCTCTCCCACCTCCGCCTGGATTGGGAGATCATCGAAAATGGCCGGGGCGTCCAATCCGGCGCGGGCACCCTGCCGCAAATCGCGGCCGGGGCTGAAAGCGTGCTCTCTCTTGATGCGCTGGCTATCGAGGGGGATCCGGACGGAAGAGAGCTTTTTCTCAATGTGCGCTGCGTGCTCGATCGCGACCTGCCGTGGGCTCGGAGCGGGCATCTGGTCGCCTGGGAGCAATTCCCTCTGCCGTTTGGAGCTCCCGCGCGCACGCCGGCACCGGGTTCCTCCGCATTGGCCGGGAAGTCCTGGCTCGAGCGTTCCGGCGGGTGCATCCGCGTTTCCGCAGCTGAGGGAGATTGGGAGTGGGACGAATCCTCCGGGCTGCTTAGATCCTGGTCGGCGGGGGGCCGTGAGCAGCTCGCGCAGCCGGCCATCGAAATGCTGCACCGCGCACCGACCGACAACGACTTCCTGCTTTCCATAAAGCATAGCTATTTGAAGGGCTGGGAGGCCGCCGGGCTCGTTCCCCTGCAGCGCCGGCTCGCCGGCATCTCGACGGCCGCCTGCGATGACGGCTCGACGGTTGTCTGCGTCGAGAGCGCTTTGGGAAACGAGGCCAGCCCGATCACCTGCAAGATCCGCTGGACGGTCCGGCCGGATGGCACCTTGGGATTTGAGCAAAGAGTCGCCGTTCCTCCGTCTATTTCCACGCTCGGCCGCATCGGGATCCTCTTTCCGCTGGCGGCGGGTTGGGCGGCGGCGCAATGGTATGGGCGCGGCCCTTGGGAGAACTATCCGGACCGCAAGGCGAGCGCCCATGTCGGCCTCTGGAGCCGCCCGATTCGGGAAATGCTCGAGCGTTATCCAGTGCCCGGGGAATGCGGCGGGCGAGAAGATGTGCGGCATCTCGAGCTGGCTGGTGGCGGGGCTTTGCGCCTGAGGGTCGATGGCGACCCGCTGCTCCATTTCAGCGCCCTGCCGGTTTCCCCCGAAGACCTCATCAAGGCACGGCACGAATGGGAGCTGGTTCCGCGCAACGAAACATTTCTCATTCTCGACGGCTTCCACATGGGCTTGGGCGGAGACACTGGCTGGACCCGCAACGTGCATCCCGAATACCTCATCGGACCCGGCACCTACCGCTGGGGGGCATCTGCCAGGATCGTCGCTATCTGAAGAACTCCCTCACCTGCGAGACGATCTCGTTGCCCCGTCCAACGGTTCCACCCTGAAAATAGAGGGAGAGCCGGTTTTTATCTGTATTCTTCTGAAGCCATTCCAGATCGGTCTGCTTGAACTCCCGACTCCATCCCGTCAGAATAAGCTTCTTCCGCTCCGCGATTTTTTTCAGCGTCTCGCCCATGTCGGAAATTTCCGGCCCGTTCGGGTCGTGCGAGATCTCTATCGCCGCGACCTTCTCCATTTCGAGGAGGGAATCCACGATCCGCAAGCCGGTGGAATGGACGTGGTAGATCGCGCCGTCGAGATCCGATATCAGCTCGCGCTCGACCGGGGCGATGAACTCATCGAACTGCGAGGCCGAACACATCACCATCAGATCCGCAGAAAGGGTCATCCCCCGCCCGGGCATCCATGCAAGCCCGGCGTTCGCACCGCCATGAAACAGGGGGATCATCCCGAACTGGATGCGCAGGAATTCTTTCAAGATCTTCCCGCAGCGGGCCGCCAGATCCTTCACTCCCTCGGGCTCTTCCATCATCGCCATCAAGGTGTTTTCCGTGCCGAAAACCCCGTCGATGACATCCGAGATGCCGGGGGTGGTGATCCCCCGGATGGCGTATCGGCCGTCCGCCTTGGCTGCGGCGAGCGCGATTCTTTCCGTGATCATCTGATAAAAAGGCGCCTCCTTCCGAAGCGCGACCTCGCCGATGTGGCGCAAGTCCTTCAGCAGGGGCTCGACCCAGAACGTTCCTGAGACCTCCTGGATCGCGGATCCGACCAGCGCGCTAAATGTATGGCTTTCCGTCTGGATTTCGACGGTCGGAATCGCATCGTCGAGCAGGGTCCTTTTATCTAGCAGGCGGCGTTCTTCAGCCTCGAGCTGCCACGCATCGCCTTGTGGCGTCGCGTCCGGCAACCAGATCGTGACCAGCGGGCCGGCCTGAAGCGTTCCGCTCCAATAGGCCTCTTGCCGCTCGATGCTTTGTTCAAGATTCGCTTTGTAGTCTGACATGGGGTTTTATCTGCCTGAGGCCTGCCGTTTCGCGCAGCCCTTTATTGCCGCAGGTCGAGAAAATCGCGAACGAAGTCATTGGCTGGGTTTTTGCGCACCTCATTGGGCGTCCCGGACTGCTGGATGACGCCCTTGTCGATGATGACGACGCGGTCGGCCACCTCGAACGCCTCATCCTGATCGTGGGTCACAAAGATCGTCGTGAGCCGGATGCGGTGATGGAATTCCTTGAGCCACCGGCGAAGGTCTTTGCGCACCCTCGCGTCCAGCGCCCCGAACGGCTCGTCCAGCAGGAGCACCTCCGGCTCGATGGCCAGCGCCCGGGCAAAGGCCACCCTCTGCCGCTGCCCGCCCGACAGCTGGGTCGGCAGGCGCTTTTCGTAGCCCGTGAGCTGGACGGCATCGAGCAGCGTGGCGACTCGATCCCGGATCGCCGACTCCGGCGGGCGCTTCCGCCGAGGCAGCACCCGGAAGGCAAAAGCGATGTTCTCGAAGACGCTCATGTGAGCGAAGAGCGCATAGTGCTGGAAGACGAACCCCGCGCGGCGCTTGTAGGCCGAGAGCCCCGTGACATCGCGATCCCCGAAGCTCACCGTCCCCCCGTTGTCGGGAAATTCCAGCCCGGCAATCACCCGCAGGAGGGTGGTTTTCCCGGATCCGCTCGGGCCGAGAAGCGCGATGAGCTCGCCGGTCTGGATCTCGACGCCCACCCCGTTGAGCGCAGGGTAGCGGGAGAACGACTTCGAGACGTTGGAGATAGTGATGCTCATAGGGAAGCTTCGCGAAGCTGGCGCTCGGCACGCCATTCGGCGTAGGTCTTAAGAAAAAGCGTGATGAGCGCGAGGAGGGCGAGGAGGGAGGCCACAGCGAAGGCCTCCGCGAAGTGGTACTCGTTGTAGAGGATCTCGATTTGGAGCGGCATGGTATTCGTCTTTCCCCGGATGTGCCCGGAGACGACAGAAACCGCGCCGAATTCCCCCATCGCGCGGGCGTTGCAAAGGATCACCCCATAGAGCAGCCCCCACTTGATCTTGGGCAGCGTCACCCGGCGGAAGATCTGCCAGCCATTCGCACCGAGCGTGAGCGCCGCCTCCTCCTCCTTGATCCCCTGCGCCTCCATCAGCGGGATCAGCCCGCGCGCAACAAAGGGAAATGTCACAAAAACCGTCGCGAGCACGATGCCTGGAACAGCAAAAATAATCCGGATGTCGTTCTCCCGGAGCCAAGGGCCAAGCCACCCCTGCGCTCCGAAGATCAGCACGTAAACCAACCCTCCGATGACCGGAGAGACCCACAGCGGCAGGTCGATCAGCGTCACCAGAAACGAGCGGCCGCGAAACCGGAACCGGGTCAGGCTCCACGCGGCAGCAAGCCCGAAAACCGTATTCAGAGGGACGGCGATCGCCGCAACGAGAAGCGTGAGCCAGATCGCCTGGTGCGTATAGGGATCCTGAAACGCGCGAAGAAATGCTCCGGCCCCCTTCGAGAACGCCTCCTGAAAAACCACGACCAGCGGAAGGAACAGGAACAGGCCAAGAAAAACCAGCGTGATGCCGACCAGGATCCCCTTGGCGACCGGAGATTCCGCCGTCGCCCGGAGCGGTGGAGCCGAGTTTCGAAGCTGGATGGTGGATGAGCCGGCCATGGCCTTAGGAAATTCCGTGCCGCCTGTTGTGCCAGGCCTGCAGACCGTTGCTCGCGGCCAAAATCACAAACGAGGCCGCGAGCATGACGAACCCGATCGCTGCGGCTCCGGAGGTGTCGTATTGCTCGAGCTTCGTGATGATCATGAGCGGGGTGATCTCGGTTTTGAACGGAAGGTTCCCGGAAATAAAAACAACCGATCCATACTCGCCGACCGCTCGCCCGTAAGCGAGCGTGATCCCGGTGAGAATCGACGGCAGCAGGGCGGGAAAAATCACGCGGCGGAACGTATGCCACCGGTTTGCGCCCAGGCAGGCGGACGCCTCCTCAACCTCGAGCGCAAGATCCTGGATGACCGGCTGCACGGTGCGCACCACGAAGGGCAGCCCGATAAACGTCAGCGCAACAAAAATCCCCAGCTGGGTGAACGCAACCTGAACCCCCAGCGGATTGAGAAATTTCCCGAGCCACTCATGCGGCGCATACAGCGCAGTCAGCGCAATCCCCGCCACGGCAGTCGGAAGCGCAAAGGGCAAATCCACAATCGCATCGAGGATCCGGCGGCCAGGAAACCGATAGCGCACAAGCACCCAGGCCGCAACCACCCCAAAGACGCCATTCACCAGCGCCGCAATCAGAGAAATCCCGAAGCTGACCCGATACGACGCCAGCACCCGCGGAGAGGTGACGGTCTCCCAAAAATGCGGCCACCCTCCCGATGCGGTTTTTAGAAAAAGCGCTGAAAACGGGATCAGCACAACCAGGCACAGGTAAACCAAAGAAAACCCGAGCGTCAGCCCGAAGCCAGGGAGCGCTTGCTTGCGCGACTTCTTATGGGAAATCTTCTCTTGTAACATAGAAAAACGGGTTTGCTCGGGACGCAGGGATTCAGGCGATCCGGCAAGCCAAAACAATGGCGACCATATTAAGCGCCATTTCCATCACCTCAATATCTTTCTGGAGAAAGCGATTGAGCCAGACGGGCGGCCCGACCATATTTTCTCTGAGCTGCAGCATGAGCCTGCACTCACTTTCCTTTCTGCCTGGCGACAAGCGCCGCAGACGTCATGCCGTAGCAGAGCGCGAGCCAGAATCCGGCGACGGCACAGGAGGCGGCCGCCGGGCCCGGGTTGAGGAAGACCCGGCCTTTCGAGTAGCGGACATCATCGCGGACCTCGGCCGTCTCGTTGTAGATCCGCTTGGTCGAGCCCTCGCTGGTCATCACCTCAGAAAATTCGTGCCTGTGCTGGCCGACCGCCCGCGGGAAGACGGCCAGGTTTTGCCAGGATGTATTTGCTGGTGCGAGCTCGTCGTAAGATTCGGAATACTCCTTTCCCTGCAACGTCCACCGGACGGTTTCCTTTTCGCCAGGAGTGAGGAATAGCGGGATTTTTGTGCGGTTGCTCAGCAGGGGGACGGCCTGCCCATAAATGATGGAGACATCCATAAGCCTCTGGCAGGAAAAGCTCGGGATGATCTGGCAGACGGCCCGGGCGCTGGCCGAAAGCTCTGGAAGGCTGAGGACGACCCCGCCAAAAAGGATTTGAGGGATCAGAAGAAGCGGCACCCACATCACCGCCTGGGCGGTATTTTGGACCAGGCCGGACACGGCCAGCCCGATGGCGACACCCACTAGCGCGGTCGCTGCCAGCGCGATCACCCGCAGGCTCACGGTCACAAACAAAATCCCGGCAAGCGAGCGGCCGCCGGACTCCACTGCGTCGCGGAAATTCCATCGGAGCTCAAAAAACCATGCGGCGGCCGAGGAGATCCAGAGATCCAAACGGGGGAGTAAGGAGGGCTGGGGGGCCGGCGTTATCGGCGCCGGGGCCGCAGCGGAAGGCTTGTTCGCCGTATCCGATTCCACCGCCTCGAAGCTCTCTTCCAATCCTCCTGATGCGGCGGTGGCCTTGGGTGCCGTCATGTCGCGAAATTCCTCGCGCAGCTCAGAGACGGACATCTTTGCGGGCCTGACGATGTGGGACGTGGACTGCACGACGAACAGGAGGACGAGCGCCTGGAGCAGTGTGATGCCACCAAGGAAGAGGTATTTGCTAACCAGATACGAGTGGAGCCCGAGCCCGCAGACCCGCTCCCGGCGGAAAATCGGCAGCTCCTTGATGATTTGCTGCGCCCCGTTGCTGCACCCGAACCACAGCGTGGCCACGACACAAAGAAACATCCTTAAAACAAGGTCCTCTGCCACCCAGCCGACCAGGAGCGCGATCAGCAGCGGCTGGGCAATCAGAAAGACAAGATTCAGCCGGTCCGCGCCAAGGATTTTCCACTGCCGGTGCATGAGGGTTGCGAGCGAGTGAAGAAACCCCGGGCGCTTGCGCACGGCTGGAGGAATGTCCCCAAAGGCCGAAAGGTCCAATGCCGGCTGGGCGTGGGCGAGGGGCGTCCGCACCGGGCCGCCCGTCTCGAAGCTCTCCGCCCATTCGTCTCCGGATTTCCCTTCATCTGCCACGCGGATATAGACCTGATCCAGGCCCTCGACCTGGAAATACCCATAGGCAAGATCCGGGGGGCCATCAAAAATGACCCGCCCCCCGTGAATGAAGAGAATCTTGTCGAAGAGGTAGGCTCGCCCAAGGACATGCGTGGTGCAAATGACGGTGCAGTCCTGGGCGGCAAGCCCTCGGAGGATCCGCATGAGCGAGAACTCCGTGGCGGGATCGAGGCCGGAAGATGGCTCATCGAGGTAGAGCACCGACGGCTTGTCGAGGAGCTCTGTCGCGATGCTCACCCGCTTTCTCTGGCCGCCCGAGAGCTGGGAGATGCGCTTGGAGCGGTGCTCATCCAGCCCCAGCCTGCGGATCGTTTCCTCGACGAGCAGGCGGAGCGGGCGCGCTGGAACGCGCGGATCGAGGCGAAGCCTTGCGCTGAAGACTACCGCATCCTCCACGCGGAGCTCCGGGTGGACGATGTCATCCTGCGGAACAAACCCGATCCCCAGGGAATGCGAATCCAAGCTGATCGAGCGGCCCTCGACCAGCACGCTTCCCGACGTCGCGGGGTTGATTCCACAGAGGGCATTGAGCAGCGTGGATTTTCCCTGCCCGCTCCCTCCGAGAATTCCAGAAAATGAACACTGCTCGATCGACAGCGTGATGTTTTGGATGATCGTGCGGTCGCCAACCCGGAACCCCAGGTCCCGAGCTTCGACCCGGCCTCCGATTCTCGGCTGGGTCCGCCTCAGCGAGATCCCCGTGAATTCCATGCTGTAGCTGCCGACCTGGAACCGGTCGCCGACCGTCAGGCGCTGGGTCTCAAACCGCTGCCCGTTGAGGAATGTCCCCGCAGGGCTTTCGTCGGTCGCAAAATAGTCGCCGCCCTCCTTCCGGATCGAAACATGCCGCCGTGAGATCACCCGGTCATCCGGGTCGAGCAAAACAAAATCCTCTCCGGCGGCAGCCCCGTCCAACGAGCGCCCGAAGGCCAGCCGCTCAACCCCTCGCAATGGAATTTCCGAACAGGGTGCCCCACGAAAAACCGGGGCTGCCGGCAGCCGCCGAAACCAGAGGAACGCGCCGGAAATCTCAAAAAAATCTCCGTCGCTGAGCGCGGTCTGCCGCGCGAGCGGAGCCCCCCGCCAGCGCACCCCCTGGCCGCCAGTCGGCGTCAGCCGGCAGGAAAAGTCCTCGAAGAGGATGCGGGCCAGAGGCTGGGACACGCTCCCAGCATTCTGAAATAATAGCTTGCCGGACGAATCGGCGCAGACGTCGAGCGAGGCATTCGGAAGATCTTCGATCCGGCAAACTCCCGCTTCGATGATAACGAAAAGACAGCGCATCTGCGGACAAAATCCCTGCCGGCTCGGCCGGACCGGGATTTAGTAGCTGTAGCTGGTCGGCTTGCCCACCGCGTCAAAGTTGTCCGGGTTGTTCATGTGCGGGCGGTGGATGTGGTGCTTTGGCTTCGGCGTTGCCTCCACATAAACCGTGCGGTCAATGTAGGTGGTCCGGCAGGACGTCGAGGCCAGGATTCCGACCGTAACGAAGGCGAGGAGAATGACAGTTTTTTTCATAGTATGAACAAGTCAGGGGCCGACGGGATCTGGGTTTGTTGCTGGAGAGGAACTGGCGGGGGAATTGGCGCCCGGCGCACCGCCGGAGTAAGGGACGGTCGAATCCGGGCGGATGGTTCCGCGGCGGCCGACCAGCACATACCAGCCCGAAAGCCCCACGGCATTCGCCATCACCATGTAAACTTTTGCGGTGCCGTTATAGGGGGATCGGAACTGGACCCCGGCCAGGCGGCCAGGCCGCCGGTCGTCCAGGATGAGCCCGCCCACGTCATCGTAGACATAGATATCCACGTCGCGAGCGGCCTTGTCCGTCCCGACAAGGAACGTGTAGTCGAGGCCCTTGTTGACCGGGATGAGGAACTCGATGGCGCTTCCTGACCCCGCCACGCCCGAATGGTCAGTGGGGGCCATGGCAAATCCCTTGTCCATGTATTTCTTGGCCATCCTGTAAGCCGTATCCTCTGCCTCCGCAGGATCGGCAAGAACCGAATGGCATGCGGCGGATGCCAAAACCGAGCAGACCGCCAACTTCAGGAATGATGATTTCATATAAGTAAGTCGGATGATTGGGCAACGATATTCAGAAATCCTGCTAGTGGTCGAGCGCAGAATTTACTGCGGCATCGGCGAGGCTTTTGAGCTTGGCAACATTTTCTTTTGAGACGCTTTCGTCCTTGCCGATCGAGACGAGCGGGAGGACGTTTTTCAACGCTTCGGGCAGGGCTTTGACCCGCGGGTTGTCGCGGACTTCCTGGGGGAGCCCGCTGATTTCCTTGCTCAATTCACCGACCAGCATCGGCTCGCGCAGGACGTTGGAAATCTCGGGGTTATAGTTTTCCTTGAGGTAATATGTGACGTGCCGGGCGCCCTGCATCCATCCGGTTGCGATGATGAGCTTCCGCATGTCGAGGTTTTCCGGCCGGTTGAGGATCTTCATGATGTCGGCCTGGAGGAACCCCAGCTCCAAAAAGACGTCGAGCCACTTGCCCTTGTTGGCATTTTCACGGACCAGGCGGGCGCGCTTGAGCTCCTCCTGTCCGGCACCCAGCTTCTTGGCGAGGTTTTCGATCTGCGTGGCGCAGGAGTTGAGCTTTTCGATGTCCTGGGATTTCACGGCGACCAGGCCGTCGGCGATCTTGACTCCGAGAGCGAGGGCCGCAGCGGGTTTGTCCGGGCAGCTATTGGCATCCACATCGATGGCCACGACGTCGTAGACTTTCCCCCACTTGATCGGGCGCCCGCGCGCGGCGGTCTCGATGGCCAGCAGCTTGTCATACGGGCTGGGGAGCGGAAGCCTCGCGACTTCGGCCTTGGCTTTGCTCGGGTCGAATGCCGGCTTGGGCGGGGCGGGGGACGGATCCGGCTGCTGCGCGCCCAATGGCGAGGAGGCCGCTACGGCCGAGAAAAAGACAAGGGAGAAGAGATGGCGAATCGAAGGTTGCATCACGTTATGGTTTGAAAATACGGCGGGCATGTTCATACTCGCATCCCAGGCTTATGGAAACAAAAAACTCCATTCTTACGACCCATCCTGCGGATGACATATGCTGCCGCCGCTGCCGGGCGGCCGGCATTTCTTTGCGGGCCAGCCTGGCAGGTGGGCTGGTTTTTCTGCTAGCTCTTTCCGGATGCGATACCAGCGATGTCAGCATGCAGGCCGAGCTGGCGGGGCTCCGTGAAAAAATCCGCAAGGCGGAGTCGGAGCGGGATCTGGCGGCGAAAGACAAGGCGGCGGCCGAGCAGGGGCTTGCGCGGGGGAACATCCTTCCCGTAGCCTCGCTCAAGGAGGGCCTGGACAAGGGGCTGAAATCTCTCGACCAAACCGCAAAAGCCGCTTTTCCAGGATACCGTCCGGCCCCGGCAAAGGCCGGCCGGATTTTTTACCTGTATGAGTCGAGCGATCCCTACCGTGCGACCGTGGAGCTGAACCTGGTTCCGATCAGCGGATCCGCCCTCACTCCGGACCTCCCGAAGGTGGTTTTTGAGTCGCGGGCGGGCGCGGATGGAACGTGGCAGATGCCCGGGCAATCGGTGCTGCGCGAGCTCCAGGCGGCGGCCGTGGCGAGGAGCTCCCCCGCAGCCGAGCGGAAGCCCCAGGCCGAGCCCGCTCCCGCGCCGCCAAGCCGCCCGCAGCAGTCCGCCCAGCAGCCGCAGCCACAGCCGCAGCAGGGCGGCTCCGCCCGCGTGATTGACTGGGGGGATTCCCGTGGCGGGGGCGAGGCCCGGAAACCGCCAGCCGACCAGCCCGCGCCCAAGAGCGCGCAGCCTTCCGGCAATACCCCGCGAGCCGCCGAGAGCTACGAGATCCGTTTCAATGACTAGCGACAGCCAGTAATGACCTCGCAGACAACCTCTTACGACCACTTTGAAGTGGCCCTTCGTCCGGACGGCTCCCCGTGGGTTTTGGGCCAGGGAGCCATGGGGGTAACCTACAAGGCATTCGACAGCCGCCTGCAGTGCCATGTGGCGCTCAAGGTCATCCAGAGCGCCCTTTTTGCCGACGGGGTGGCGAGGGAGAGGTTCCTCCGCGAAGCCCGCTCGGCGGCGGCTGTCCACCACCCCAACGTCGCAAGCGTCTTCTACCTCGGCCAGACCGGCGAGGAAGTTTTTTACGCGATGGAGCTTGTGGAGGGCGTCTCCGTCGAGGAGGAGCTGAGCCGGGTGGAAAAGCTGACACCGGAGATGAGCCTGACGATTGCGATCCAGATCTGCAGCGCCTTGCATGCGCTGAATCGGGCAGGGCTTGTGCATCGCGATATCAAGCCGGCGAACATCATGCTCCTCAACAGCGGGGACGGGCAGGTGATGGCAAAGCTTGTGGATTTCGGCCTGGCAAAATCCGTTGCTGCCTCCATGGACGGGGCGACGCTCTCGCAGGCATCAGGCTTTTTGGGAACTCCCTTTTATGCCAGCCCCGAGCAAATCAACGAGCAGGAGGTGGACGCGCGCTCGGATATCTACTCTCTCGGCGCCACGCTCTTTGCGATGCTGGCGGGACGCCCCCCGTTTTGCGGGGCGCTGGCGACCGTCCTCGACAGGTGCCTTCACCAGCCTCCGCCGCTCGATTTGGTGCCCGGCAGCCTCCGGGGGCTTCTGGAAAAAATGCTGGCCAAGCGCCCGGAAGACAGGATTCAGACCCCGCAGGAGCTTCGGAACTGCCTCGAGGCCGCGCTGCTCGAGACGAGCGCCACGCCAGGCCCGTGCGAGCCCCCCCCGGCTCCAAGCCTGCCCTCCGGACCGTGCGAGCCCCCGGCCCCGCGCACAACGTTTTCCCTGCTCGAGCTTCTAAAAAAGCGGCGGGCTCTCCCGCCTTCGGAGGCAGAGGCGGTTCTCGGCGCGATGGCCACGGAGCTGGATCGCCTCGGCGCATCGGGCGAGCCGGTTGTTTCGCGCAACCTTGCGACCATTTCCCTCAGCGGGACAAACCTCTCGTTTGCCAACGTGTGTGCCTGCACCGACATCGAGGCGGTTTTTCAGCCTGAGATGCCGTTGGTTCCGGGGGCGACCATCCAGCTCGAGACGTCTGAAAACCCGGCGCAGGCGATGGCGTTCCCCCAGCTGTTGGCGCACCTCGCCTACGAGCTGCTCGGAGGCTGCCGCCAGGGGAAGGGGGGCTGGACTCCTGTGCCGGTGCTGGCGGCCCAGGGCAACGCGGTGCTGCGGAGGGGGATGGAAGAAGCTCAGGCTTTTCGGACGGCCTCGGAATTTGTGGCGGCGCTGAAGCAGCAACCTTCGCGCCGGGTCTCTCGAGCACCCGCACGCACGGTCACGAAAAGGCCGCCGGCCTCGCCAGCTGCCAACTCCCCCCCCCCAGCCGCAGGGCGGCCGGCTCGCTTGTGGGTGCTGGCGACTGCCGGCTGCACGGCCGCGCTGGTGGCGGGGCTTGCTGTTTTCGTGTTTTCCAAGCCTCGGGCCAGCGATGTTGCGCCCCCTGCCGAACAGAGCAAACCCGCCACGGAAGATGCGCCGGCGGCCGCGCCAGAGCCGCCGCCAGAGGATCCTTCCGCACCATTTTTGCGGGCGGCTGAAGAGTGCCGTGCCAGCGATGACAATGCCGGGATGCTCGAGAATTTTTCCAAGGCCTTGGAGGCATCGCCGGGCAGCGATGACCCCCGGAGGCAGATGGAGATGATCTCGGCAAAATTGCGATCGAATGCCGACAAGCTAACCCGCCAAAAATTTATTGCGCTGCGCAAGCCGCTGGAATCGGCGGCCCGGCAGCAGGTGATTTCCGCCCAGATTCTTCTTGGGGAAAGCCTGCGGACGACCGAGCCAAACGAGGCGCTCAAATGGTTTAAGGCGGCGGCGGCAAACGGCCAGACCGAAGCGATGACGCAAGCCGGCTTGATGATGGCAAACCGCTTCGGTGGGGCGCCGCCGGATTTCCCTGCGGCCGTGGGCTGGTTCCAGCAGGGGGCCGCTGCGGGCGACAGCGACGCGATGGTGGCGCTCGCCGATTGCTACCGCTACGGGAGGGGGGTTCCCCGCAGCGAAATCAAAGCGGTGGAAGTTCTCCAGGCCGCTTCGGCCCTCAACCACCCCCAGGCCATGAATACGCTCGGCGACATGCTCAAGAAGGGCCTGCCAGGGTATTTTGCTCCAAACTACCAGGAGGCATTCCGCCTTTTTTCCGCCGCGCAAAGGCTCGGCAACGCGGACGCCCAAGCCAATATCGGAGTTCTCTATGCCAACGGGCAGGGGGTTCCAAAAGATCCCCAAAAGGCGTTCGCCATCTGGAAGGACGGCGCCGAAAACCAAGGCAGCCCGATGTGCATGTTTTTTTACGCGATGGCCTTGGAAGGCGGGCTTGTGGGCGAAAAAAAGCCGGACGAAGCGAAGGAATGGTATCTCCGTGCGGCGAAAGGCGGGAACCCGTCCGCCGTCGAATGGTGCCGCCAAAAAGGCGTCCCCCTATTGGAAAGCAAATAATCTGCATCGGGATCAAAGTTTTCTGCTTGCCGCTTCCCCTCCTGCATTGGTAGTTGATGACATCTATGAATCGTGTTCGATCGCTCAAAATTGTTGCCTCCCTGCTCAGCCTGGCTATTTTTACCTCCGCCTGCGAAAATATGACCCCTGGGGAGAACGCCGCGCTATTCGGCGGGCTCACTGCGGTCGCCGTCGGGGTTCCTCTCGCCCTGGCGGGTGTGGATCCGAGCATCGTGATCCCAGTGACGGCCGGGGCGGCTGTGCTTGTTGCCGGCGCCTCCTACGTGATTGCAAAACACCAGGCCACCGAACGCCAACGCCAGGTCGCCGAGCAGCGCGCCCGCCTCTACATGGCAAAACGTGCTGAGGCGACCCGCCTCGCCTCGTCCTCCTCAAGATCCTCTTCCGGTTCGACCGCTAAGAAATCCGCCAAGCCGGCGCCGGAGCCTCGGTATATCGCAATCAATACGGAAAAGAGCGGAGCGGCTGCCGCCACCTCCGGACCGTCCGTGATGGTCTTCGATACCCAGAGCAGCCAGATCGTCGGCAACAATGTGTACGACTTGAAATCTCAGCCCAAGGCCGGGACGTCAACGAAGTTCGATACCTACACGGCCCAATACGTCGGCAACGGAAGCACTGTTCAATAGGCTGCGGCCAGAGGCCAAAAGAACAAGCGAGGTTGCTACCTTTATTCCCTTTGGGTCTGATACCCCGAAGCTTGCTTCGGCTTTGTTGCTGGAGGGACGACCTCCGTGTCGTCCGATGGATAGGCAGTGGACCGGACGGAGCCGATCCCTCCAAATGCCTCGGGGCTTGCTCCGAGGTTCTTTATTGACGGGGCTCCTTACTTCAGGATCTCGCTGAGCTTTCTGGCGGCGGGAGCCGGGACGAACTGGCTGACGTCTCCGCCGAGCCGGGAGACTTCCTTCACGATCCGCGAACTGAGGTAGGTGTAGTCCTCTTTGGGGGTGAGGAACACCGTCTCGAGGCGCGCCTCGAGCTTTCGGTTCATCAGGGCCATCTGAAATTCAAACTCGAAATCCGAGACCGCGCGGAGGCCGCGGATGACCGTGAAGACGCCTTTTTCAAGGGCGAAATCCACGAGCAGACCGGAGAGCGGGACCACTTCGATCGCGGGGTTGTCCGCGGTGCTTTCCTGGAGCATCTGGATCCGGTCATCGACAGAAAAAAGCGGGGTTTTCCCCTCGCTGACCGCCACCGCAACGATGACGGAATCAAAGAGGTGGGCTGCCCGGGAGATGACGTCGAGGTGGCCGAAGGTGACCGGATCGAAGCTTCCGGGGTAAATCGCGCGGCGGCTGGTCATTCCCATTCGATTGTTGCGGGAGGCTTGCTGGAGACATCGTAGCAGACGCGGTTGACGCCTTCGACCTCGTTGATCACGCGGGCGGAGATCCGGCCGAGGAGTGCGTAGGGCAGCCGCACCCAGTCGGCGGTCATGCCGTCGTGGCTCTGAACGACGCGGAGCGCGATCGTGTAGTCGTAGGTGCGCTCGTCTCCCATCACTCCAACCGAGCGCACGGGAAGCAGCACGGCGAACGACTGCCAAACCTTGTCATACCAGCCGGAGCTCTTCATCTCCTGGATGACGATAGCGTCGGCATCGCGGACGATACGGAGCCGCTCCGGAGTGATCTCGCCCAGGATGCGAACCGCGAGCCCGGGGCCGGGAAACGGCTGGCGCTGGACGATCGCCTTCGAGAGCCCGAGCTCGGCGCCGACCCGGCGGACCTCGTCCTTGAAGAGCTGGCGGAGCGGCTCGACGAGCTCGAACTTCATCCGCTCGGGAAGCCCTCCGACGTTGTGGTGGCTCTTGATCAGCGCGGCTGGGTTCCCGGAAATCGAGATGCTTTCGATCACGTCCGGATAAAGCGTCCCCTGCGCAAGGAACCGATACTCGCCGGGCGATTTCTTTTTGATGTCGCGCGCGGCCGCCTCGAAGACCTTGATGAATTCGCTGCCGATAATCTTTCGCTTGCGCTCGGGATCGGTGACGCCTTTGAGCTTTGCAAGGAACGGCTTCGAGGCGTCGACCGTCTGCATCCGGATCCGGAATTCCCCGGCGAAAAGCTTCTCGACAGCCGAGGCTTCGTCTTTGCGGAGGAGCCCGTTGTTGACAAAGATGCAGGTGAGCTGGTCGCCGATCGCCCTGTGGATGAGGGCGGCGGCCACCGAGGAATCCACCCCGCCGCTCAGCCCGAGGATGACCTTTCCGCTGCCGACCTGCTCGCGGATCTCGCGGCATGTGCGCTCGATAAACGATTCCATCGTCCACGACGGGCGGCATCCGCACACCCGATGCACGAAGTTCGCAAGGATCTCCTTCCCTCGGGGGGTGTGCACGACTTCGGGGTGGAACTGCAGGCCGAAGATCTTCCGCTTCGTGTCCCCGATGACCGCATGCTGGGAATTCTCCGTGCGCCCGAGCGCGCGAAATCCGGCCGGAAGCCGCGTGAGCTTGTCTCCGTGGCTGTTCCAGACATCCAGCTCGGCCGGAAGGCCGTGAAAAAGCGCGCAGCGAGGGTCGCCCTTCAGTTTTCCTGGCCCGTATTCGCGGTGGTCGGACCGCTCGACCTTCCCGCCCAGCCCGTGCGCGATAAGCTGCATCCCATAGCAGATCCCAAGGATCGGAACCCCCAGCCCATATATTTTTTTATCTGCCTGCGGGGCATCCTTCGCATAGACGCTTGCCGGGCCGCCGGAGAGGATGATCCCCGAGGGGTTCCGCTCGCGGATCTCCGAGGCCTTCGTGTGAAACGGGACGATCTCGGAATAGACGCTGCACTCGCGCACCCGGCGCGCGATGACCTGCGTGTATTGGGACCCGAAATCTAAAATCAGGATTTTCTCGCCTGGTGGTTGGTTGTCGCTCATGGGAAAAAATGGAAAACGGGATTCAGCGGCCATCGAAAAATCTCCGGGCCAGGCTGCCCCGCAGGATCAACGGTATTCCGGCCCGAACGAATCCCTGGTGGGGTCGTTCGGAACAATGCTCCCGCGGCCCTGGATGCCATTCTGAAATTTCTGGCCGACGCCGGCGGCATCCTGCTCGGCAACCGAACAGGCGCCCATCAGGAACAGGAGGGCCACGCTGAAGAACAAGATCACGCCTTTCATGCCCCGCAGAATAGTGATTTGTTGCGGCATGGCAAACACGATTCCTCCGGATACGCTTCTGGAGTTTTACAGGCGGGGAGTTTTTCCAATGGCCGACCCCGGCGGGCTGCGCCTGTTCTCCCCCGATCCGCGCGCGATCATTCCGCTGGAGGGATTTCACATCCCCCATGGCACCAGGCGGACGCTTCGTGACCCGGCCTGGGAGGTCCACCTGGACACTGCCTTCGAGAAGGTGATGCGAGCCTGCGCGGAGCGCGAGGAGACGTGGATTGACGAGACGATTTTCCGCAGCTACGTCGCCCTCCACCGGGCCGGGCACGCCCACTCGGTCGAGGTCTGGCGGGACGGAGAGCTGGCCGGCGGGCTCTACGGAGTGCGCATCGGCGCGGCATTTTTTGGGGAATCCATGTTCCACCGCGCGGCCGGCGCCTCGAAGGTCGCTCTTTGCCGCCTCGTCGCCATGATGAAAAAAGGCAACTTCCGACTGCTCGACACCCAGTGGGTCACCCCGCATCTGGCGAAGTTCGGGGCCGTCGAAATCCCGCGGGCGGACTATCTGCAGATTCTCGCGGCAGCGATTGAGTCTCCGGCCGAATGGCCGGACGGCTCCTAAGCCGGGACAAAACGGTTGCACGAGATGGCAAGGGCCGCCCATATTCCCCCGAGCACTCCCTTTGCCATTGAAGAAACCCTTCCTCATTCTTGCGGCGGCTGCAGCCGGCATCTGCCAGGCCATGCCGAATGCCTTCGACCTTGCGGGGGCGATCTCCTCGGCTGGCCGGGGATCTCTGGGCGGCGCATGGTCCGACCGGCTGGTGGCCGCCTCGCTCGGCGCCGGAGGGTGGGCGGGGGCGGAAATCGTGCGATCTGCCTGGGCGGCCGCCCCGTGGGCGCTGGGGTTCCTCGTCCTGTTTTTTGCGGCAGAAAAAGCTGCCGGGCCATGGCGGAGGCGGGCGGGCATTTGCGTCTGGGTCCTCTGGGGGGCTTCCGCTGTCAACGGGCTCTGGAGCGGGTGGCTGGCTTGGCAATACCGCCTGGGCGACATTCGGCTCCTTGCTCCCGTCGCCCTCGTCGAGAGAGTAAAAGCCAGCCCCCAGCGCGTCTTTATCAACCCGCCTGCCGTCGCGATGGTGGCCTCCCTGGCACCGTCGCTGGTTGACCAGGAGCTCCTCCTGAAACCCATTGTCCAGTCCCCCGCGAGCTGGAAGGAGGAAGACCGGAGGCGCCCGTTCTCCGCCGTGCTGCTTTCCGGAGGGCTTGCCGAGGCGAAACCCTTGATCCGGCATTTGCTCGATTCGCCGGACTGGCACCTTGCCGCACTGGATAACCAAGGGGTGGTCTTCCTGCGCGGTGCCTCGCCGGATCGCTCGGAGGCGGAGATCCCGACGTTTTCCTCCCCGCGCGACGAAGCAGTTTTTCTGGCGCAATACGCGCTTTGCCTCGATGCCGCCGGATTCGGAAACCGCGCGACCCAGCGCATGGATGAGGCGATGAAAACCTCCGGATCCGATTTTGAAGTCCTCGTGCGCGCCTCCACCCTTGCCGCCTCCAGAAAACGATGGGAGCAGGCGCGGAAGCTCGCGGACAAAGCCCTGCTGAAACGCCCGGGCAACTTCGAGGCGGAGTATCTCCTCGCCTGGTCGCTTCTGGAAATGCGAGCCAGCGGGAAGGCGTTCGAGATGACCTCCCGGCTCGCAGAAAGTTTTCCCGGCAGCTTCCCGGTCCTCCTCCTGCATGCGCGTGCCTCGCGCGCGGCCAAAGATTTTTCCGCCGAGACGGAGGCGCTGGAAAAGATTCTCCGGCTGGCGCGGGATGACAAGGGCGCAGCGGCCCGGATCCACCTTTTCCTTGGCCAGTCGTGGGCGCAGCGAGGATTTCCCGACCAGGCGCTTGCGCACTACAGGCTTGCGCTCGATGGCAGCCAGGGCCCGGAAGAATCGCGCGACATCCGCGAGGCGATCAAGGCGATCGAGTCCAACCGCCTGCCTGCCGCGCCCCGCTGACCAGCCCTTGCGGCCGGGTCAGCGCTCGAGGCGGAATCGGACGGCTGCGTGGCCCGCGTTCGGGAGGACGAACTTCCTCACCTCGACGATCACGGCGTCGGCATGAAACTCGCCGACGAGAAGCCGGGCGATATCCGAAGCAAGAGTTTCTATGAGGCGGCGCTCCCCCTCCCCGGCCAGCTCCCGCACCCGGCCGGCCACTGCCGCATAGTCAATCGTGCACCGCACATCGTCCTCCATCAAATGAAACGGCACAGGCGGCTGAATGCAAAGATCCACATGGAGCTCCTGGGGCTCCAGCCGCTCGGCTTCCTCGACTCCGATCCGCGCGCGAACCTTCAGCGATTTGATCCAAATTTCGTTCAGGTGATCCATGCGAGTCCGAGTCAGGTTTCAGACGGAAAATTGCGGGACGAAAGATTCGGCCCGCGGCCCGCGGCGTGTCAAGACGTTACGCTTCCCCCCGCATTGACGCGGCGGGCGATTTCGCCGAGAATCCTTCTATGCAACGCCTCAAGCTGCCGATCGGGATCCAGACGCTAGCGAAGATCCGCGAGGAAGGGTATTACTATGTGGACAAGTCGGCGTTCGCTCTCGATCTCATCGAAAAGGGCGGCTATTACTTCCTTTCGAGGCCGCGGCGGTTCGGCAAGAGCCTCTTTCTCGATACGCTCAAGGAGCTTTTCGAGGGCAACCAGAAGCTGTTTGCGGGGCTGCACGCGGAGACTCGCTGGGACTGGAGCCGCAAGCATCCGGTCATCCGGATCAGCTTTTCCGACGGGGTGCTGCGCGACCGGGCGGAGTTGGACGCACGGATTTGGAATACGATGGAAGCGAATGCCGAGCGTCTCGGCATTGCTCTGCCTCGGAAAGGCAATGACATTTCGTGGACCTTCAGCGAGCTCATCGCCAAAGCCCATAAAACCACAGGGCAGCGGGCGGTCGTTCTCATCGACGAATACGACAAGCCGATCCTCGACAACATCGAAAAGCCGGAGGCCGCGATCGAAATGCGCGAGGGGTTGAAAAACCTTTACTCCGCGCTCAAGGGGGCCGATGCCGACCTGAGGTTCGTCTTCCTCACCGGGGTTTCGAAATTTTCCAAGGTGAGCCTGTTTTCCGGGCTCAACAACTTGGATGACATCACCGTGGACCCCCGCTACAGCGCGATCTGCGGCTACACCGAGGCCGATGTGGATGCGGTTTTCGCGCCGGAGCTCGAGGGCCTCGACCGAGAGAAGATCCGCGCGTGGTATAACGGCTACAACTGGCTGGGCGAGTCGGTTTATAACCCCTTCGACCTGCTCCTGCTTTTCGACAAGCGGCAGTTCCGCCCCTACTGGTATGAGACCGGCACGCCGACGTTTCTGCTCAAGCTGCTGCGCGAACGCCCGACGTTTTTGCCCGAGCTCTCGAACCTGCAGACCGATGCGGCCCTGCTTTCGACGTTCGACGTCGGGAACATCCCGACCGAGGCGCTGCTCTTCCAGGCCGGATACCTCACCATCGCCTCCCAAGAGGAGCGGTTCGAGTGCTTCGAATACAGGCTCCGCTACCCGAACCGTGAGGTTTACCAAAGCCTCAATAACAGCTTCCTGCTGGACTGGACGCCCGACAGCCATGCGGGAGTGCTGGCCAAAAGCCGTCTCGGGGACCTGCTGCTTGCCAACGACTTGGCCGGCATGGGGGCGCATTTGAAGGCGTTCTACGATTCGATCCCGCACCAGTGGTATGCGAACAACACGATCGCCCAATACGAAGGCTACTATGCGAGTGTTTTTTATGCGTTCTTCGCCTCGCTCGGGCTCGATATCACGGTCGAGGAATCCAGCAACGCGGGGAGGCTCGATATGGCGATGCGGTTCGCCGGGCGGGTGTATCTCTTCGAGTTCAAGCTCGTCGCAGACAAGCCCGACGGCTCGGCGCTCGCGCAGATCCGTGAGCGAGGCTACGCCGACCGCCACCGTGCGTCCGGCGAGGCCATCCACCTCATCGGAGTCGAATTCAGCCGCCGCTCGCGCACGATCGTCGCGTGGGATTTGTCCGGGGAGTGAGCCAAGGAACCATGAAAAAGCGCTTGATCATCGGGATCACCGGAGCCTCGGGGACGATCTATGGCGTCCGGCTTCTTGAAATCCTTCGCGGCGTCGAGGGCATCGAGACCCACCTTGTCGCCTCGGATGCGGCGGCGCGAACCGCCAGCGAAGAGGGCGGCCGCCCGATCGAGGAAATCGGGGGCCTGGCAGATGTGGTGCACGACGATCGGGACATCGGCGCATCGATTGCGAGCGGCTCATTCCGCACGATGGGAATGATTGTCGCGCCGTGTTCGGTCAGGACGATGTCGAGCCTTGCCCATGGCATCACAGGGTCGCTGCTCACCCGCGCCGCAGATGTCGTGCTCAAGGAACGCCGGCGCCTTGTCCTCATGTTCCGCGAATCACCCTTCCACCTCGGCCACCTTCGCAGCCTCACAGCCCTCGCCGAAATGGGGGCCATCATCGCTCCGCCCATCCCATCGTTCTATCACCAGCCCCAAACGGTCGGCGACATCGTCGACCAATCAGTTTGCCGCGTGCTCGACCTCTTCGATCTCGAAGTTCCCGGCATCAAGCGCTGGAAGGGTTGATCGCATTGCAGATCCTGCTAG
>JBAXXX010000024.1:0-44981 GCA_037127695.1 Verrucomicrobiia bacterium | reverse complement strand
GGCGGTGCCTACCCAGTTTATATGAGGGGATCAGACCTCTTTTTACGTAATCATGAAAAGTCCTCAGAGGCAGCGGCACCAGTGCTGCCGCCTCCGGAGCGTGAATGAACTCCGTTGCGTAATTTTGGATTTGCAGATGCATATAACCCTCGGCGATAATGTCCCTTATGTCCGGTTTGGAGGAGGCGATCGCAAAAATGCAGGCATGGAAAAAAGCTCCTAGGCGACACCACTGCCGAAACTTCACTTTAAAAAACCTAGCTCTTCAGTTGGGGAAGTCGGAAAGGACTGTCCGTCGGTGGTGCGATCGTGGACTCATCCCGGGCGCCCATCGAACAAAAGGAGGACACTGGCGTATTCCCAAAGAGGCAATCAGGCGCTATGATGAAATTGCAAAAAGCGCTGAATCTTTTTCCCGGACTGCTTGGGAAAAGCGGTGGGCTTCGGGTTACGGCCGCACGGAATCTGAACGAAGGATGGGGTGGCCCTTGAGCCTTCGAGTCAGCGCCGCACTAAAAGACCTGACATATGCGGATATTGCAACGCTTGATCCTGAGGATGATCGCTATCGTGAGTTTTTTACTGAGCCCGGCGTCCTCCACATCACTGCCGGCGAAAAGTTGGTGGCCGAACTGGGCCGCGAAGACATTGGTTTGCTCCTCGCGGTCGCCGCCAGGGAGCTTACCTCGACCGGACAATCCGTATCGGCTTCGAATCTTGCGAAGGAGTTGGGAATTTCGAGGTCTCATCTATACCGTCAAGCCTCACAGAACCAACTTGATGCGATTCGCAAGGTTTTCACGCGCACGAGTATTTCCCAGGATTCAGTCGGAACTTACCGTCGCAATGATCGGAAGGCCCCCCAAATGAAGGACGATGATTCGGAGCCCGAGGCATGGTGATCCGCGAAATCCTGTGACAACCTGTGACAAAAAAACTGCAAAAAACGGCACTTGGCTGCAAAATCGAAAAAATCTCTGGCCACCTGCGGAGGCCGATAAACAAAGGTTATACAGGAGATTTGGGGGCCAATAAAAGAAGTGCTCGGGGGGGGACTTGAACCCCCATGCCTTACGGCATACGCCCCTCAAACGTACGTGTCTGCCATTTCACCACCCGAGCAATTGAGCCACTCAGCCTATCGCCAGAGAAATGTTTGGCAAGAGAGAAATTTCCTCTTGCGGTAAGAAATCTTTTGCAGCATGGTCCTCGATTCTCAACGAAACGAAAATTTATGGCATACGCAGTGATTCAAACAGGCGGTAAACAATACCGCGTCGCCGAAGGCGATGAAATTGAAGTGGAAAAGTTGGACGTCGAAGCCGGCGCGAAGGCCGAGCTTTCCGAGGTTCTTCTGGTCGCGGACGGGTCGTCGGTCACGATTGGCGAGCCCTTCGTGGCTGGCGCGAAAGTGACGGCCGAGGTCGTCGAGCAGTTTAAGGACGACAAGGTGATCGCCTTCAAGTTCCGCCGGCGCAAAGGCTACCACCGCACGGTCGGTCACCGCCGCCAACTCACCAAGCTCAAGATCGAATCCATCTCTACCAAATAACTCGTCATGGCTCATAAAAAAGGACAGGGAAGTGTCAAAAACGGACGCGACAGCCAAAGCAAACGGCTCGGCGTAAAAAAGTTTGGCGGTGAGTCGGTGATCCCGGGGAATATCATCTTGCGCCAGCGCGGAACGAAGTTTCACCCGGGCCGGAATGTCGGCCTCGGGCGCGACTACACGATTTTTGCCCTTGTGGCGGGGAATGTGAAGTTCGACAAAAATGGCCGCCGGGTGAACGTCGATACGTCGATCGCCTGACCAAGCCGCAAAGGCGAACTGCCCGGGCTGCCGGGCCCAGAACTTCCGCCAACTCACGATGCGCAAGACAAAAATCATCTGCACTTTGGGGCCGGCAACGGAATCCCCAGAGAAGCTGGCGGAAATGATTGCCGCAGGGACGGATATTTTCCGTCTCAACATGAGCCATGCAACCCATGACTGGGTGCGGGACATTGTCGGCAAGATCCGGAAAATCTCCTTGGAGATGAAATCCGTGACAGCGATCATGATGGACACCCAGGGGCCATCGATCCGGACGGGCGACTTGAAGACCAAGCTCAACCTGAAACCCGGGGACATCTTCGAGTTCACCGTCCGAGGCGCGCGCAGCGTCGAGCAGTTCTCGACCGACGTGAACTACGACGGGCTGGTGGATGACATTTCGATCGGGGACACCGTGCTGGTGGACAACGGGGTCATGCACATGAAGGTGCTCGAAAAGAAGGCGAACTGCATCCGGTGCGAGGTGCTCACCTCAGGAACTCTCGGTTCGCGGCGGCACATCAACCTGCCCGGAGTGAAGGTGAACCTTCCCCCGCTGACCGAGAAGGATCTGGAAGACATCCAGCTCGGGGCTGCGCTCGGGGTGGACTTGGTCGCCCTGAGCTTCTGCCGCGAAGCGGCAGACATCATCGAGCTCAAACGCGTGCTGCGCGAGCACGGGAGCACCGCCCGCACAATCGCAAAAATCGAAGACCAAAATGCGGTCAAATACGTGAACGACATCATCCGGGCTGCGGATGCGGTGATGATCGCCCGGGGCGATCTGGGCGTGGAATGCGCCATGGAGGAGCTCCCGATCATCCAGCGCAGGATCACCAAAAGGTGCGTCCAGTTCGGACGGCCGGTCATCGTCGCCACGCACATGCTGGAGAGCATGATCGAGAACCCGCTGCCCACGCGAGCCGAGATCACAGACGTCGCGAACGCGGTCTTCGAGCAGGCGGACGCCATCATGCTCAGCGGAGAAACCACGGTCGGGAAATATCCGGTCGAGTGCGTGAAGATCCTCGATCGCGTCGCCCGGAGGATCGAGCGGAGCGGAGGAGCCGGCTATGCAAAGGGGGCCATCGTGGACACGACCCGCCTCAAAACCGTGCATTCGGCGGTGAGCCTTGCCAATTCTTTCCCGAACGCAAAAATTATTGTTTTCACACGGCGCGGGTATATGGCGGACCACGCCAGCCATCTGCGCCCGGCGAACGCGCCGATCTTTGCATTTTCTCCGTCGGCCGAGGTCGTGCGCCGACTGGCGCTGAACTGGAACACGCACCCGATCCAGATGCCCTTCGGGATTGACCCCGACCATACGATCGCGGACGCAGAGCAGGAGCTTGAGCGCCGCGGGCTCATCGTCAAGGGCGACCAGCTGATCATCCTGAGCGACGTCATGGCGGGCTGCGAGCGATTCGACTCGATCCAGCTCCGCGAGGTGATCTGATCCAGGCAAAGAATCGCTGCCGTTCCCGGCCCTTCTCGATTTGCGGAGGGGCAACGGAACGGACTGCCTAAGAATCCGGGCTAAGACGGAAGGCCTTTGAGCAGCTCCTCGTTGGTCGGAAATTTTCGGATAAAGAAGAGGAGCCGTTCGATGGCTTCGATCGGTTTGTGGCCGGCTAGCCCGCGGCGGATGACATTGATTTTGTGAAGGTCCTCGGATGGCAGGAGGAGCTCCTCGCGGCGGGTACCCGAGAGAAAGATGTCCACCGCCGGGTAGATCCGCTGGTCGCTGATCTTGCGGTCGAGGACGAGCTCCATGTTGCCGGTTCCCTTGAACTCCTGGAAGATGAGCTCATCCATCCGGCTGTTTGTCTCGATGAGCGCGGTTGCCATGATCGTGAGCGACCCGGCCTCTTCGGTATTGCGTGCGGCGGCAAAGAGCTTGCGGGGGATCTCGAGGGCACGGGCATCGACGCCTCCGGACATCGTGCGCCCGCCGCCGCCCTGCGCGTTGTTGAACGCGCGGCCGATGCGGGTGAGCGAGTCCATGAGCACGAAGACGTCCTTGCCCATCTCGACGAGCCGCTTGGCGCGCTCGATGGCTAGCTGCGCGATGCGCGTGTGCGTTTTGATGTCGCAGTCGTTCGAGCTGGCCATGAGCTCGGCGCTCGGCACAGTGCGCCGGATCTCCGTGACCTCTTCCGGGCGCTCGTCCACGAGGAGGATGATCAGCTTCATCTCCGTGTGGTTCCTCACCACGGCGTCGGCGATGTGCTGGAGGAGTGTGGTCTTGCCGGTGCGCGGCGGGGCGACGATGAGACCTCTCTGGCCCTTGCCTACGGGCGTCATCAGATCCATCACGCGGGTGGTGTAGCGCTCGGGAACCGTCTCCATCCGGATCCTCTTGTTCGGGTTGATCGTCGTCAGCTCCTCGAAAACCGGAAGGTTTTGGAAGCTGTCAGGATCCTCTCCCTCAAGCTCGGTCAGCCGGAAGAGCTGCGGGCCGCGCCCGCCGCGCCGGGTCTCGCCGCGGATCCACATCCCGTCGCGCAGGGCGTATTTGCGGACGATCTCGGGAGTGACAAATATGTCGTTGTTCGACTGAGCAAAATTTCTTCGGGCTTCCCGGAGGAATCCGAAGCCTTTTCCGGAAACTTCGACGATCCCTTCGGCATACACCGGAGGAGCAGGTGGCTGCGGAGGGCGGGCTGGTGCGGCTGGTGCGGCTGGTGCGGCTGGTGCGGCTGGTGCGGCTGGTGCGGCTGGTGCAGCTGGTGCGGCTGGTGCGGAGAGTGGCAGCTCTGCAATCGGCGCTTCCGATTCCCTCTCTGGAATGGCGGAATCTGAGGGCGAGGGACTTTTGGCACGCCGGCTGCGAGAAGGGCTCTGCATGCGGGGAGCACGCGGGCGCCTGCCCGGCGCGGGAGATTGCGTTTTCGCAGGGCCTGCTACGGCAGCGGAAGGGTTGGGATCTTCAGTCATGGTAAAATTCAATTGGGTCGGGATGGGCACAGGGATTACGAATCATGGGTCCGGTCCATATCAGATAGGGCGATCCGCCAACGGGATGACCCCCCCCGGGCGGACAAAAAGTTAATACGATATCTCGTCGACTTTTGGCGGATTTCGAAATGGGAGACGGGAGGAATTCCCGAACCTTAATCGAACAACAGGAGAGATCAAAGCCATCGGACGGCAGGTTGTCAAACACTTTTCTCGACATTCAGCATTTCCGCACGGCTGATTTTTTCGATGCGTTTTTCGATTGCGGGAATTGCGGATTGCGGTAATGTTCGCGCCTTAACTCTGGCCATTGCTGGCATTTTTGATCCTGATTTGCATGAGCTATTGCTTTCCAGTCGGATTAAGCCGAGCGGACGAGTTAACCATCCACCTATAAAACAACAGCTTGCCAGGGTAGCTCAGCGGTAGAGCAGGGGACTCATAAGCCCTTGGTCGGGAGTTCGATTCTCCCCTCTGGCACCAAAACTTCAAACTATGGCCAATACGAAATCCGCAGCAAAAAGCGCGCGCCAAAGTGCGCGCAAACGCGACCTCAACGCCGGTGTTATCACCGCGATCAAAACCGAACAGAAAAAGTTCCGCAAGGCGCTTGTCGATGGGAATACGGATGTTGCAAAGTCCGAATTCGTGATGCTCACCTCTGCCTTGGACAAAGCCGCCAAGCGCGGGATCATTCACATCAACGTCGCTGATCGGAGGAAGAGCCGGCTCACGAAGGCGCTGGTGAAAGCGAATGCCCCGGTGCAATAAAGTGTCATTCCGGGACCACTGGTGACAGGTCGGCAACGGCCGCATCGATCAGGGTCAGCCACGACAGCATCGCGTAGTCGGACACCTTGATGACCACATTTTTGTCCACGACATCGATCTCGAACTCCGCGACTTTCTCGCCCTTGAGCAGGTCTTTCTCGAGGGGTTGATTTCCTCCCAGGACCTCCAGTTTCGCGTTAGTGAACGGGCTGATCCCGATCCTCAGTTTGTAGCGACCCGGTTCGGCGGGAAAGGTGAATTGCGAGCCTTTGCCAAGCCTGGTAGCGGTCTTGTTTACCGCCACTTTTTTCCATGCCGCCGTTTCGTCCGCGATCTGCGGGGATTCGAACCCGTAGTCGGCATCCGGCCCAAGGGTTTTGTCCTTTGAGACGGGAAGAAACTTTCTTTCGTTTCCAATTGTCAGGAACTCGTCCGAAGTCGCCGTTCCAAAGTCGAAGAGCTTGGCTTGGAATTGGGAAAGCCGGGCGTCCTCGACTTTCTTTTTCTCTGCGGCAGCTTTCCCTTGCTCGGCTAAGCGGGCTTCCAGCGCGGTATAATTCGCAAGGTTTTCGATGTTTGAGATGTAGATTGGAAAATCGCTGATCGGAAGGCCTCCGGAGATTTCCATCTCTTTTTCGCTCCCGAAGGCATCGGTGACAAAGCACTTGCCTAGCTTGAGATCCACGGCCCCGGGCCCGTCAACCGTCCATGCGCTGAGAATTTCTTCCTCTCCTCTGGTCCAGCTATAGAGGCGGACATTTTTGTCCGGGTAGAACAGGCGCTTCCCATCCTTCACCTTGTGCAGCTGCCGGATCAGCGTGGCATAGGTGGCAAACGAGGGTTTGAGCGAACCGTCGCCGCGCAGGAGCCCGGAACCCGAGTGCTGGCGGGCAGCGGAGCCGGCTTCGCGGTAGATAAATACCTTGGCGACCCCGTGGCCGAGCGCAGTCATCACGATCCTCGGAATCCTTGCGGCCTGCAGGCGTTCGCTGATGCCGTATGGGCCTGCGGTATCGAATCCCGTCTCGGTGATCCAGATCTCGGCTCCCGGCTTGTATTTGTCGCGCCACTCGCACATCGCCACCATTTCCTCCTCGAAGATTCGGCCTGGCTGCACCTCTCCGGAGCGGTAGACATTGGGATCCATTGTGGCCACTTCAGGAGGCACTCTCCCGCTGTAGTAGTGAAAGTTCAGGAGGTCGATAAAATCGAGCGGCGACTTGCCGTCCGCATATTTGTAGGTGCGAAATGCCTCCGCCAGCTTGACCTCGGCTCCGGCTGTGGGGCCCATGCTCACGATCGCCGAGGGATCCGCCCGCTTGATAGCCTCCGCTACGGGCCGGAGCATCTCGTAGTATTGTTCCATCGTCCCAATCCACCCTCCCCATTTGGGATTGTTCAGGTTTTCCTCGTTCCAAATCTCGTAAACCTTCACCTTGTTGAGCCCGGTCTTCTTGTCGGCGGTTTTCAGCTCGTCGGCGGGAACCTGGCGTGATCCGTACCTTGCAGCGGTCTGAAACCAGAAATCGGCGGCGAGGGCATTGTCCTTCGGAGGATAAAAGAATCCGCGGCCCTCGGGGGCTGGCGACGGGGCAGAGGTTGCGTAGAGCGGGGCCATCATCATCAAGGGGGCAAGGTTCAGTCCCTGCGAGGTGTAGGCGTCAAAGATGGCATCGATGTTCAGCTTCCATGGCGGAATATCTCCGGTGAAAGAAAACCGGTCGGCGGAGTCGGACACCATCGCCCATTTCATGTTTTCGTAGCGCATCCACCCGATGCCCAGCTGCTTCAGCAGGGGGGCCAGGCTGGGGTTCGATCCGTTGATTCCAAATCGCGAGTCCGGGCCGACGTCTTCAACCGCCTTCGGCAGGCTGTAAGCGCCGCACTGCGATAGGAACTGAGTCGTCCCGGCAGCCACCCGCACGTCCAGGCAATACGCTCCCTGCTTGATTGGCCCGGCCGAAGCAAAATTGACGATGGCGAAGGAATGCGCTGGAATCTGCTGCTTGCGATTTTCTTTGAATGCGACTTCACCTACCGAAGGGATCTCCCATTTCTCATCTGCAACCCCGTCGAAAACCGATAGGCCAGTCGGAAATGAGATCACCACCTCTTTTCCGCCGTCATTGTGGTAGCGGAACCGAAGGTATCTCGCATGAAAAGGCACTTTGACCGGAAAGGGAATATTGTTCCCCCATTTCTTGTAGAGATCGACCCCCTGCAAGGCGGGGATGTCGGCATAGGTTTTCCCGTCCAGAGATCCGGCGACATCGACTTGATGCATCCAGTTTGCGTCTCCTCCCCAGGACCGCAGCGCCGTGATCGTGCGCTCCTGCCCGAGATCGATAAATTGGAATGCTTCGGCATACTTATCCCTGCTCCATGGCAGCTGGAACCCTGTTTGCTCGTTTCCATCTGTCAGCGAGCCCTTTTCAACAACCTTGCCGTCCTGCTCTGTCCAGCTTTTTGTTCCGAGGGCAATGTCAGTCCCGACGAGCGGGTCGGGAGCTGGGGGCGCGCTCAACATCGAGTCTTGTTGCAGGACGATCTCGAGGTTCGCATCGAGCGGAAGGTCGGTGTAGTTCGTCAGAAGATAGGAAGCCGATATCGGCTGGTCGGCCGCTGAGATGATGTCCCCCCCCATCATTTCGCCTGTCACCAGAGCGGCTGGCGACGAAATGTTGGAAATCGCCACCACTCCGTCCGCCACCAGTCCCGTGGGGCCGGAGGCTTGCGCGAACCAGTAGAAATTCACCTGTTTGATCGGCTGATCCAGCGCGCCGTTCTTCTCCGGCTGCGGCCACGATTGGGTGATTTTCGTATCCTTCAGATTGAACTCAACCCAGCGCCACCCCTGCCAGGGCTCGCCCGCATCCAACCTCAGATGCTCTCCCTCCCCGTCAACGATTTCCAGCCCGGCGGATCCGACGTTCGCATCTGGCTTCATGTAAACCCAGACCCCAAGCGAGTCGCATTCGCCAGGGATCGCTCCGCCCACGCCGATGTCGGCCTTTGACCCCTTGAACTCGGCAACTCCTTTCATCGAAAGCGCCACGCCGCCGCACTTGGCCCCAATCTCTGCAGTCGCCGGCTCCACGCTGAGATTGGCCATGTGGAATTCCCCCTTCGTCACGTTCGAATTGGCCTCAAGCCCGGAGACGAGGATCCTTTGAAGATTTGCAGGTGCCTTGCCCATCACGCTGTCTTTAGGAATGACTTCCAAGGCAGACTGGGCCTGGCTGTGCGAAAGAAGCAGAAAGAGAGGAAGGATTCGAATCGCCGCCGGAATCGAAGCCGCGAAAGGCCGAATCGAGTGGAGAGCAAGGGGCTTCATGAATTTGGCAGATGAGGGAGAGAAGGCCGCACGATGCGTGAACGTTCACACCCTTTCAATAACAATCTTGATCTTGCCTGCGGTGATGCCGAAGACCTGGACGCTGCAGGGCTCGAACCTGCGACTTCCACCGTGTGAAGGTGGCACTCTACCACTGAGTTAAGCGTCCTAACAAAGAGGAATTCAACAGCTTCTTGCTGCGCTGATCAAGGACAACCTCGCCCACCCCACTATTTTCTTAACCCTACGCATTTGCGGCTCTTAACCCGGAGAAATCACGGCGGGCTAGCCTCTTTCTGCAATCCCGTCCCCTTCGATTCGGAGGACATTTTTGCGATAGAGGTTTTGGAGGGCACCGGCGGCTGTCGTTGGTAGGGCGCGTCCTTCCAGTTCCCGGACCTGCCGGATCCCGATCCGGCTGTTCGAGACGAAGCACGCCGTTGCGCGAGCGAGAGAATCGGCATCGAGCAAAGATTCTTCTGCCGGAAGATTTTCGATCGCCCACGCCCGGACGACGCCCTCCCTGGGGCCGGCCTCGAGGGCAGGGGTTTTCCATCCGCCCGCGACCTCGAGAAAAACATTCGCCATGCTTGCGCAGACGAGGCCGCCTGCGGGGTTGAAAAGCAAGGCGTCATCGGCACCTGACTCGCGAGCGAAGGCTGATGCCTCAACATTCTGCCAGTAATTTCCGGTCTTCCATCCGCCAGGGCCCGGAAAATAGGGAACGGAGGAGGAAAGCAAACGCAAGGGGGCAAAGTTCGTCCCCACCTCACATTCCTCGAACAGCGCATACAAGGAGCCCGAAAGAGGATCCGCCACCCCGCCGGAGCCAGCAGTGAGATAAATCCGAAAAACCCCGGTGTCTCCGGCCCCCTGCCCGCGCGTGAGCTCGGGCAAAAAGTCCGGAACGAAAAAATTCGCCCATCTGCGGGCATTCGCCGCGCGGCCGATCCTTTCCAGATGCTCTGACAGAAAGAGCGGGCGCCCGCCCCGGACAGCAACCGTCTCGAACACGCTCATCCCGTAGCGGAAGCCCCGATCCTCGAGCGGGATCGTTACGCAGGGCGCCCAGAAACCGGATTGAAACCGCCAGGAACTCACAGGGCTTTCTCCACGAGACTCACGATTTTTTCTCTCCCTGCTCGATGCGGGAGGCCTCCGGGTTCAACATCTCCTGCACCCGATTGGCGATGTCCACGACATTCCACAGGCGTCCGGTTCCCTCGTAGCCGCAGGCTAGAAGGCCAACTTCGGGGCCGAGAAATTCTGCGCCTCGCGCCTGGAGCACCGCAACATTTTCCTGCGTTGCCGGGTGGCCCCACATTTTCCCGTTCATGGCCGGAGCGATGAGCAGCGGCGCGAGCGTGGCCAGCGCCACAGATGTCAGCGCATCGTCGGCGATGCCGTGTGCGAGCTTCGCGATGACATTTGCCGTAGCCGGGGCGACCAGCAGTAGATCCGCCCGATCAGCGAGGGCGATGTGTTCCGGGCACCAAGGTGCTTTCCCATCGAAGATCCCGGTCGTAACCGGGTTCCGCGAGAGTGTCTGGAACGTCAGCGGCGCAACAAACTCCTGCGCGTGCGCGGTCATCACGACGAAGACGTCAAAGCCGGACTTGGTGAGCCGGCTCGTGAGGTCGGCCGCTTTGTAGGCGGCGATGGATCCGGTGACTCCCAGAAGGATCGTTTTCATCATTCGGAAATCATGAGGCGCCGGCTGAGGTAGCGCTCCGCGCGCATGACCGCTCGAAATTTCTCGATATCCTCCTCCATCGAGCCGCTGATCAGCGTGTAGCGGTAGTGGCGCCAGTGCTGCATCTCAGCGGCGGCGTTGCGAAGGCGTATGGTCACCTGCTCCTCGCTCTCCGTTCCGCGCCTGCGAAGGCGGCGCGCCAGCTCATCCAGCCCGGGAGGCATGATGAAGACATCCGCAAGGGCCGCCAAGATGACAGGATCCCCACAGCTGCGGATGCTCTCCGCTCCGGCGGTATCCACATCGACCAGGACATCGATGCCCTTGGACAGATTGTCCAGAACCGTGGATCTCAGCGTGCCATAAAACCGCCCGTGAACCTCGGCAAATTCGAGAAAATCTCCCGCCGCGATCCTCGCCTGAAACTCTTCGCGGCTGAGAAAAAAGTAATCGTCGCCGTGGGATTCTCCGGCGCGCGGCTGGCGGGTGGTGCAGGAGATAGCATAGACGAAGTCCGGCTTCTGCCGCAGGGCGGTCGTGAGCGTGGTTTTCCCTGCTCCGGACGGGGCGGAGAGGACGAAGAGGATTCCCGAGCGATGGATCTTATTCAATGTTGGCAAGTTGTTCGCGGATTCTATCGAGCTCCGACTTGGCCTCGATAATCAGCCTGGCGAGATCTGCGTCGGAGGATTTTGATCCGATGGTATTGAACTCGCGCCCGAGCTCCTGGGCAAGAAACTCCAGCGTGCGCCCGACCGGGCCGTCGGAAGCGAGCTTCTCGCGAAACTGGCCGATGTGGCTGTCCGCCCGATGGAGCTCTTCGGTGATATCGCCACGCTCCGCAAGGAGCACGACCTCGGTAAGGAGGCGGGGATCGTCGCCCGAGATTCCGACTCCCGCACGCGCCACCCGCCGGAGAAGAGATTCGCGCTGCTGGATCGTCACGCGCCGGGCAAGAGGAGAAATCTTTTTGGCGATGCCGGCGAGGCGTCGGACCGCCTGCTCCAAGACCCGCTTCAGCGTGCGACCTTCGCGGCGGCGGGTAGATACGAGGCCGGCCAGCGCCTGATCGAGCGCGGCCATGACGACCTCTTTCACCCCCTCGCCAGAGGGTTCGGCAGAGCGGACCACGCCCGGAGCCCGGAGGATATCGGAGATCGTGACCTCCCCGTGAAGCTCGAGCTTTTTCTGGAGCCCGCGGGCTTCGCGCACAAACACCGACGCGCGCGCGATGTCGAGAATCCCGCCCGACGCCCCCTCGGGATGCGAGAGCGCGAGGTTCACCTGGACACGGCCGCGCACCACGCTGGCCAGCGCGCGCTCGCGCACCGCCGGCTCGAGCCAAGAGGCCCCGCGATCCGCATGGAAAACGATCTCCGCAGCCTTGCGGTTCACAGAAAAACATTCCACAACTGCCACCCACCCTTTTGAGCGGGACTCGCCTCGTCCATGTCCGGTCATGCTTGTCATGCTTTGGAAATTATCTTCCGGCATGCGGCCGTGTCGAGGGGCTTCCTCGGAAATGCGGAATTTCCTCGATTTGACTTCCCGGCGCATTCCGCTAATACCTCGGCATGGAATGGCACGATCAGGGTGGAATTGCCGGGCTGCCGCCCGCAACATCCGGAAAGCGATTGTTCATCAGGTGATCCTCTAGCCCGGATCGTTAACACAATGTCTGGAATTACTCTGGAAATCTTTTTTATTTTTATCCTCCTGCTTGCGAACGGGGTGTTTGCGATGGCGGAGATTGCGCTTGTCACCGCACGGAAGGCGAAGCTGAAGACCCTGGCCGAGGACGGGCATAACGGGGCGCAACTCGCTTACGATCTGGCCTCCTCGCCAGGACGTTTCCTATCGACCGTCCAGGTCGGGATCACTCTCGTCGGCACGCTCGCCGGCGCGTTCGGAGGCGCCCGCATCGCCAACTCCCTAGAGATCTGGGTCAAAACCATCCCTGGGCTCGATGCGACGGCAGCCAACTACATCTCGCTCTTTATCGTGGTCGTCATCATCACGTATTTGTCCGTGATCATCGGAGAGCTTGTGCCCAAGCGGCTGGCGCTCAGCAACCCCGAGCGCATCGCCTCCGCCCTCGCGCGCCCGATGAACGCACTGGCGAAGTGTTTCTCCCCGCTGGTCAACATCCTCAACCGCTCGAGCGACTTTCTCATGGCCCTGCTCGGCGTCCGCAAGACGAAGGAATCCGCCGTCTCAGAGGAGGAGGTCCGGGTCCTCATCGACGAGGGCCTTAGCGCCGGCATCTTCAAAAAGGCGGAAAAAGATATGGTCGAGGGCGTGTTCGACCTTGACGAGCAGATGGCTGGTGACCTCATGACCCCGCGCGCCCGCATGATCTGGCTCTCCCTCGACGATGCCGACGACGAGAACTGGCGGAAAATTGCGGGCAGCGGGCACTCGCATTTTCCTGTCTATCAGGAGACCCGCGACAACGTCATCGGGATGGTCTCTGTAAAATCTCTCTGGGCGAACCTGTCGCTTGCCGGGCGCGTCGAGCTTCGGGCGCTCGTCACCCCCCCGCTATACGTCCCCACGGCCATGCCCGCGAGCAAGCTCATCGAGGCCTTTAAAAAGTCCGGGAAGCACATCGCGCTTGTTGTGGATGAGTTCGGAGGGCTCCAGGGGCTGGTCACCCTGAACGATGTGATGATGGCGATCGTCGGCAACCTTCCCGAGCGCGAGCAGCGCGACGACCCGAAAGCCATGCTCCGCCAGGACGGGACCTGGCTGATCGACGCCATGCTCGACATTGATCAAACCAAATCCAGCCTAGGCATCGAAGACGACCTGCCGTGCGAGGATCAAAACCGCTTCTCTACCCTCGGAGGATTCATCCTCCACCGCCTCGGCCACATCCCGCGCACAGGAGAAAAATTCCGATGGGACGGGTTCGAGTTTGAGATCATCGACATGGACCGCCAGCGGATCGACAAGGTCCTCGTCACCCCCCGCGCTCCGAAGCTCCCGGAAGACCCTCCACCCGACCCCGCAACGGAAATCTGACGCCCGGGAAAATGGGCCTTCAAGCGGTCAGCGGAGGCCAAGGGGGGCGCAATGGGGATGATCAGGGGCGGCTGGGGCCGATGCGTGAGGCCTGCGCCTGAGCTTTGAGGCAAAGCTCGGCAGCTTTGAACGCATGGGCCTGGGTCATGGCGTTCTCCGTGCGGTTCAGGCAGTCGAGAACGAGCTGCCCGAAGAACGGGTAGCCGGCCTTCCCGGTGCAGAGGATATGGTATTCCCCTTTTTTATCCACCAGGAAGAGGTGGTCGCCTCCTGGCTGGCCGGAGGCCAGGTTGGTGTATTTCCGCATCTCGATGAACCCCTCGGTGCCAAGGAGAATCGTGCGCCCATCTCCCCATGTGCCAAGACCGTCAGGAGTCAGCCAATCGCAGCGAAAATATCCGGAAGCCCCATTATCCGCAGTGAACGAAGCCTCACCGAAATCCTCGAGCTCGGGATAGGCAGGGCAGGAATAATTCGCCACGGCGCTGAAGTTCAGACGGGCATCTGCCGCGCCGGTAAAAAACAGGAACTGCTCGCACTGGTGGCTTCCGATATCGCAGAGGATGCCGCCATATTTTTCGTGCTGGAAAAACCACTCCGGCCTTGAGGATGCGCTCAGCCGGTGCGGCCCGGTGCTCATGGTCTGGACGACCCGCCCGATCGCCCCATCCGCCACGAGCTGCCCGGCAAAAACCGCGCACTCGACGTGAAGCCGCTCGCTGAAATAAACCATGTATTTTTTTCCGGTCCGCCGGACGGTTTCGCGCGCGGCCTCGAGCTGGGCGAGGCTGGTGAATGGCGACTTGTCGGTAAAGTAGTCCCTTCCGGCCTCCATCACCCGGCAGCCGAGCGCCCCGCGCTCGCAGGGAACTGCCGCAGCAGCCACCAGCTTCACCGAACCATCCTGGAAAATCTCATCGAGGGTGCGAGCCGCCCGTGCCTGAGGAAAAGATTTTTGGAAGGCGGCGACTTTTTTCGGGTCCGGATCCCAGACCCATTTGAGGTCGGCCCCGGCCTCCACCAAGCCGTTGCACTGGCCATTGATGTGCCCGTGGTCCAAGGCCGCCGCCGCAAAGGCGAAGTCCCCCGGGCCGCATACCGGCGCCGGTTTGCCCTTTGGCGCGTAGGTCATTCCATCGTTCATGGCTTGCCAAAGGAGTTGGCCATATCCCGCTGGGAGGGCTCGGCATCGACGACCTTCTTCACGAACCGGGAGGAGGAAATCTTCTCCTTCAGAGCCGCCTCATACGCGGTGCCATCGAGAGGCAGGGCAACCGGGCGGCCGGTCCAGCCGGAGAAGATCATCGCGTTGGCCAGCTCGACCGAATAGATCCCGTCGGCAGCAGGCGCAATCAGGGGAGCCTGGTCGAGGATGGCGTCGGCAAAATTGTTGAGCACCCCGATGTGCTGGTCGCCGGATCCGCTGATAGGAACCTCAATATTCCAGACCTCCGGGCCGGACCACTTCTCCGGGGTGGTGTGGCAAAACTCTCCGACCGACTGGACGGTTCTCGTCCACTTCAGGTTTCCATCCTCCAGAACGATCCGCCCTCGATCGCATGCGACCTCGAGCCGGTTCGTTCCGGGGAACTCTCCGGTTGAGGCAATAAATGTCGCGGTCGAGCCGTCCGGGTATTCCATGCAGGCGGTGACGTCATCCTCGACTTCGATATCATGGTAGCGCCCAAACTTGCAGATCGCTGCCACGCGCTCGGGCATCCCGAAGATCCACTGGAAGAGGTCGAGGTTGTGCGGGCACTGGTTGAGCAGCACCCCGCCGCCCTCCCCGCTCCAGGTCGCCCGCCAGCCGCCGGAGGAATAGTAGGTCTGCGACCGGAACCAGTTGGTGATCGTCCACTGCACGCGCTGCACGCACCCCAGCTCGCCGGATTTCAGCAGCTCGCGGATCTTGATGTAATGCGGGTCGGTCCGCTGATTGAACATCGCAGCGAACACCTGCCCCTGGTTTTTGTGCGCAGCAATCAGGCGGCGACAATCGGCCACATGCACCGAGATCGGCTTCTCGACCAGGACGTGCAGCCCTGACTCAAGCGAGGCGATCCCCACCTCGGTGTGGGCATAGTGCGGCGTCGCGATCAGGACCGCATCGCATGTTCCCGAGGCAAGCAGCTTCCTGGCATCATCAAATTTGTTCGGGGCCCCGGAGAGCTCCAAGGCTTTCGGATCCGTGTCTGCCACCGCAGCCAGCTCGATGCGCGGAGTCTTCCCTGCCGCGATCCAGCCCGCATGCGCCGCCCCCATGCTCCCCGCCCCAATGATCCCCAAACGAATTTTTTTCATGTCATTTTTTGGTGTGGGCCGCCTCTGCCAGAGCGGCTTTTTTCCCCTCGCTCCGCAGCTGCCGCTCGGCCTCGACCCAATCGCTGGTCGAATCTCCTGGCCAGCCCATCTTATGCCGGCGCTCGGCGATGAAATAGGCGCGCAGCCCGATGTCATCGCAGGTGATCGCTGGGGACGGCTTCGCCGCTCCGTCAGCCTTCGCGGTCACCTTCCGCTTCTTCGGCTTCTCCTCCACAGCGACCGGCACCGCCACGACCGCCTCGACCGCCACCGGCACCGCCGGCAAGGCGACTTTCTTCAGCTTGGAAACCGCTTTTTTGGCAGTGGATTTTTTCTCTTTCGTTTCTTTTTCGGATTTCTTTTTCGACATAACGGCATCTTCTGTGCCGCCAAATGTCTCCGGTTGCAAAATAAATCTTCAAAAAAAACCTGAATAATTTATGGTTCGGTCATGGTTGCATTCTTGATTCGCTGGGCGGTGACGACGGTTGCGGTATTCGCGGCCGTGAAGTTGGTCCCAGGGATCCGGTGCGCCCCCGGCGGGGCACTGCTCGGGGCCTCGCTGCTGCTGGGCATCATCAACGCGTTTGTTCGTCCGATTCTCCTGCTGCTGAGCCTCCCGTTCATCATCGTGACGATGGGGCTGTTTATTTTTGTGGTGAACGCTCTCCTGCTGATGCTGGTTTCGGCCCTGCTCCCGGCCGAGGCGTTCCATGTGGACGGGTTTTGGAGCGCTTTTTTCGGCGCGATCATCATCGGGATCGTCAGCTGGATCCTGAGCTCATTTTTTCGCACGAGCGACGGGAAGATCCACGCGATCACCCACCACCCGGCGATCAAAAAGGCAAACGCCCGCACGCTGAGCTAACCCGGCGAAGTCACACGGAAGCAGCCCATGAGCTTTCTAGGAGAAGACGCGCTTCAGGTGAAGATCTGCGGGATGACCAGCCCAGCCGATGCCTCGATGTGCGCCGCAGCAGGTGCGGATGCGCTCGGGTTCAACTTCTTTCCAGGGTCGCCCCGTTACATTGACCCGGGCCAGGCGATCCCCTGGATCCGGGACCTCGGGGGTTCGCCTGCCCGCATCGCCGTAGTGGTTAACCCGGATGCGGCCCTTCTCGAAAGCCTGCTGGCATCGGGATGCTTCGAGTGGATCCAGTTTCACGGAGACGAATCCCCGGACTTTTGCTTGCGCACGGGTTTTCCATGCTGGATCAAGGCGGTGCGGGTTTCCGACGCAGGCGTTCTCGCAGAGGCGCTCGCATTCCATGCCCCGGGGCTCCTGCTCGACGCATGGGCCCCGGACGCCTATGGGGGAACAGGCAAGCGCCTCGACTGGGCGCTCGCTCGCGACTTCACCGCCAGCCGTGCCGGACGGACGATTCTCGCTGGCGGCCTCTGCGTCGAAAATATCACTCAGGCCGTGCGGGCCGTCCGCCCGCACGCCGTCGATGTCGCCAGCGGAGTCGAACGCTCGCCACGAGAAAAAGACCGTTCGCTCGTGCGGGAGTTCGTGAGGCTGGCAAAAGCCGCCTGACGAGAGCCCCCGCACGTTCTTCTCCTGCCGCTTTTCGGCTGGAGATCCCGCTATCCCCGCATCTTGCCGCCGTAGACCGCGTCGTTTCCGAGTTCCTCTTCGATCCGGAGGAGCTGGTTGTACTTGGCGACCCGGTCGGTGCGGCAGAGCGATCCGGTCTTAATCTGGCCAGCATTCGTGGCCACCGCAATGTCGGCGATCGTCGTGTCCTCGGTCTCGCCCGAACGGTGGCTGATAACCGCCGTGTAGCGGTTCTCTTTCGCGAGCTCGATCGCATCGAGCGTCTCGGTCAGCGTTCCGATCTGGTTGACCTTGACGAGAATCGAGTTTGCCACGCCCAGGTCGATGCCCTTGCGCAGAAACTCGACATTCGTGACAAACAGGTCGTCGCCAACAAGCTGGATCTTGTCGCCCAGCGCGACAGTGAGCTTCTTCCAGCCGGCCCAGTCGTTTTCCGAGCACCCGTCCTCGATCGAGATGATCGGGTATTTCGCGCAGAGCTTCTTGTAGTAGTCAACAAGCTGGTCGTCCGTGAGCTTCGATCCATCGGATTTTTTGAAGATATAGGCTTTCTTCGCAGAGTCGTAAAACTCGCTCGAGGCCGCGTCGAGCGCGATAAAGACGTCCTTCCCAAATTTGTATCCAGCGGCTTTGACCGCCTTGGCGATCGTGTCCAGAGCATCCTCGGCCGAGGTGAAAGCCGGAGCAAAGCCGCCTTCGTCGCCGATCGCCGTCGAGAGCCCGCGCTTCTTCAGCTCGCCCTTGAGCGCATGAAAGATTTCCGTTCCGGCGCGGAGCGCTTCGGAAAACGTCGGGAAGTTTTTCGGGACGATCATGAACTCCTGGAAGTCAATCGGGGCGTCGCTGTGGGCGCCGCCGTTCACGATGTTCATCATCGGGACCGGCAGGACTTTGGCGTTCGGCCCCCCGAGGTATTTGTAGAGGGGCTGGCCGATTTGTCCGGCCGCAGCTTTGGCGGCGGCAAGGGAGACGGCGAGGATCGCGTTAGCCCCGACCTTTTTCTTCGTCGAGGTGCCGTCGGCTGCAATCATCGCCTTGTCGAGGCCGATCTGGTCGAGCGCGTCGAAGCCGACCACTGCCGGGGCGAGGAGGCTTCCCACATTGCCCACCGCCTTGGTAACCCCTTTGCCGAGGTAGGAGGTTTTGACCCCGTCGCGGAGCTCGACGGCCTCGTGCTCCCCGGTGCTGGCGCCGCTCGGAACCGCCGCGCGCCCGATCATTCCCCCCGCCAGCTCCACATCGGCTTCGACGGTTGGATTTCCACGGGAATCAAGGATTTGGCGGGCACGGATGGCTATGATCGTAGTTGACATGTTGGTATTGGTTGTTTGGTTGAAGAATGGAAGGTTGGAACGCGCGATAGAATCTCCCCCCCGCAGAGGCTGACAAGAAAAAATGCTGGTGAATGCCGGCGGGTTTGACCGCGGTCAATTCGCTCGGATCATTCCACGACGCGCACAGGCGTTCCGATCGAGACATTGCTGAAATAGATTTTCGCCATTTTCTCCGGCATGCGGATGCACCCGTGGCTGTCAGGCACCCCTGGGAGGAACCCCTTGTGCATGCCCATTCCTGCATTGCTCAGGCGCATGAAGAACGGCATCGGCGCGCCGGCGAAGGTCGCCCCGGGCGGCTTGGGATCTTTTTTTACGTCGACATTCGCGACGAGCACCACCCCGGCCGCATCCACGTAGTCGCCGTAAAGATTCGAGAGGTGGTTCGGCTCTTTTGCGAGGATCTTATAATTTCCCGTCGGAGTTCCGAAGCCCTCTCGGCCGCTGGAGATCGCGGAGACGCCGACGATCTTCGAGCCTTTGTAGAACGATGCGGTCTGGTCGGAGAGGTCGATCACGATCGACGCCCCCCCGGGCACCCCGTCGCCGTCCCAGTAAGAGTTCTTGTCGGCGAGGGTTGATTCGCTCGATCTCGAGATGATCGAGCCGTCCTGGCCGAGATACTTGGTGGCGCTGCTCGTCAGCCGGCTGTCGTAGGACGCGCAACCGCCGAGAGCCGCGAGCGCAACGGCGAGAAAAAATGAGGGCTTCATGGATGGAAAATCTCCAGCCAATAAGCCTTTGGCACCCCGGCGCGTCAAGAGCAGAAAGGAATCCCCTCCGAGCATGGCCCCGTGTCGGCCTCGATCTCCGCCACGGAGAAATTCTCGGCGGCCTCAGGTGGAATGCCGTCCGGAGAGGTTCAATTTTAATTCCACGCAAAAAGCGTTCACTTGGGCGGAAAACTTCTGCAGATGGAATCCGGGGAAGACCCGTGGCCGCAGGACGCGCCACGCCGCAGTTTCCTCGATGGGAGGGGGGACGTGATTCGGAGTGTCGCCGCAGAAGCCGACGTGGTTGTGCAGGCAGATTTGGCGCGCGAGCGAGACGACCCCGACAAGTTCGACCTCCTCGGTGACCAGCTCAGGAGATTCGACCCAGCGGATGACGTTGCAATACGGAGCTGGCAGGCCGTGCTGGATCGCGAACCGTTCGCCCATTTCGCGCGACGTGCAGCCGAGATATTTTTTCTCCGCTTCATGCATCGTCACTTTGCGTTTGATTGCGTAGGAGGCTATCGCGGGGAAGGCGAACGGAAAAAGTCTCAGGAGCATGAGCTTGCCGATGTCGTGGAGGAGCCCGGCAGTCTGCGCCCGGTTGGCAACCATCTCGAACTCAAGATACTTGGCAGTGTAGTAGGCGACGCGCCCGACTCCGACCTGAAACATCCACAGGCTCGCCCAGGTGATCGGCGGAAAATCCACATGTCGCTCCGGCACCGTCGGCAGCATCTTCGCCATCGCGCGAAGCTTGTTGTTGCCGAGCAGGCTGACCGCCGTCAGCGGGTCGTCAACGGAAGACATGTTGTCGCGTTCGAGGCGGTTGGCCGCGATCAGCACCTGCGCCGCCAGCCCGGGATCCCGGGCGACGAGATCATTGAGAAGCGTCAGGTTGTCCGCGCCGCTCTTTTCGGCCGTCATCTGGAAGGCGGCCGCCACCGAATCGATGACGGGGCAGGCCGGCAGCGCGTCGACCTTCAGCAGCGCTTCGGCCCCTGTGATCATCGGCCCGCTATGGTCCACGTCGGCATTCTTCCAGACCGCACGGGCTTCCTCCTCGCGCTGCAAATCCTTGTCCGCAGCAGTCATTTCGCTAGGGGCGATCTGGTTTGGGTTGAGCTGAAACGAGATCAGAAGCCGGGCATACGCGAGATCCTCCTCGCAATGTTTGAACCCTCCCCAGTCCGACTCCTCCGTCTTCCGCTTCAGCTCCTTCATGTAGTCAACAACACCCCACACGCCACAAAGCTCGGCCCGCTCGCACAGGCCATCGATCTGCGCCTGCGCCTGCGAGCGATTGCTGCTTTTGTCGTATGCGGCGAAAAAGCCCGCGCCCTTTTCGAGCTCGCCCATCAGATCCTGGCGCAGGCCGCGCAGGGAATCGAGCGAGCAGCCCATCTGCGCGCAAAACGATTTTTCCTCCTCAAACTGCAGATCCCGCCAGGGACTCTCACACGCCTTGGTGATTTCCCGGAAGATGTCCTCGTCCGAATAAGGCTTCATGAGGTAGTTTTGGATTTTTAGTCCGAGCACCTTTCGCACCACGGCCTGGTCGTTCACAGCCGTGTAGATCACCACGGGAATCGCCTTGAGGAAGCTGTCGCCGCGCAGCTGCGCGAGAAAATCAATGCCCTTTTCGCCCTTCAACTCGAGCTCCAAAAAGATGATGTCTATCTTCACGAGATCGTGCAATGCCTTCCAGGCATCTGCGATCGTCTGCACCATCACCCCGCGGTGGCGAGCGTGCGCCAAAATTCCTTGCATGGCCTTGCCGGCCACTTCGCTGGGATCGACGAGTAGTATGGTAGCCATGGGTCAATGCCGGTTGGCGTTTCCTTGATGATTATTGTCTCTTAATCCTAGAAGAACCTAGCGCGTCCGCATTGGTTTGTCGAGGATTCATCCCCGACAGCTGCGCCTGAATTTCTGCATGCCCGCTGGCTTCTGATCTTTGCTCCTGGCGGCTATCCCGCTGGGGCCTGACTCCTCAGCCGCATCACGAATCCGGCCATCCGCTCCATCGCGACCTTGATCTGTTCGAGACCGGTGGCAAAGCTGCAGCGCACGTGCCCCTCTCCGCTCGCGCCGAATGCCGTTCCCGGAACGACCGCGACCTTTTCCTCGCTGAGCAGGCGGAGGGAAAACTCCTTGCTCGTGAGCCCGAAAACCTTCGGGAAGACGTAGAATGCGCCCTTCGGCTTGTGGCAGTCGAGGCCCATGTCGTTGAGTGAGCCCGTAATAAAATTCCGGCGGAGCTCGTATTCCTTCCGCATTTTTTCGACGCTCTGGTCGCCGCGTTCGAGCGCCTCGATCGCAGCGTCCTGGCCCATGATCGGCGCGCAGAGGATCGCATACTGGTGGATCTTCATCATCGCCTCGATGAGGGCGGCGGGCGCGCAGGCGAAGCCGATCCGCCAGCCGGTCATCGCAAACGCCTTCGAAACCCCGTGCAGGAAAACCGTGCGCTCCTTCATTCCCGGCAGCGACGCGATGCTCGTATGCGTGCCCCCGTCGAAGATCAGCTCGCTGTAGATCTCGTCGGTCATCACGACGAGATCGTGGCGGATGCAGACCGCCGCGATCTCCTCGAGATCCGCAGGGTCCATCGTGGCCCCGGTCGGGTTGGTGGGAAAATTCAGCATGAGGACGCGGGAGCGCGGGGTGATCGCCGCCTCGAGATCGCTGGCGGCGAGGCGAAACCCATCCTCGGCGCTCGTCTCGATCGCCCGTGCGACCCCGCGCGCCAAGGTGATGCTCGGCGCATAGGATACGTAGCACGGCTCGTGGTAGAGGACCTCGTCGCCCGGGTTCAGCAGCGCACGGAGGGCAAGGTCAATCGCCTCCGAGACTCCGACCGATACCAAAACCTCCGAAAGCGGCTCGTAGGCAAGGCCGAATTTCCGGCACACATAATCGGAGATCGACCGGCGGAGGCGCGGCAGCCCAAGGTTCGATGTGTACCCGGTGCGCCCGCGCTCGAGCGCATAGATCGCCGCCTCGCGGATATGCCATGGCGTCGCAAAATCCGGCTCGCCGATCCCCAAGGAGACGACGTCGTCCATCGTCTGGACGATTTCAAAAAAGTCACGGATCCCGGATCGCGGGATGTTGCGGACATGGTCGGCGATCGCGATGCTCACGGCGAGACGGCGAGCCGGTCAGCGGCGGCTGCAAAGTGGTGGAACGTTCCGTTTTCCTTATACGTCTTGAGCCGGAAATGCGTGGCGGTCGCCTGGACGGCATCGATCGTGCTGAGCTTCTCCGCGACGAAGGCGGCAGCGGTCCGCAGGTTGGCCGCCTCGATCACGATGAGCAGGTCGTATCCCCCGCTGAGCAGGTAGCAGCTCTGCACCTCCTCGAACTTGGCGATGCGTGCGGCGACCCGGTCAAACCCACCATCGCGCTCGGGAGTGATCTTCACCTCGATAATCGCCGTCACCTTGTCGGCATCCCATTTCTCCCGGTTGATGATCGCCTGGTAGCCGAGCACCACCCCATCCGCTTCGAGCTTCGCAATGGCGGAGTTCACCGCGTCGACATCAAGCCCGAGCAGCCGGGCCATGTCGGGCCGAGGCATCAGCGCATTCTGCTGGAGAAGATCAATCAGGTCGTCCATAAGTCGACGCATCATGAAATCTCAGTCGCCGCTTGGCAAGCGCAGGAAATCGGCCTAAAAAAAATTATGGCCGCATCGCTCAATGACCTGACGATCCTCGGATGCGGGTTTGCCGCAAAATACCCTGAGGGCGGCGGAAATTTTTCCGTTCCTCTCCAGTATCTTCTCGGCCTGCGCCGGATGCGGCGTCCTGCGCTCTGGCTTGAGGTCATGCATTCGACTGGTGACCCGGCGCTCGACTCGAGGATCGCCGGAACGTTCCGGAGGCGGCTCCAGGGATTCGGGCTCGACGGGTCGTTCTGCCTGATCATTTTTCCGAATGGCTGCGAGGGCCACGATCTTTCCCGCGCGCGATTTTTCGGGCTTTCCCGGCGCAAATTCCTCGATCTGACCGGCGGCCCGTGCGTGCTCCTGAACCTGAGCTATTCGATCCGGATGCCCCTCCTAGGACGGTTCACCGCGCGCAAGCTGTGCAGCCTCGACCCCACCGAAGTCTGCTTCTGGATGCAGCGGATGGAAATGGGACAGTCCTACCACGAGGAATTCTGGTCGATCGGTCTTAACATTTACGGCCCGGAATCAAAGGTCCCCAAGACGCAGGTGTCTTGGAAAACGTATTACCCGCTCGTGGATACCACGTACTTTGAAGCCGCGCCCCGGCCGCCGACCGATCGGTTTACGACGATCGGGCAATGGTATTGGGACGGCATGATCGAGTGGGACGGCGAGTGGCGGGACTTCTCCAAGAAGGCGGCCTTCGAAAAGTTTGCCCCCCTCCCCTCGCTGCACCCGGATGCCGCATTTGAGCTCGCCATGAACCTTGCTGCCGATGACCCGGAGAGGCAGCGCATCACGTCGCTCGGATGGCGCCATGTCGTCCCGCACACGATCGCCCGCACCCCGCAGCGCTATTACGACTACCTCCGGGGTTCGACGGCCGAGTTCAGCGCCGTAAAGCTCGAGAGCTTCGCGATGTCCGGCTGGACGAGCGACCGATCCGCCGTCTATCTCGCCCTTGGTCGCCCGGTGATCTCCGAACCTACCGGCGCCCACCTCCCCGAGGAGAGCGGCATGTTCTTTGTGCGAAATCTCGAGGAGGCATCGGAGGCCGTCCGCCAGATCCGGTCGGATTGGACGAGGCATTCCCTCGCCGCGCGACGGTGCGCGGCGGATTACTTCGACGCGGTTGCCAACCTCCAAAAAATCCTTGCGTGATCCGGCGCGTCCCCGGCCAGGGAAAAGAGCCGGCACGCAACAGGTGGCACGCGGATCAGGGGCCGCTCTGGCAAGTTGACCGCAGAGGGCGCCGGTGCTAGTTATTTTCAATGAAAGTCCATCTTCTTCAAATTCCCCATGGAGAAACCCTCCACATCGAAGGGGACGAGGATCCTGCGGCCCTAGGCTTGGAGGAGGCCGGGGCAAAAGCCATTTCCCCGCTATCTTACGAGCTGGATGTGGGAGTGAGCGACGGAGGGCTTTTCGCAACCGGCCGGGCCTCGATCCGTGTCCGCATGCGGTGCGTCGTTTGCCTTGAAGATACGGAAATGCAGATCGTGGCGGATCCGTTTTCGATGCAGATGGAATTGACCGGGCGCGAACAGATAGACTTGACCCCGTTTGTTCGCGAGGATATTCATCTTCTCTTGCCCCCGCATCCGAGATGCGATGCGGGAGCAGCGTGCTCTGCAACCGGCGCCCCCTCAGCCGGCACGGATTTTCCCGAAAGGGCCGATCCCGCATGGGACGCACTCGACAAGCTAAAAAAATAATTGGAAGAAATTTATGGGAGTTCCCAAACGCAAAACCTCGAAGATGCGGCTGCGCACGCGCAAGGCGGCAAACCGCTGGCATGCACCGAAACTTAGCAAGTGCCCGCAATGCGGCGCCAGCATCCTTTCCCATACGGCCTGCCCCGCGTGCGGATATTATAATAAGCGGCAGGTTTTGACGATCGGTGCCGAGTAGTCTGGATTGCCGGGTTTTTCCCGCATGAAAATTGCCCTCGATGCCATGGGCGGGGATTTCGCTCCCAAAAACCCCGTCGAAGGGGCCGTGGCCGCACTTCGTGACTACCCGGACGTCTCTATCATTTTTGTGGGTGACGAGCAGGCCGTCCGCGCGGAGCTCGCGCGCCATGATGCCGGGGGGTTAGCTAGCCGGATTTCTTTCCGCCACACCACCCAGGTCGTGGAGATGGACGATAACGGGCTCGCCAGCGTGAGGAAAAAAAAGGATTCCTCGGTGAGCCGGGCCGTGGACCTGGTGAAATCCGGAGAGGCGGACGCCATCGTCTCTGCCGGGCACACGGGCGCGCTCGTGGCGGCGGCGACGATCAAGCTGCGGACGCTGCCAGGCATTGACCGAGCGGGGCTGGCGGTCCTGATCCCGGCCGAGGGAGGGTTTTTCTTACTTATTGACGGAGGGGCCAACATCGATCCGACGCCGGAGCATATCGTCGGGTTTGCGGTGATGGGGACGATCTATTACCGCGAGCTGCTCGGGTGTCCGGATCCCCGCGTGGGCTTGCTAAACATCGGAAGCGAGGAAACGAAGGGGACGGCGTTCGCCCAGGAGTGCCACCGCCTGCTCTCTTCGTCGTCCGTGCATTTTGCCGGGAATGTCGAAGGCCACGGAATTTTCCGCAAGCAGGTCGAGGTCGTCGTTTGCGACGGATACGTCGGCAACATTGTTCTGAAGGCGATCGAGGGGCTTGCCAAGTCCTTGTTCTCCTGGCTGAAGGCCGAGCTGAAAAGCTCCCCGATCCGCCTGCTTGGCGCGATCCTTTGCAAGGGCGCGTTTGTTTCGATCAAGAACAGGACCAGCACGGAGGAATACGGAGGCACGCCGCTCTTAGGGGTCAACGGCATCTGCATCAAGGCCCATGGAAACTCCTCACCCCACGCCTTGCGCAATGCGATTCGCGTTGCCCGCGCAGCCGTCAAGCAGCGCGTCAACGAGAGCATCATCGAAGCGATAAAATCTCAACATGAAAAAATCTCCGCGCCCGAAGTCGCCGCAACCTAACCGCACGGTGTCCATCATCGGCACGGGGAGCTACGTTCCTGAGCGAGTTCTGACAAATGCCGACCTTGCGGCGATGGTGGATACCGACGACAAGTGGATCGTGGATCGCACAGGGATCCGCGAGAGGAGGATCGCCAGGGAGGGAGAGTTCACGAGCCACCTCGCGGCGGCTGCCGCCAGGAACGCCATCGAGAATGCGGGGGTCAACGTCTTGGAGATCGATCTGATCCTCGTGGCCACAATTACCCCCGACACGTTTTTCCCATCGACTTCCTGCCACGTGCAAAGGCTGATCGGAGCAAAGAATGCGGCATGCTTCGATGTGAATGCCGCGTGCTCGGGCTTCCTCTACTCGGTGGAGATCGCCCAGCAGTTCATCGCCAACCACACCTACAACACCGTCCTTGTCATCGGGGCCGACAAGCTCAGCTCGATCGTCAACTGGCAGGATCGAAACACGTGCGTCCTCTTTGGCGATGGCGCCGGCGCGGCGGTGCTCAGGAGCCGCGAGGGCTCGCACGGGGTCATCGCCACCTACATGGGAAGCGATGGAAATTTCGGAGATATCCTGCACATGCCGGGCGGAGGGTGCGCCCAGCCCGTCACGAAAGAGAATGCCGATCAGAAACTCAACACCCTCCACATGAACGGGAGGGAAACTTTCAAGCAGGCGGTGACCTCGATGATGCGCGCCGCCCAGAAGGCGCTGGAGCAGAGCGAGCTTTCGATCGCGGACATCACGTGCATCATCCCCCACCAGGCAAACATCCGGATTATCGAGGCGATGGCGTCCCGGCTGGGGGTTCCGCTCGGAAAGTTTCACATCAACCTCGACCGCTACGGCAACACGTCAGCCGCTGCGGTGGCGATTGCGCTCGACGAGGCGAACAGGACAGGACGGTTCGCTGTAGGGGATTACATTCTTCTCGTCGTATTCGGCGGAGGCTTAACCTACGCCAGCTCCGTCATCCAGTGGTAGCCCTCGACGCCCTGCGCCTCTACGGGATCCTCGACCTCGGGTATGTGCGCCCGGACGACGCCCAGGCCATGGCCCGCCAGATGGTCGAGGGCGGGGTGGACATCCTTCAGCTCCGCGCGAAGTCGCAGAGCTTGGAAACCATCCGCGAGGCGGCAGCCGCAATCGCCCCGATCTGCCGCATGTCCGGCGTCCCATTCCTTCTCAACGACCATCCGGGGCTTGTGGCGGAAACCGGAGCAGACGGCGTGCATGTCGGACAGGATGACATGACGGTCACCGAGGCCCGCAGAATTGTCGGGCCAGGAGCGATCGTCGGGCTCTCCACGCATAGCCTGGACCAGGCGCTGGCAGCCGGTCACTCAGCGCCCGACTACATCGGGTTCGGACCGCTTTTTTCGACCCCGACCAAGCCGGATTACCCTCCTGTCGGGCTGGGCGGGCTCAGAGAGGTTCACCTCCGGATCCCGATCCCGATTTTTTGTATTGGCGGCATCAAGCTCGAAAACCTGGGCGAGGTCCTTGCGGCCGGGGCCGTTCGGGCGGCGGTCGTCTCCGGCATTTTGCAGGCGGAGGATCCTGCGGCTTATTGCAGGAAATGCGCCGCGATGCTTCGCTGCGCTTGAGCTCCCCAACCGCCAGCTTTCAAGCTTTCCGGGAACCCACCCGCTCGTAAAGCGTCGGAGGCTCCAAGCTCTCCCCGGGCGGCTTGGCGGCCTCGGCACAGAGCTTTTTAAAGACGATTCGCCCTCCGATGCTTGCCGCGACTTTTGCCGTGAGCCCGAATTCCCTGATGAAATCCTGAAGGATGGCGTCCACCTTCTTATGCATGACCGGATCCTTGCGATACCAGTGCCTTGTCGCCCAGAGGACCGCAGGGTATTGGATTCGCAACGGCTCAGCCTCACGGCGGAACCGGCTCCGAATCCGCCTGTCGCTGTGCCTTCCATATTTTTTCCATGCACGGAGCGTCGCGCGCGCCATGCGGACGATGCTGGGGCCGTTCACCTCGAAGTCGCGCGAAAAAGCTTGCAGGAGCAGATCCGTCTCCATCCCGGCGGGGATATGCGGGTGCTTGTGGGCGAACCTGAGCTGCCCATGCGTATCGGCGGTTTCATTGCATTCGGGATCCAGGAGCGTGCCTCCTGCTCTGTGCTCCTCAAAGAGAGGGGTTCCTGGCACGGGCGTGTAGAGCATGAACTGGTGAAATTCCGTATCGTGCGAGACCGCGTGTTCGATCGCCGCTGGCAGGTTTTCCGGAGTATGCTCCTCCAGCCCGATGATGGTGGAACCCAGGATGCTGATCCCGTGGGCCTGGAGCTCTCGGACGAGCTCGTGCGTGTCCGCTCCGGCAAGCTTATTATACTGGCTGGTCTTCCCCTCGAGCCCCATCCACACCCAGGAAACCCCCAGCCCAACAAGCTGGTCAATCGTGTAGGATCGCAGGATGTTCGCCGAGCTGAAAACGTAGAGCGACCAGCTTTTCCCGTGCTTCGCCATCAGCTCCAGCAGCCGGAGCGCCCGCTTCTTGTGAAAAAGAAAGTTCTCGTCCATCACGAAAAACGTTTGGACCTTCATGCTGCTCTCCAGCCCGCACATCACGTCGAACAGCTCGTCTCCGGTCTCATAGAAGTTGAGAAACTTCCCCTTCCCTCCGAACATCGCAGAGGTCGCGCAGAAGTTGCACCCCATCGGGCAGCCGACTGACGGGATGAGCGTCGCGGCGATGGCCGCCGGCGTCTCGCGCACGGGCATCCCCAATGTCCTCGTTCCAAGCCCGGAAACAATCTTCGGATGTCGGATCGGTGCGCTGGCATCCTCACCGAGAAACTCACGGAACCATCGCACCCCCTCGACGCGAACCACATGGTCTGCCCCAATCCGCTTCTGGAGGTCCGGAATCCCGGAAATATGCCCTCCGACAACGATCCTTGCCTGAGGCTGAATCTCACGGATCAGCCGGCACATCTCAAGAACCTTCAGATAGTTCGGAGGGATCGCGCTGATCGCCACAATGTTGTACCGCTCGGATTTTAATTCCTCAATAAACCGGTCGCGGGTCGGAAAATCGAGCAGAGAGCTGGGGGCGGTGACGTTGTCGCGGATCAGCATCAGCCCCCATGACCTGTGAAACATCCGCAGGGAGAACGGCCCCTGCACCCTGGTGACCTGATTGTGGTAGAGCTCCATCGGGTTGATCGCCCGGCTTCCAAACTCGTCGTCCCTCGCATACGGCCCGAAGACGCTGCTAAAAAGGATGCGCGGCTTGTCTGGTGCAGTTTTGTCAGCTCCGCACTCGTAGGAGGGAATCAGGGACATAGGAGATTGGGTTGCATGGAATCCTTCATTCATGGCCCGGGAGCACCAGAAGCGAAAGAAAAAAGAGCGCCTCTTTTTATCCGCGCTCCATCTGGCTTATCCGGGCTGGAGCAGAGGCCGGAGAAACGGAGCCGTCCGGCTGGATTGAGATTTGGCGATTTTCTCGGGCGGGCCTTCCGCGACGATTTTTCCGCCCAGGCCTCCGGCCTCCGGCCCGATGTCGATGACGTGGTCGGCCTCGGCGATCACGTCGAGGTGGTGCTCGATGACGACGACCGTTCCGCCTTCATCCACCAGGCGGTGAAGGACGGCGATCAGCTGGGTGACATCGTGCGCATGGAGGCCGATCGTTGGCTCCTCCAGAACGTAGAGCGTGGATTTCCCGCGGCGCGTCGTGCGGATTTCTTCGGCTCGGGAGGTCGGCCGGCGGGCGAGCTGGGTGACGAGCTTGAGCCGCTGGGCCTCGCCCCCGCTGAGCGTCGGGCTCGGCTGCCCGAGCTGCAGGTAGCCAAGGCCGGTCTCGACAAGGAGGGCGAGCGGCCGCATGATTTTCGGATGAGCGGAGAAAAAACCGGCCGCTTGCTCGATCGTCATATCCATGACATCGCCGATGGATTTCCCGCTGTATTCGACTTCGAGGGTCGCGGGGTTAAACCTCCGTCCGAGGCAGTCCTGGCAGGGCATATAGCTCGGCGGCAGAAAATTCATTTCGAGCTTGATGACCCCCTGCCCGAGGCAGGCCTCGCAGCGTCCGCCCTCGTTGTTGAATGAGAACCGGCTGTTCGTGTAGCCTCGCATGCGGGCTGCTGGGAGGGTCGCGAAGAGCGCCCGGATGTGGTCGAGAACCTTGACATAGGTCGCAGGCGTCGAGCGCGAGGTCTTCCCGATCGGCGACTGGTCCACCTCGAGGACAGCTCCCAGCGGCGCAAGCCCGTCAATGCCCGCGCAGTGGTCGAACCCGGATTTTTTTCGCGTGAGCGCCTCGCGGACCGCAGGGACGACAACCCCCCGCAGGAGCGTGCTTTTCCCTGAGCCGGAGACCCCGGTGATCGCGGTGAGGCGGTTGACCGGGATCCTCACGTCCAGGTCGCGGACATTGTGAAGATTTGCCTTGTGGACGGAGAGCCACTCCTCGGCCTCCGGGCGGCGCGAGCCGCGCGAGGGGTGCTTCATCGGGAAGCGGAGCGACTGCCCGGTGAGCGAGTTCGGCGACCGCATGATCTCGTCGAGCGTGCCCGAGGCGACAATCTCCCCGCCCCTGCTTCCCGCCCCCGGACCGAGGTCAAGGATCCTGTCTGCGCGCCGCATCGTCTCCTCGTCGTGCTCGACCACAACCAGCGAGTTGCCTTTTTTTACCAGCTTCTCGAGCGCGTCAAGAAGCTGGGCGTTGTCGCGAGGGTGGAGGCCGATCGTCGGCTCGTCGAGGACGTAGAGGACTCCCCGAAGGTTCGATCCGAGCTGGGCCGCAAGCCGGATCCGCTGGGCCTCGCCGCCGCTCAGCGTCTTCGCGCTGCGGTTCAGCGACAGGTAGCCGAGCCCGACGGTGGCAAGAAAATCCAGCCGCTGGGCGATTTCCGCGACGACATCCTTGGCGATCCCGGCTCGCGGGCCGCTGAACCTGAGGGCGCTGACCAGCGCCAGGGCCTCCGAGGCGGGGGGGCTGGTTGCGTCATGAATCGAGCGGCCGTCGAGGAGGACGTTCGCTGCGGCCTCATTCAGCCTGCCCCCCTTGCAGACCGGGCACGGGCGCGGCTCGGCACCATCGAGCCCCTCATGCCGGCGCTCCTCGTCAAGCTCGGCTTCCAGCTGCGAGTCGAACTCTTTTGCTCCGGCACCGAGCTCGCTCCAGACCTCGCCAAACCCGCGGCAGTGCGTGCACCAGCCGTGCGGGGAATTGAAGGAAAACAGGCGGGGGTCGAGCGGTTCGAACGCGCGGCTGCACGACGGGCAGTTCATCTCGGTGCTCAGCGCGGAGGACTTCCCCTTGGCGTCCACGACCCGCGCGGTGCCGCGGCCGAGCGCGAGAGCGCGCCGCACGAGGTCATCGGCGGCCTTCGCATCCGGCTTGTCCAGCATGCCGACGAGCGCGTCAATCGTATGCTCCTTGAACCTCTCAAGCTTCTCGAACCCCTCGACCGCCGTGAGCCTGCCATCGACCAGCAGCGTCTCGACCCCCTGCCGTGCGGCGGCGCGCGCCACATCGGTATGAAAGCCTTTCCTCCCCTTGACGAGGTTCGCAAAAATCGTGACCGGCCCGCGCGAGGCGGTCCGGCGGACCTCCTCGGCGATCGCGGTCGGCGTGCGGCTCTCGACCGGCACATGGCAGTCCGGGCAATGCTGCGTGCCGAGCTTGGCGAAGAGGAGGCGCAGGAAATGGTAGATTTCCGTCACCGTCGCAACGGTGGATTTTCCTCCGCCGCGCGTGACCCGCTGCTCGATCGCGACGCTCGGCGGCAGCCCCTCGATCGAGTCCACCTCCGGCTTTTCCATCTGCTCAACAAACTGCCTGGCATACGGGGACATGCTGTCGAGGAACCTCCTCTGCCCTTCGGCAAAGAGGATATCGAACGCGAGCGTGGACTTTCCAGACCCGCTCAGCCCGGTGACGACGACCATCCCGTCTCGCGGGATATCCACCGAGATGTTTTTCAGGTTGTGCTCGCGCGCGCCGCGGACCGCGATATTTCCCGCATCCTTGGGCGGGGGCGACGGGAGGCTCGGCGCGTCGGAGATCCGGATCCCGCGCCCTTCGAGAATCGGGGCGAGGAAGCGCCCCGTGTGCGACTTCCCGCAGGCGGCAACCGCCTCGGGCGTCCCCGCTACAACGACTTTTCCGCCCGCATCTCCTCCCTCGGGGCCGAGGTCCACGACCCAGTCCGCACACTTGACCACCTCGAGGTTATGCTCGATGACGACGACGCTGTTCCCCTCGGCGACCAGCCGGTGGAAAACTCCGAGGAGAAGCGCGACATCATCAAAATGCAGCCCGGTCGTCGGCTCGTCGAAAATCAGAAGCGCCCCATCCTCCCGCTTCTGCGCGAGGTGGCGGACGAGCTTGAGGCGCTGGGATTCTCCGCCGCTCAGCGCGTTGACCGGCTGCCCAAGCCGCAGGTAATCAAGCCCGACCTCGGCCAGCAGAGCAAGAGGACGAGTAATCGCCCCTCGCGGGTCGATCGGCGCAAAAAATTCCACCGCCTCGGCGGCGGTCATCTCGAGCACGTCGCGGATGGATTTCCCCTTCACCTGGATGGCGAGGACCGGAGCGCGGAACCTCTGGCCCTCGCACTCCGGGCAGCGGAGATAGAGGTCGCTGAGAAACTGCATTTCGACCTTCTCAAACCCCAGCCCGCCGCACCGCTCACACCGCCCCTGGCCGGAATTAAAAGAAAATGTGCCCGGAGAAAACCCCGCCGCAAGCGCCGCCTTCGTCGTGCCGAAACATTCGCGGATCCCGTCGTAGGCGCCGAGATAGACCGCCGGAGTCGAGCGCGGGCTGCGCGCAAGGGGCGACTGGTCCACCATGACAACCTCGCCGATCTCCTCATCCCCCCGGATGGATTTCACGAACCCGGCCGCCTCGTGCTCGCCCGGCTCGTCGCCCGCAAGGTGCCGGTGCAGGACATCGCGCACGAGGGACGTCTTTCCGGATCCCGAAACTCCCGTCACCGCACAAAGCACGCCTACCGGAATCTTGACATCCAAATTCTGCAGGTTGTGGTGCCGAACCCCGCGGAGCTCGATAAACCGCTTCGGTTTCCGACGCCTCTTGGGAACCGGTATCGATCGCCTCCCCTCCAGGTAATCCGCCGTCAGCGAATCGGTCGCCGCAAAATTCTCCGCCGGCCCGGAGTAGAGGAGGAGGCCGCCTGCCGCGCCGCGTCCCGGGCCGATATCCACGATGTGGTCCGCCGTGCGGATGACCGCCTCCTCGTGCTCGACGACGAGCAGCGTGTTCCCCTTGTCGCGAAGTCCGCGAAGAATCTGGAGCAGGCGTCCGATATCCCGGGGGTGGAGCCCGACGCTCGGCTCGTCGAGAACAAAGAGCGTGTTGACAAGCGAGGCTCCGAGGCAGGTGGTCAGGTTTACCCGCTGAAGCTCCCCTCCCGAGAGCGAGCGCGTCGGGCGCTCCAGAGCGAGATAGCCCAGGCCGACTTCCAGCAGGTAGCGCAGGCGGGACGTGATCTGCTCATGTACCAGCCGCGCGCTCGAGTCGTCCTTCGGGATTTTGATGGCGCCGAGAATTTCCAGGAGCCCGGTGATCGGACGGCGGGCGAGGTCGGCAATCGTGAGGCCATCAACGCGGAAGTTCAGCGTCTCCGGCTGAAACCTCCCCCCATCGCAAGCCGCGCATGGCTGGTAGCTCCTGTAGCGGCTGAGCAACACGCGCACGTGCATTTTGTAGGACTTGGACTCGAGCCAGTCGAAATAGCCCTTGACCCCATACCACACGCCGCTGCCCCAAGCCTCCGGCCCCTCGCCGTTAATGACCCAGTCCTGGTCGCTTTGTGGAAGCTCCGCGAACGGGCAGCGAACGTCCACGTCGCGCCGTAGCGCGTGGCGCATCAAATCGTCCTGACACTCCTGCGACTGGCCGCTCTGAAACGGCTTGACGACACCTTCGGAAATCGAAAACGACCGGTCGGGCATGACCCTCTGGTAGTCGATCCCAACGACCCGTCCGAACCCGCGGCACTCCGGGCAGGCACCGAGCGGATTGTTGAAGCTGAAGAGCCCGGGCGAAGGAGCGCGGATGCCCCGGTCGCAATGCGCGCAGTGCCAGCCGGATGAAAACGGGTGCCCCTCGCCGGACTCCGCATCGATGGCCGTCAGCTTGTCCCCTCCGAGGCGCAGCGCGCTTTCCACCGCCTCCGCAAGCCTTGTGCGCTGAGCCGGGGAGATCTCGATGCGGTCCTGGACAACAGGAACCCTGGCTGGCAAACGCCCGGCCGGCGGAGGCTCGTCGGTCCGCAGAATCTTCCCGCCCAGCCAGACCCGCAGGTATCCTTGCTGCTGGAGAAACGCAAAAAAATCTGCAGGCTTGGTGCCGGAAGGAACCGGCACTCCGAAGGTGACGAGCAGCGGCCGGCCGCGGAACTGCGCGGCGACGGACTTCACGATCGAGGCGGCAGATTCCGGGCGCACCTCGCGCGAGCACGCCGGGCAGAACCCTTTCGCCACGCGAGGGAAAAGCAGCTTCAGGTAGTCATTGATCTCCGTGATCGTGCCGACCGTCGAGCGGGTCGTGCGAACATGGTTTGCCTGCTCGATCGCGATGGCGGGCGGGATCCCCTCGATCACATCCGCCAGCGGCTTGTCCATCCGGTCAAGAAACTGCCGGGTATAGGGGCTGAACGTCTCGACATACCTCCGCTGGCCCTCGGCATAAACGGTATCAAAGGCAAGGCTCGACTTCCCGCTCCCGCTCGGCCCGGTGACCACGATCAACCTGCCGAGCGGCAGGTCGAGATCCATGCCTCGCAGGTTGTTCTGGCGCGCCCCGCGAATCCGGATGGCGTCCACCCGCGGAGATACGGGCGGTTTCAGGGCTTCGTTTTCTTTTTTGTGGACGCGCTGAGCTCGTCCGTGCGGAGCAGCACTCGCTGGCGCATGATTTTCCCGGACTTGAACTTCACCGTCGCGCGCGCCGGGATCACAACATCCTTCTCCGGCTTGTGCGGGTTGCGGCCTACGCGGGATTTCGTCAGGCGAACCTCAAAGACTCCAAAGTTGCGGAGCTCGACGTCCTGGCCCGAAGCGAGCGCATCGGTGATGAGGTCTAGCGTTTGCTGGATCACGGAAAAGACTTCCTGCTGGGTGATCCCTGTTTCCTTGCTGATCTGCATCACAAGGTCGCGTTTGGTGAGGTTGGACATGTTGTTGAAAACTTTATAAGCAAGTTTTTCCTAGGACGGCAATCCTGTTTATTCGGAAGTTTGACCTCGCACCGGGGACGGGCATGATATCTGCGTGCTCACCGATCTCAGACTGCGCGACTTCCGATGCTTTGACTCCCTGGAGTTTTCCCCTGGGAGGGGACGCACATTTGTCTCGGGAAAAAACGCCCAGGGAAAAACCTCGATCCTCGAGGCGATCTGCATCCTCCTCCGCTTGCAATCCCCATGCACGAGCGCTGCGGCCGACGCGATCAAGTTCGGGCGGCCAGGATTTTCCCTCGACGGGCACAGCGCGGGCACCCACCTGATCTGCCGCTACTCGCCGGCCGGCCGGGAGATCACGCTCGACTCGAAGCCGCAGTCCCGCACGGAGGACTACTTGGACGTCGCCCGGGTGGCCTGGTTCGCAAACTCCGACCTCGAGCTCGTGCGCGGCGGAGGCAGCGTCCGCCGCCGGTATCTGGATTTTCTCGGGGCTCAATGCCTCCCCAGCTACAGAAAGTCCCTTCGGGCCTACGAGCGGGCTCTGCGCTCGAGGAACGCGCTCCTCAAAGACGGCCGGCCGCGCCGCGAGATCGAAGCCTTCGACCAGCCTCTCGCCGAGTCCGGGGAGGTTCTCCTCTCTTCGCGCGCCTCTCTCGCAGCAGACCTTGCGCCGCTTGCGCGCCAGGCATGCCTCGAGATCAGCGCGGGGGAAGACGGCCTGGAAATCGCGCACCGCCCCGGCTCATCCGGCCCGCTCAGCGACGCCCTCGCAGCATCCCGGGCGGAGGAGGAGCGGCTGCGGCAGACGGTCGTCGGCCCGCACCGCGACGATCTGGCCATCTCGCTCAACCATCTCGACGCTGCCAGGTTCTCTTCAGAGGGCCAGCAGCGGGGGATCGCGCTCTCCCTGAAGCTCGCCCAGGCCCGCCACTTGGAAGCCGTCCAGCGGCGCGCTCCGGTCCTCCTCCTTGATGATGTTTTCGGCGAGCTCGACCGGCCGCGCCGCAACCGGCTCCTCGAGTCCCTGCCGGCCCAGAGCCAGGCGATCATCACGACCACGTTCCTCGATTGGGCCGAGCGCTCGGCAGGGGATTCGGTTTTCCGCCTCGAGTCGGGGCGCCTGGAATGCTGATCCGCGCCCCGCAGGATCTCCAGACGCCCCGCGGCGGAATTTTCTCTGACGAATGTGCTTGAACTTCCGCGCGCCGCGCCAATCTTTACAGGCATGATCCGAGTGCTGCTCATCGTTTTTATGGCCGGAATCCTTTCGGCCGCCGCCGCCCAAAAGGAATACATCCTCCTCAGCGGAGGACCCTCGCTCATCGAGTGGGAAAAATTCAAGGCCGTGCCCCATGACCTTTGGTGGGGGAACTTCATCCGCGCCGCCCGCGTCCGCATCGAGCAGATCCGGAAGGAGCAGGGCCCGGAGGCAGAGATCACCTGGCTCGTCTACAAGCCAGGCTACGTCCGCCGCGGCGCCCGCCAAGACCGCACCGACCTCGTCAGCAACATCCTCTCGGTCCGCGACAAATACCACGTCAACCTCGTCTGGATCGCCAACGGGGACGACGTCATCAGCTACCTCAACTCCGGCCGGCCCCGCAGCCAGGTCAAAATCGCCAACTTCGAGTTCTTCGGCCACTCGAACCGCGCGTGCTGGATGTTCGACTACAGCAACGAGATCGACAGCGGATCGAAAAGCTGGCTCCACGAAAAGGAGCTGTCAAAACTCGGCCGCGGGCTCTTCACCCGCGACGCCTTCATCAAGAGCTGGAGCTGCCACACCGGCGAGAGCATGAGCAGGCTCTGGCGCCAGGCGACCGGAAAAAAAATGATCGGGGCAATCGGCAAGACCAACTACGCCGACGGCCACCTCCGGGGCTGGATCCCGGCGCTCAGCGAGGGCGCCCGCTGGGGCGGATGAGGGGCTTCCCGCCCTTGATCCGAGCGAAGGCTTCCAGCGCCATTTCGCGCGCAATCGTGTGACTGACGACTGGGAGCGGGTAATTGTGACCGGGCTCGACTCCGGCGGCGCGCAGGATTTCAGCCGGCGCTTTGTGCGGCTGATGCAGCCACCGGTCAGGAAGCTTTGCGAGCTCGGGGCACCACTTGCGGACATAGCGGCCGCGAGGATCGAACTTCTCGCCCTGGCTGGTCGGATTGAAGACCCGGAAGTAGGGCGCCGCATCCGCCCCGCAGCCGGCGGTCCATTGCCAGCCCGATGTGTTCTGAGCGAGGTCGGCATCCACCAGAGCATCCCAAAACCACCGTGCGCCATCCTGCCAGGGCAGGAGCAGGTCCTTCACAAGAAAACTCGCGGCGACCATGCGCACGCGATTGTGCATCCAGCCGGTCGCCCGCAGCTCGCGCATCCCGGCGTCCACGATGGGGAACCCGGTGCGCCCTTCCTGCCAGGCGAGAAGCAAGGCAGGGGCTTTGCGCCACGGAAACCTTTTGAAATCCGCGCGGAGCGGTTCGGCGGGCGTGTGTGGAAAGTGGAAAAGCAGGTGGTGCGCGAACTCGCGCCAGCCAATCTCGGCGAGGAACTGAGAGCCGCGCCATTGCCCGGCAGGCAAGCCTCGCTTCGCCGCGAGCCGCCGCAGGCCGTGCCACACCTGGCGCGGGCTGATTTCGCCAAAGTGCAGGTGCGGCGACAAGCGCGACGTGCCGGCGAGATCCGGGCGATTGCGATGGTCGCTGTACCCGTCAAAGGCCTTGGCAAGAAAGCGGGCCAGGTTGACGGCCGCGCCTGCCTCTCCCGGCTGCCATGCGGCGCGAAGCCCGGCCGTCCAACGGAGCTTCGGTTCAAGCTTCAGCTCATCGAGCGGGATCGACGCCGGCCACTTCGCGACTGCGGGCAGATTGGAGGGCGCTCGCAAAGGCCCGTCCGGGTCGGGCTTCGCGAGGCAGTGTTTCCAAAACGGCGTGAATACCTGGAACGGCTTCCCTTTTTGGTTCTGAACCGCCCAGGGTTCGTGCAGCAGCGTGGCGTTGAAGCTTTCCGTGGCGAGCCCATCGCTGCCCAGGGCTTCCTTCGCCTGATGGTCGCGCGCCATGACGGCCGGCTCGTAGCGGCGGTTCCAAAAAACCGCGCCGGCACCGGCTTCCTTGGCGACCTCGCGCAGCATGGCGAGCGTCGGCCCGTGACGGATCACCAGCAGCGAGCCGACCTCCCGCAGACGGGCGTCAAGCGCCTCAAGCGATTGGCGCAGCCACCAGCGCGACGCGCCACCCGGCTGCCAGGGCGTTTCCTCATCGGGAGCGTAAATGAACAGGGGGATGACTGCCCCCCCTCGTCTCTTTGCGGCATGAAGCGCCGGGTTGTCGGCGAGGCGGAGGTCGTGGCGAAACCAGACGATGGCGGGAGCGGGCTTCATGGGAGGAAAGGGCTCATTTTAAGAATCCCGGCGCTTAGGTGACGGCGCATTTGAGGGAGATCACCAATCTGCGGGCACCCGCTCACCCCCGGGCCAGCATCTCGCGCATCGAGGCGAAGGAGGCGGAGACGTCCTCCTCGGCGACCGGCTTGTTCATGATGTCCTCATAGCTCTCAACAAGGACCCCCTCGCCCTCGATCTCCTTGAGGAAAGGGCTCGGACGGCAATACATCTCGCTGCCGAATTTTGTGCGGTGGAGGCAGTGGGTGATCGTGAGCGACTTCATCGCACGGGTGATTCCAACGTAAAACAGCCGCCGCTCCTCATCCACCGTGCCCTCGGATTTCGAGCGCTCGTGCGGGATCAGCCCGTCCTCGGCGCCCAAGAGAAAGACGTGCGGAAACTCGAGCCCCTTCGCCGCATGCAGGGTGATGAGCGTCACCCCCTTCGCCTCCTCTTTTTTTTCCTCGTCGCGCTCGCGGTCGAGAGACATCTCGTCAAGGAACCCCTGGAGCCCCGAGCGCGAGCGCTTCTGGTGCTCGGCGAGGGAGCGGAGGATCTCCTTCACCCCGCTCTCGCGGTTGAGCGCCTCCTGCGGGGTTTTGCACGAGCGCTTGAGATCCTCGAAGTAGCCGGACTCCGTGAGGAACGCGGAGACGAGGCCGGCGGCATCGGCTCCGGGCGTGAGGAGGAGGATGCGCGTCGCGGCCAACTCCTCGGAGAACCCGCCGATCGCGCCCGCTGCCTTCCGGGAAACCTGCTCGGAAAACCCGGGGTCCGTAAGCGTCTCAAAAAGGCTCCGGTTGGCTTTCGCGCTGTGCTCGAGGGCGATCTCCACGGTCGTCGCGCCGATCCCGCGCGGCGGGGTATTGATGATGCGCAGGAGCGCCACGTCATCCGAGGGGTTCAGCAGGCAGGTCATCGTCGCCAGGACGTCCTTCACCTCGCGGCGGTCAAAAAAGCTTTTGCCTCCGACGAGCCGGTAGGGGATCCTGAGCCGGCGGAAGCATTCTTCGAGCAGGCGCGACTGGGCGTTCATCCTGTAGGCGATCGCGAAGTGCTCCCACGGGAGGCTGGCTGTCGCCCGGAGTGCGCCGATCTCGTTGACCACGAACTCCGCCTCCTTCTTGTCGTCGGGGACGCAGATCACATGGACCTGGTCGCCGCCCACCTGCGGGCTCCAAAGGTTTTTTCCTCGGCGTCGCGGGTTGTTTTTGATCAGGCGGTTTGCCGCGCCGAGGATGGCGTTCGTGCTGCGGTAGTTCTGCTCGAGGCGGATGACCTCCGGGTTGCTAAAGTGTTTTTCGAACTCGAGGATGTTCGAGACCTCGGCGCCGCGCCACCCGTAGATGCTCTGGTCGTCGTCTCCGACCACGCAGATGTTCGGGGGCTCGCCGCAGGCGAGGAGGCTCACGAGCCTGAGCTGGAGGTTGTTTGTATCCTGGAACTCGTCGACCAGCATGTGGCGGAACCTCGACCTCCACTTCTCGCGGACTCCCTCATGCTCGGTGAGCAGCTTGACAGCCTGGACGAGGAGGTCGTCGAAATCCATGGCGTTGAGCGCGCGGAGTTCGCGGTTGTAGCGGGCATAGACTGCGCCGATCACCGTCTCGTCGTCCTGCGGCGGAGCCCAGCCGTTGTTCTTCGCCTTGCTGATCATGCTCTGTGCGAGCCCGGGATCCAGCTTCTCGTCCTGCGAGGTCACCCGGGTGATGATCTTTTTGATGAGCCCGAGCTGGTCGCCCTGGTCGAAGATGCTGAAGTTGTTCTTGTAGCCGAGCTTGTCGGCGTCGGTGCGCAGGATCCTTACGCACAGGGCGTGGAACGTGCTCGCGGTGATCTCCGAGGCTTTTTCGGAGTCGAGCATCCCGGCGATCCGCTCCTTCATCTCGCGCGCGGCCTTGTTCGTAAACGTGACGGCCAGGATGCCCGACGGGGGGACGCCTTGGGAGACGAGCCAGGTGATACGGGCGACGATCGTGCGGGTTTTTCCGGTGCCGGCACCGGCGAGAATCAGGAGCGGCCCGCTCTCGTGGGTGGCGGCGCGCTGCTGCTCGGGGTTCAGGTCCCAGAGCCGGAAGCGGCTCATCGCAGGTCCCCTGCGGCAAACCGCGCGACGACCGCCGGATAAAGCCTGTGCTCCTCGACCTGGATCCTCGCATGCAGGGATCCCGCCGTGTCGCCGGGCAGCACAGGCACCTCGGCCTGCGCAATAATCTCCCCGGTATCCATGCCGGAATCTACAAAATGGACCGTGCATCCAGACTTGGCAGCTCCGGCATCCAGCGCCTGCCGCCAGGCTTCAAGCCCGGGAAATGCCGGCAGGAGGGACGGGTGGATGTTGATCGTCCGGCGCGGGAAGGCTTCCAGAAGCGCGGACTTCACCATCCGCATGTACCCGGCCAGCACGACCAGCTCGACCCCTGCCTCGCGGAGCCTGCGAACGGCTTCGGCCTCGACCTCCGGGGAAAGCTTCGTGCGGAACTTCGGCTCCCGGATCACCCCGCACGGAACCCCCGCCGCCCGCGCCAGATCCAAAATTCCGGCGCCCTCGACATCCGACAGGACAACCGCCGGCTCCGCATCCAGCCGGCCCGCCGCAATCTCCGAAAGGATCGCACGGAAATTCGACCCTTTCCCCGATCCCAGAATTCCGATTTTCAGTCGTCCCATGGCACGGGATGATGCACGCTCCAGCGCGCATGGCAAGCTGGAGGAATCAGAGGGGGGATCCCTCGCATCATCATTTTCCAGGGAAAGGCGGTTGCCGCCCGAGCTTGAAAAAACCGTCGGCGGTAGCTTCGGTGGCGGCCGCGATGCGGGCGAACGTTGCCCCTCGGATCTCTGCGATCTTCTCGGCGACAAGCCTCGTGTGGGCAGGCTCGCAGCGCTTGCCCCGGTGCGGGGCCGGGGCAAGGTAGGGGCAGTCGGTTTCGACCAGGAAGGCATCCTCCGGCACCGCAGCAACCACCTCGCGCACGAGCTGCGCATTTTTAAATGTCACGATGCCGGTGAAGGAAACGAGATGCCCCATGGAGAGGACCTCCTGCGCCTGGTCAGGCGTGTTGCCGAAGCAGTGGAAGACCGCTCGCAAGCGGCCGGTGTAGGGGGCGAGCAGCTCGAGCGTGTCGTCCCACGCATCGCGCTGGTGGATGACAACGTTCAGCCCGAACTCGCAGGCCAGGTCAAGCTGGGCTGCGAACGCCTCGGCTTGGGCGGCCCGGTAAGAGCCGTCAATGATCGCCGCCTCCATGTCTTCGGTCATTTCGGCCTGAAGCGCGCTAAGCGCCGGGGACGAGCCCAGCTGCTCGGACGGCGGGTGGTGGTAGTCGAGCCCGGTCTCGCCGATCGCCGCAACTTTCGGATGGGCAGCCAGAAGGCGGAGCTCGCGCAGCCAGTCGCCCGGCTCGCCCTGCACGCTGGTGGGGTGGAGCCCGACCACCGCGTGGAGGCACTCATATTTCTCGGCGAGCGCAACCGCACGGCGGCTGCTCTCGATCCCCGTGCCGATCGTAAGGATCCGGTGGACCCCCGCCTCATTGGCCCGGGAGATCACCTCGTCGAGGTCGGGTAGGAAATCATTGTAGTCCAGGTGTGCGTGCGTGTCAGTTAGCATAAATTAATTCAGGAGCTGGTACCACGTGCTCCGCTGGTGCGGCTCGTAGCCGGCCTCGCGGATCAGGCGCTCGATGTCGGAGGCTCCGAGGTGGAAGGCCGTGCCCGCGCTCGACACCACGTTCTCCTCCATCATCACGCTCCCGAAATCGTTCGCTCCAAACTGCAGCGCCAGCTGCCCGATCTTCGGGCCCTGCGTAACCCACGAGCTCTGCAGGTTCTCAAAGTTGTCCAGGAAAACCCGGGAGATCGCCAGCATGCGAAGGTATTCCGCCCCGGTCGCCCCGTCCGCGCGAAGCTTCGTGTTTTCCGGCTGGAACGTCCAGCAGATGAACGCGGTGAACCCACTGGTCTCGTCCTGAAGATCCCTCAACCTCCCGAGGTGCTCGATCCGGTCGCCCAGCGTCTCAACGTGCCCGAACATCATCGTCGCGCTCGTGCGGAGCCCGAGCCCGTGCGCTTCGCGCATGACATCCAGCCACCCGTCGCTCATGCACTTCAGCGGCGCGATCCGCCTGCGCACCCGATCCACCAGGATCTCCCCGCCGCCGCCGGGGATCGAGCCCAGCCCGGCCTCGATGAACTTCGCAAGCACCTCGCGCACCGGCATCCCGAAGACCTTGGCAAAGTGCTGGAATTCCGGCGGGCTGAACCCGTGGATGTTGATGTGCGGGAATTTCTCCCGGATGTGCGAGAGCATCGCCAGATAATAATCCATGCCGAGCTCCGGATGGTGCCCGCCCTGGAGCAGCACCTGCACCCCTCCAGCAGCCGACAGTTCGCCGAGCTTCTCATCCATCTCCTCAAGGGAGAGCACGTAGCCGCCCGCTTCCTTCCCGGCCCGGTAAAACGCGCAAAATTTGCAATGGACGTTGCAGACGTTCGTGTAGTTGACATTCCGATCCACGATGTATGTGACGATCTCGTTCCCCCGCCCGCCATACGCACCGGCCTTCGCCGCCCGCCGCCGCGCGTCGGCGAGCGAGCCGAGCACTTCGAGCGGCAGGCTGTGCAGCGCGAGCGCATCGGCGGAAGAAATCCTCCCGCCCGCAAGCACCTTGCCCACCAGTTCGTCCTCCTCGCAGATTCCAGACATGGGTCCTAGGCTATGCGCCCGGGCGGACGAGATCAACAGCGCGAGGGGAAGATTCTCAAAAAACTGCCGGGGCACAGGCAACAAACCGGGAAATCGCGAATTCCTTTCGAACATCGCCACGGAGGAAAAGCCCGTCCGCCCGCAGACCCTCATAAACACAGGGCTTCTATGGCATTTCCGAAAAAAGAAAAGTGGTGGAGGCAAGGGGGATCGAACCCCTGACCTCGTCATTGCGAACGACGCGCTCTACCAACTGAGCTATGCCCCCCACTGCGAAAAACAATTTGTCTGTTTCTTTTTTTTGGTCAATGCGGAAATCGCGCGGCTCTGCTCTGCCACCCCCGCAAGGGCACCGGCGGTAATGCCCCCCCTTCATCTATCGTTTGTCGTGCCGCCCTCCCTGCGTCCAGCATTCTTACCTGCGGATCAGGGCCAACCCAGATGTCTTGACCTCAGGGATCCGCGCATGGCAGGATTTTGAGCTCAGTCAAAAATTCGAATCGAATGGACCTCAAAGAAATTCGCGCGCTCATTGATCTCATGAAAAAAAATGGGATCGCCGTCTTCAAAATGGAACGGGAAGGCTTTAAGATCACATTGAAGACCGGCGAGTCACCGGTCTATTCCGTGGTGCCCGGGCCGCCGTCAGCCCCCCTCCCCTCGCCGCCTCCCGCAGCCACGCCTGCGCCGCCAGCGCCTCCCGCCGACGCCGCAGGGATCGAGATCAAGTCGCCGATGGTCGGAACCTTCTACTCCTCGTCCTCCCCGGATGCTCCCCCGCTTGTCACGGCCGGGCAGCAGGTGACCCCGGAGACCATCGTCTGCATCATCGAGGCGATGAAGGTGATGAACGAGATCAAGGCCGAGGTTTCCGGAACGGTCGTCGAAGTTTGCGCGGAGAACGGGAAGCCGGTCCAGTTTGGCCAGACGCTCTTCCGCCTGAAATAGACCATGTTCAAAAAAATCCTGATCGCCAACCGGGGCGAGATTGCGCTGCGCATTATCCGCGCCTGCAAGGAGCTCGGCATCCAGTCGGTGGCGGTCTATTCCGAGCCCGACATTGACAGCCTCCACGTCCAGCTCGCCGACGAGGCGATCTGCATCGGCCCGGCAGCGAGCTCGGACAGCTACCTCAAGATCGATCGGATCATCAGCGCGGCCGAGATCTCGGATGTGGAAGCCATCCACCCGGGCTACGGCTTCCTCGCCGAGAACGCGCACTTCGCAGAGGTCTGCGCGAGCTGCAACATCAAGTTTATCGGCCCGTCGGCGAAGGCGATCCGCCTGATGGGCGACAAAAATTCCGCTCGCGATTGCGCCCGGTCGGCAGGGGTTCCTATTTCGCCCGGCAGCGACGGGATTGTGGATTCCGAAACCGAGGCGATCAAGATCGCGCGCCAGATCGGGTATCCGGTCATGATCAAAGCGGTTGCCGGGGGCGGCGGACGCGGGATGAGGATCGCCAGCAACGAGGGCAGCCTTGTCCAGGGCTACCATGCGGCCGGCATGGAGGCAGATAAGGGAGAGGGAAGATACTAATATACCGTTGACGGTTTGATCGTTATGTCCCA
>JBAXXX010000023.1:0-45082 GCA_037127695.1 Verrucomicrobiia bacterium | reverse complement strand
GAGACATTTTCTTCGATCGGGCGCGGGAGGATCCGCATCGGAATCACCCTGCGCCAGATTGCGGAAATCGGCTTCGGATCCCAGCTGGTCGTGGTCGTCACCGGCGCGTTCACCGGAGCGGTTTTCACTGCCCAGGCGTATTTCCAGTTCTCCAGCCTGAACATGGAGACTGCCGTCGGGCCGGTGGTCGCCCTCTCCATGTTTCGCGAGCTCGGGCCGGTGCTCACCGGGCTGATGGTCGCCGGCCGGGTTGGCGCGGCGATGAGCGCCGAGATCGGCACGATGAAGGTCACCCAGCAGATTGACGCCCTTCGCGCCCTCGCGGTCAACCCGGTGGACTACCTCGTCGTCCCCCGGACCCTCGCGATGCTGGTCTCGATGCCGATCCTGGTCGTCGAGTGCGTCGGGCTCGGCGTCCTCGCAAGCTGCTACGTCGGCGTCGAGGTGCTCAATATCAAGGGGGTCTACTTCCTTGCCAACATCCAGAAATTCGCCGAGGGCAGCGATATCATGATGTCGCTCATCAAAGGGTTCGTCTTTGGCGGGCTGATCGTCTTTATCAGCTGCCGCGAGGGCCTCCGTGCAAAGGACGGCGCCGTCGGCGTCGGCCGCGCAACCACCGCCACCGTCGTCACCTGCTCGCTCGCCATCCTCATCACAAACTTTTTCCTGACGATGGCCCTCAACATCATTTTCCCCGCCGGCCAATGGTGAGCGACCCACTCATCCAGGTCCGCGACCTGTGCCAGCACCTCGGCGGGCAGGCGATCCTTCGAGGGCTGAACCTCGACCTCTTCCCGGGTGAGACCCTCGTCCTTCTCGGCAAGAGCGGGGGTGGCAAAAGCGTGTTCCTCCGCCACCTGATCGGGCTCATGCGCCCGATATCCGGCAGCATCATTTTCGAGGGGCAGGAGATCACGCACATGAACGAGCGCGAGCTCGAGCCCGTGCGGCGCAAGATCGGCATGCTCTTCCAGGACGGCGCGCTTTTTGACTCGATGAACGTCTTCGACAACGTCGCCTTCCCGCTCCGCGAGCGCGGAGAGCGCAACCCGGAGGCCATCATCGACAAGGTCGCCCGCTCGCTGGCGATGGTGAGCATGACCGGGCATGAAACCAAGATGCCCGTGAACCTGAGCGGCGGCATGCGCAAGCGCGTCGCCCTCGCGCGGGCGATCATCTCGCCGCCAGACGTCCTGCTCTACGACGAGCCGACCGCCGGCCTCGACCCGATCGTGTCGGACAGCATCAACCGCCTGATCCGCCACCTCCAGAGCCAGCTCCACGCAACCTCGCTCGTCGTCACTCACGACCTGGTCAGCTGCAACCACATCGCCGACCGGGTGGCTCTCCTCCACGAGGGCCAAATCCACTTCCTGGGCTCCGCCAAAGAATTGCGCGAGTCCCGAGACCAGATCGTCCGGGATTTTGTGGATGGACGCTCGGGCGAAACCGTTTATTGAAAAACTAGAACATGACCAGAGAAGAACGCATCACTCAGACAAAAGTCGGGATTTTCATCCTGATCGGCCTCGTCACGATCGGCATGTTGGTCGTCTATTTCGGGCGCCTCGGCGAGAGCGTGAGCAGCTCCTACAGCCTCCGCGTCGAGTTCTCGAATGCGAGCGGCCTGCTCCGGGGGGCCGAGGTCCAGCTGGCGGGCGCAAAGATCGGGCGCGTCGGGAACGACCCGACCATCCTCCCGAACATGGAGGGCGTCTATGTTGACCTCCGGATTTTCGATGCGGTAAAAATCCCGAGCGCCTGCCAGTTCTCGATCGGCAGCTCCGGGCTCCTGGGCGACAAGTTCGTGCAGATCGACCTCAAGCCGGGAGGAAAGTCATCCCCCCCCATCGCCCCGGATACCACGATCAAAGGGGCAGTCGGCAGCGGCGGGCTCGGAGGCATGGCCGAGGACGCCGGCACCCTCGTCGCAGAGCTCCGCACCACGGTCGGCAATATCAACTCGGTGGTCAAAAAACTCGATGATGGGATCCTCAGCGACGAGGGCGTCACCTCGCTCAAGGAGACCTTGAAAAACCTCCAGACGACAAGCAAGTCGCTCGCCTCCGCCTCGGCAAATGTGGACAAGGTCGTCACCCAGGCGGACTCCGCGATCCAGAGCGGCAAGGGCACGATGGATTCAGCCAAAAAGGCAGCCGACGAGCTCCAGCGGGCGCTCGCAGATATCCGGGGGCTCATCCGCGAAGTCCGCCAGGGGCAGGGCGCGCTGGGCACGCTCATCACCAACCGCGAAACCGCCGACAACCTCCGCTCCCTCGTCTCCAACCTCCGCCGCTATGGCATCCTCTGGTATCGGGACGGAGAAAAGGCCAAATCTCCCGCCCCCGAAAGATAGCCGGGCATCGTCGCGTTGCAGGCTGCAAGAAACGGGAAATCCCGCCATCGGCTTACCACAACGTCCTGAGATTTCTTCGCGCCTTCGTGTGAGCCTCCTGTTTTCCGAGAACGTGATGCGGTGGAGCATCGTTATGCCGGCGTGTCGTTGAGGGGGGCTGCTTCTAAAAGAAGGCGGTTTGCCGGACGGATGTCTTCCCGTAGCGGGAGATCGCTTCGCTGAGCGGCAAGCCGGCCTTAAGCCGCTGGGCGCCCTCGGGGGAGAGGATGGTCAGGCTGACCTCGGCACGTTTTAGGCCGCCAGCGATGGCGGCCCCGTTGATGGTGGCCCCATCGCGCCCGATGCGGACCACATCGGAGGAAGACGTCCACTTTTCCGCTCCGGAGGAATCCAGGTAGAGAAAGCGCACGGAGAAGCCGACAACATTTTCTGCGAGGAAGTTCCCGATAGCGGTGGGGGCTGGCGGGGCGGGGGACGGGCTCGCGGCGATGCTGCCCCAGTATTGAGACTGCATGTTGGTCGTGGCCGAGCTCACGTTGGCAAACGTGTGCTTTGCCGAGGAGATCGACCGGTAGATCGCGAAGGTGGGATCGGTTCCCGGGGAGTTCGTGCTGATGGTATTCTGGTAGGCCAGCCGGTAGGAGATCGCGCGGGTCGCGCCCGAGAAATTGTTTGTCCCGTTGACGTTGGAATTGTCGGCATCCACGGCCGTGGAAAGAAGCGTGAGCCAGATCGCGTTGGTCGTTTCGCCGACCGTCTCGGGGGTGGCGCGGATCGCTTCGCCGGCTGCAAAGTTCGGGACGACATAGCCCTCGAGATCCTGGACGACCTGGTCCAGCGCGAACGCGGCATCGCCCTGCCGGGTGATATTCGCCTGGGTGCGGGTGTAGCTGGTGCTGATCCCCTGGACCGCCATGAGAAGCAGGCCGACCAGAAACATCGAGATGGTCGCCGCCACCAGCAGCTCGATGAGGGTGAAGGCGGAAGAAAAGCGGAAAGAGGAAAGTGGAGAGCGGAAAGCCAACAGGCGTGGCATATCGCGCACATGGGGCTGGCAGGGAGGTTTCATCGGGAAATGGCCATGGATCGGGAAATGGCCATGGTGGATTGAAGTCGCGATGAACTGGTGGAGGTTTGCCCGGGGGTGGCGACCACGTCCATGTCGGCGAGCACAAAAAGAAACGCGCGCGAGTAGGCCGATGCCGCAGGCAGGTTTGTCCCGCCAGGGTTCGACGGGGAGACGCTCAGCCTCGCGCGCAGCCAGTGGCCGGCGCGCGCGGCCTCGTAAGCATCCAAGCCGCTCGCATTGGCGTTCGTCCACCTTCCGGCAACGGTTTGGGAATTCGTGTCAGGATCTCCGTTGGCCCCGGCATGGTAGGTGAGATAGAGGAGGTTCGTGCCGGCCGTGGCCCACCCGTAGGTGGCCTCAAAGCCCGACGCGTTTAAGAACGAGCGCAGCGAATCCACTGCCTCGACCATCTCTCTCCTCTGGGTGTTGTCGCCCGAGGTCTTCATCATCCCGCCGAAAAGCCCGATGATCGTGAGCAGAGCGAAGGAGACGACCCCGATGGCAAGGACCACCTCGATGAGGGAGAATGCGCGAAGAGAAGGAGGAATGAGGAGGGAGGAAGGATGAGCGGGACGAGGCATGGCGCTCCGCTTCGTTGCGCCTGCACCTCTGCGCCAAACGCCCGACGGTTCATGAAGCGCTGGCGCGCTGGCGATCCATGTTCCGCTGCCGGAGGCTTGCGTTTTCATGGGTTGATTGGCATCTGGTTCGTGGTTTGGAAAAATGCCGGGCGCCCGTTGTTGCGGAGCAGGAATCCGCGGCGGCCCGCGACCATGCTGGCGGGATTTTGGAGGGCCAGCGAGCTGTCCATGATATTTGCGGAGAAGACCATGCGGGTATCTGCCGCTGACAAATCGGGGTCGAGGTAGCCGGTGCCGCTGAATTTGTAGTAATAAACAGGCGTCGAGATGCCGCCGGGAAAATTGGTCATGTTGGTCGTCCTCCACCCGGAGGAATACTCCGGCAGGAAGAAGATCCCCCTGGTGAAGGAGGTGGGTTTTCCGACCATTTCGTAAACGACATTTCCGTTCGTGTCCTTGTTGGCGCGCAGCACCGCCATGCGCTGCAGCTTCCTGTCGGAGCTGCTGCTGTTATCGATGAGCAGCAGCGAGCCATACCCGAACGCCATGGCTTCGATGCGCGCCGAAAGCGTCATGCTGGCCGCAAGGTCGGCAGCGCCTCGCGCGCCCGACCCCCGTCCGATGCTGCCGAAGCCGATGACAGCGAGGCTCGACAGGATGCCGATGATCGCAATGACAACCAGAAGCTCGATGAGCGAGAAGGCGGAAGAGAAGGATGACGCGCCCATCCCGGCTGAAAGGATTCTGGTGGTTCTTGCTGGCACGAGCTATTTTTCGATGAGGTAATACATTGTCGAAGGCAGGAGGTTGAGAGCTGCCCCGGTGCCGGCGGTGAGCGCCCGATAGCCGTTGAAATCCAAAGCGGTTGAGATGAGCTGGTCGGCATCCGGGCGAAGGAATCGCACCGTGCCGGACAGGTTTTGAACGAGGATCGGCGGCTGCCCGGTGCTGCGGATCGTCTTGGTTCCTGTCCCCTCCGAGTAGGCTCCGCTGTTTGCCTCTTCGCTAAAAACCTGCAGCAGGATCTTTTTCGACGACGCCAGCGGCTGGCCATCCAGAGCGACCAGGCAGATCGTGCCGAATGCCATCTCCGAGCGGATCTCGACCCCCTCCATCGCGATGGGGCCGGCAGATTTCAGAAATCCGCAAAGAACCTTGCACTCTGGGGCATCCACCCGCAGGAGCCCGGTCTTCTGGTTCCACTGCACTGCACCTGCCGCCACCGGCTCGTGAAAAGCCACCCCTTTATCCTCTGGGAATGGGTCAAAGATCGCGGGGGAAGGGGCCACTGGGCGGCTGGCCGCCTCATCCGCCATGGCCGGAGGCGGCTCGGCCGCCTGCCCGGCTGGGATGGGGGGGGCTTCCCCATCGGGGAGTAAGGGCGAGGCCGCACCCTTCAGCATCTGGAATCGATCCGCCTGGGTTTTCAGGCGCACCTCGACCCCGCCTCTCAGCCATAGGGTGGGAGAGGCCTCGATGCCGGCCGGAGAAATCGTCCCGGGAACGAGCGAGGCCGTCATCTGGGTGTCCGCGTTTTCCTGCAGCGGCATGGGCTTGAGAGAAAAAAGCGAGGATTCGGAAATATCGAGCACGGCCGCCAACCCGGCCTCGGGCAGCAGGCGTTTCCGAAACGCGAAGGCAAACGCCGGCATCTGCCCCATCACCGCCGGAGTAAATGCCGGCGTGCGCTCGGCGCTCAGGGAGCTTTGCCAATACGGAAAATTGATCGTGTTGAAACAGAGCGCATCCACGCGCTGGAGAGCCGCGAGCGTTGTTGCGAGCGGGACCATCTCCGGGCGGAAGCGGTTCGGCAGCGGCCAGCTCAGCTCGCTGAAAAAAACCGGCTTGCCGGGGTAGCTCAAGCTCCGCACCGGCAGGTCGAACCGCAGGCTCTCGCGTCCGGGCAAGGGATCGAAACGCAGCGCGCTCCGATCGGAATACCGGGATCCCACCAACGCCGACCAGATATTCAGCTTGCCCTCGAATTCCGGAAGATAATTGCCATGCCGCTCGACGACATCCCCGCTCCCGAGAGACCACGCGTTGACCCAGCCGAGGGCCGCCGGACTCGACACGAGCTTGTTCGATGTGGACAGGATGCTGCGGCAGCCGAGATCGTCGCGAAGATACCCCTGCAAGCCCTCCAAAAAGTTTCTCTGCGATTCGGCCAGAAAGCGCGCGGTGGCAGCGGATCTCCTGTCGCGCCTCGCCGCCATTTCGAGGCTGCTCAAGAGCCCCACGCGCCCCTTGGCAGGCTGGTCTCCGCGCACCGGTGCCCCGCCCCAGGACGCGAGCAGTTTTTTGAGATCTCCCTCCTGGCTCGCCAGCCATCCGCCGAATGCTTTTTCCGCCGGCTCCATCTGCTTGGCCGGAATGAGATCGTAGGGTTGGAAGCCGTCGGCAAAAACCGATTCCTGCTGGTTGAGCGTAATGATTCCCAAGGCCGGGTCGCTGCCGATGCGGCCGCCCCCGGGCAGAGGGGTTTCGAGCACTTTTTTCCAGACAGATCGGCATGCGGCTTGCAGGTCCTTGTCAAAGAAAAGTCCGGGGCAGAGAGAGCCGGCCATATCCGCGCTCTCCAGCTTGGCGGGCACGATCGGCAGCATGCCTTTGCTGTTTTTGATGTTCCATGTCAGCGCCATGTAGATGCCTTCTTTTTTGAAGGCATCCGCCCCGGCAGCAAGCCGCTCCAGCAGAGGTGCGCTCACCCGCGCGTCCAGCCGCCCGGCCGCATCCCGCTCAAAGCTCACCGCATGGCTGAAATCGAACCGGACAAGATTGATCCCCTTTTTCGACAGAATCCGCGCAAAATGCTCGGCCGCCCTCGGGTTTTTCAGCACGAACGGAGAGACGTTCATCCCCACCAGCCTGACCGGCTCTCCGGTATTGCGAAAGGCAAAGTGGCCGTCCTTCACGATGAGGCCGCCATTCTCCCCCGCCACCTTTTCATTGAGGCTCCGCCAATCGATCGCGCAAGGCTCGAACCCATCGATCGGTGGATCGGGCGCAAAGCTCGCGCTGCTTTGCGCGCTCGCCCGCTCCCCGGGCTTCATTTTCCCGTTCGGGAAAAACAGGTCGCGGGTGAAGAGGAAGGCATCGTATCCGAGCGGGTTGAGCTTTTTATCGTCCACGGTGGTTTCGGAATAGACCGGCTCGACCCGCAGGGTGTTGGTTCCGGCTTTCAGATCTGAGTTGCCCATGAAAAACCAGTTCAGAGCAATGCGATCGCCGGTCTCCCGGAACGAAACCATATCGAGCGGGGTGTGCTCGAGCGCATCGGCCTCGTGCCACGCGCCATCGTTCACGCGCCACCGGAAATTCCCGAAGGTGTAAAACTTTCTGGCATAGAAGTCATAGTCGCCCGCCTCATCCGCCTCGAACTGGTATTCCAAGAACGGTTTTTCGGCTTTCGGATCGGCCCATTTCATCCCGATCCACTCCCCGCCGGAAAGGAGGTCGGTTTCCCAGAACTCGACCGCGCGGTACGGGTTGGCAGCCAGCGCCGGAAAGTTGCCCGCAGCGGGCGACTCCGCCTCGATCCAGATGTAGTCTTTGGCGGGAGCGACGGCTTCTTTCGCCAGCAGGACAGGCGAGGCTGAAAATAACAGGAAAAAGACCGCAATTTTCCTGAGACCGCAGATCTGCCCAGTGGGCATGCGTCCGAGCCCATCCCGCAGTTGGCTATTTAGAAACGTTTTCATGGGGATTTCTCCAGAATGCCGAACTCGTCTTTGCCGGGCACTTTGTAAACAAAGATCGCGTTGCGCTTGCCGTCCTCCGGCTTTGCTGGCCTCGCCTCGGAAATGATCTTCCAGCCGGCCGGCGCTTTCACTGCAAGCTTGACCGTGGATTGTCCGGGCGGGAACGCGAGGACAACAGCCTCTCTGGGGTTGATGTAGCCGATCTCTTTCCCCATGGAGTAAGCGAGCTGATACGGGGTCAGGTTAAAGACACGGGCGCCGCCTTGCGGATGCGAGAGCACGCTGTTCTCGAAGGCCAGCACAGACATCGGGCCCGGAGCATCGGTGCCGGGCACAAGAACGACAAGATGCTGTCTGGACGCGCTGCCAAACGCGGCCGCACCGATCACATCGCCCTTCGCGAACCGGAGCGTAGCAGATCGGGAAAGCGGCGCGCGCAGACGCACGATCTCGCCCGGCGGAATCGCTGTCCGCGCGGGGGCCGCTGCCCCGTCCCACCCCACCTCGATTTCCGTGCCCTCGAGGATCTGGCTGCCGGGTGCGATCAAGGCAATCTCCTGCTCCTGCGCGGTGGGTTGGCGAACGGCGGGTGCAGGAGTCGAAGCCAAGCCAGCGCCGGCGACTGGGGCAGTCGTAGACGGCGTGCTGCTCAAACCCCCGATGCTGTCAAAGAGCCGGCATGCCATTTGGGAGTATACGACTTTGTCCGGTTGGGAGGGATCCTGCTCACTGTCGGTTGCTGCTGTGGCAATTGTCGTGAAGAGTATCAGAAGCCTGCTGCCAGGCTGCCGGAACCGCAGCAACGACACCGCCGAGTGATACGGTGCCTCCCCTGGTTTCTCGATATAGTAGTCGAAGGGAAACCGCCCATCTGAGTTCAACTCAGGCTTGGCGATCACCTTCGAACCCTGCGCGACGGGGATCGGGCTTCCGCTTCCTACATTGAAAGCCATCCGACTAGATGCGAGGTTTACCGCCCACACCGTGCCTGCCGGGTGGGTCGTCTCGGAGCGATCAAGGAACACCTGCTGCTGGCGCCCCTGCGGATCAAGATAAAAGAGCAAAAGAAGCCGATCCTTGGGCGACTTCACCGGAATGTCCAAATACGGTTTCATATCCGGCTTCCCCTGCGGATCAACTGTTCCGGTATAGAGGGTGACCGGCGGCTGAAAAGGCATCTCCATCGCTTCGCCCAGCGCACCATTTGGAACGGCAAGGAGCTTGAATGTCTGCACCGGCTTGCCCGATGCGTCGGTTTTTCTCTCCAACCAATAAATCGGCGGGAGCGCAGGCCCGCCACCAACCTGACATGCCGATAAAACAAACTTTGGGGGTTCCTTTGGTGGTTCTTTTGGCGCGGCCTCCGGCTTTGGCGCGGCGGGCAGCGAAGCCGCAAACGATACGCAAAGCAGAAAAATGGCGCAAGGAAACCCCGTGCGACCGAAGGCGGAGGCCTCGAATCTTCGATTCATCATTTCGCAGTCCGCATTTCGCATTCGCCTAAATTTCATCCGGGTTAAGCCAGCGCATTTTTACGATTTTGAACTTGCGTCCGAACTGGTCTTTCGGCCGCCATTTGTCCGCACCGGTCGTTGCGACCGGAGCTACCGGATCCGGCACCCTCTGGACGACGGCCTCGATGTAGGCGCGCGCAAGCGCCTTCCCCTTGCTGTCCATCGCGTCGCCATAAGTCCGGATCAGGAACGTGTCCCCCCTAGGTGTGAGCGCCGGCCCGATCATCGCAAGGAGGTCGCCTTGGGTCACAAAGCCGGGTGCACCAGCGAATAGCTGCCCTGCCTCACCTGCAGGCGAGCCGGCAAGGTGCTCCGTATCAAGGTGCGAGCGCATCGACGGTTCGATGGAGTGGTGGAAGCTGGTGTTCGCAGCGATTGCCCCAGCCGCAGTCGTAAAGTGGCCATTAAGAGGAATATAATCAGCCGCACCTCCATTTTTGATAGCGACGGCAAATACGCGGTCGTTGGTCAGGTTCCAAGCCGGTGATGCATAGAGTCCCGGATGGTTGACCCCGCCGTTAATGCCCGAAACGTTGATCGCTCGCTGGAGCGCGCCATTAAGACCAAAAAGCCCTATGAATGGGCTGTAGCCTGGGTCCATGAAGTCGGGGTGGTTGTCTTCAATGCTGCCGTCAGGAATAGTGGCGGCATCGGGTTCCGGCTTCCCACCAATCCCCATCCCGACAAGACCGTTGGTCCTCGCCTCATACCAGAACGAGTTCTTTTCTCCAGACCCTTGCGGCGCTACCAACCGGCGGTTCACGAAGTCCGCAAGCGAGAGAAATGGCCCGCGAAGACGGATTTCATCAACGATCCGTTCGGCAAGCGTCTGGATCATTGCATCGGTGAGAAAACGGAAGCCGCCCACCATCTTCGAGTAGTCCTTTCCGGACGCCACATTGCCGTAATCGGTGCCGTTTGTCGTGCTGGCATTGGAGGTGAACTTCACGGGGTTGAGGTTCGGATCCAGGCTTCTGCAGACAGGAACCGTATTCGCGGCGTTTTCTCCGCCTGTTTGCGCGGTCAGCTTGAGGTTGCGGAATGCGGTGAGCAGCGCCTTCCATGCCTCGACGGAGGGCGAATTCACATTCAGGGCACCAAAGTTGAAAAGGTTGGCGGAGGCGGTGTCGAAGTCGCGCGCATCGGAACTCGTGATGCCCAGGTTTTCCCGGAAGCGAATCCGGCTATTGGAAAGAGGGGTCGAGTTATCCAGGCTCAGCGAGCCGGATTGCGGGATCGTTGAGAGAAAATACCTGTCCCAAAGGTTTTCATTCAGCAGGTAGCTGAGATCTAAGAGCGTGTTGTCGGCGTCGTTGCCCAACTTGCCGAGACCAGCGGGTTTCCCCGACCAAGGCGGGTAGGAACCCATCTCGCGGGAATTCAGCCCGGCGATCGCCTCGCGGTCCGTGTAGGGAGCCGCATCGCTATTGCCGATGGGAAATGTTGGCTCCCAAAAATATGTGGAAAGATTTACCTGCTGGAATTGCCCGAGGGACAGGATCTCCGATCCGGCCCGGCGGCCATTCCGGATCGGCAGACTGCTGAACGCGCTGTAGGCGTTTGATGGAAGGTTGCGGTAGTTGATCAAGCTGTAGCCCAGATTTCCTGCGTTGCTCTGGGAATCGTTCCATTTTTCAAAGGTGCCACCTTTTGATGAGATAAAATTCAATCTGATGAGGCCCTCCATGATGCCCTTATAGTTCTTGTTGCTTTCTCCATTGCCATCCCGGACGCGATCAACAAGCGGGTGGAAGTCGAATAGTTTGGCGCCCAGGTTAAACCGGCTGAAGGCTGAAATATAGCTGTGCACTGTGTCGGCCCCATAGCCTCCATTCCCAGTCAAAGGATTAAAAAAGATGATCCCGTTCATCCAAATCGATGAATTTGTCTTATACGGGTAAGTGGACGGGATCGTGCTGATGCTCGACGGATCAGCGGCGCCATCGCCGACGTTCATTTTCGAGTCGAAGTCGCCCGCATCATAAAGTGGCCGCCAGCAGCTCACAAACTTTGGGGTTTGTTCCTCGCGATTTACTCTGCCATCACTATCATCATCCTGCCCTGAGCGGGTGCTATAGCCACTTACATCGTCATAGTCCGCGCCAACTATGGCCCCACTGAGGGCGCTAGGCATAGCTCCCATGGGACCATTTGTCTTCATGATCAGATTTCCATTGATTGAGAAATTAACGATGGGCTCGTAGATATTTTGTTCCAACACGCTAAACACGAACCGCAAATGGGCAAAACCATCCAGCGAGCTTGAGGGCCCATTTGCAACATTCAGAGCATCGAAATACACGGAACCGGGCGTCAGCTCATCAAAATCATTCTTTAGTGGAATCTGGGAGGATCGATCCCACTTGATCGAATCGGAGGTACTCCCGATTGTAAAGATTCGGCTTTCACCCGCACCGAAGGATGCTGTGAGCCGGAAGCGCAACGGCAAAATCCCCGTGGGGTATCCGTTCGCATCTTTGGGATTGTTGCTCGTGTTGAATGGCAAGTAACGAAGAGCATTCTTTGGCCCCAGGCAACTGCCCGTGCAATCGTTATTATAACTGACCTTCATGGTGCTCGGGTCAGAAGCCGAGAGATAGTAAAAATACCGTCCGAAAGCGTCGGTTGTGCCATTCGTATAACCCGACAACGATGAGTTCATGTCCCCATCAGTAATCGTCGTGGTTCCTACTGGGTTTTCATAAGTCCATGGGCCATTGGTCATGTCAACTGAATCTGGCGGGCTTGTGATCTTTGCAAAATACCGTGCAGTATAAGTTGTCTTATTAGGATTAGTAGTCGTAACTGATAAGTTCTTGTGAATACCTTTAAAAATCGTGATAGTTTGCGATGTCGTTCCATTATTGCTATAAGGAACAGCATTTCTATCAAGGATCGGCAGGCCATCAGGTCCATTTGTTGCTGTGCTGTTGGCAGAGATCGTTTGGTTGCCAACCCAGCACGCCTCAGCATCCTGCTGCAACTCCACTAGCGTCGGATTCTCCTTAGCTACATAAAACAACCATGTTACCGGCGATATCTTGATTTCAAGATCATAGGTTGCGGATTGAAGTCCGACGTCGTATGGGTTCCACAGGACGATGCAGGGCAGTAGGTGCCAGCGGATTTTCTTTGTGGCACCATCGTAGGAGAGGCCCGCATGATACATGATGCTGGTGATCGCCGGCGCGATGTCTGCGCTCGGCGCGATCGATCCGCTGGCGTCGGCCTCATTGGTATACCAAGTTCGGATTTGGTCCCATTTCGGGATCGCGTTGATCGAGGGCGGGGAACCGTTGAATCCGGTGTTATTTCCTCCCCACGCCCGAAACCGGGAGTCGCTGGGGAGATAGAGCGATGCGTTCGGGATGGTGCCGCTGAGGCCGCTTCCCGTTTTGAGATACGCCGTCAGATCCTTCTTCAAGCCCCCCAGGGCGGCATCGGTGAGCAGGCTCTTGGAAAACGCGGTCAGGCTGTGGAAGCTGTTTTTGGCGGCCGTCTTGATGGCGGTGGTATTGGTGTCCTCCATGAGCCCGATTTCCATCGAGGTGCTGATATTTTCGAGGTTGGGATCATTGGCCGAGAACGTGGCATTGCCGAAACCGGTGATGTTTTCCCATCCGACCCGCTGCGGAACCTGGAGGCGGTTACGGTAGGTCGTGGAGGATTTGGAAACATCGTCGGGGAAGGTGGTATCGTTCGTGCTCGTCCGGTCCCGGGCGCCGAAGTTTGCCTTGGTGGATTCGTCGCCCACCCAGTATGCGTAGTGGCCGGTGACGGTGGAATTTCCCGAAGCCTCCGTCCCTTTGACCTCCTGCTTTTTTGCTTTGACCCGCCCGTCCATCCCATCGGAGGAGACCGTCGCGTTGCCCGAGCTGCCGTCGCCGACCAGATAGACCACCGAATCATCCTTCAAGGGATCGGGCAAGGCGGTGTCGGGAGTTTGGTATCCTGCCGGGTAGGCGGTGTCGGTCGCCTGGTCGATCGCAAACTTCTCATTCCCGCTCACCAGCCAGATCGGGAGCTGGTCGCGCTTGGGCTCGCCGAATTTTGTGGGGTTCGATGTCGTGCTGGACTCGTAGCGCTGAGCGGCGAGGGCGATGGGCGCGGCGTTCGGGTCGGTCGCCCGATCCACGCGGAGCGAGGAATCCATGATGCCCGTCCATCGGGGATTGCGGATGGTGGTCGCGTTTCCGCTGCTGGTCGCATTCCCGCCATTCCAATAGTCCTTGAGCCTGGTGTCCCATGTCGCGCGCTCGTTTGGGGTGAGGTAGGTGCCGACTTTGGTGAGGTAGCTCCTGGCTTTGCTGGTGGCTGCGAGCGTGCAGTATCCATACGTCGCGTTGTCAAAGAGATCGCCCTTGCCCTGGCGCGGGGAGGCGGCCGCCGGGAGGTTGATGTCCTTCGTCGGATAAAACGTCGTGGCAGGGAACGTCACCGCCTGGTCCCTGCCCGCGTATTCCTGGAGCTGGCCCATCGCGGTATCGAGCCCGAGGAGGGCATTTTGGCGGGCGACAAGCAGGTTCTTCGCGCCGGCACTCGATCGGGTCTCGACATGGAGGACGGTCGAAACCGAGAGAACCAGCACCAGCAGCAGCGCCAGAATCGCGAGCACCGAGACGAGCGCGAACCCGCGCTCGCAAACGGGTGCCATCAACCATTTTCCACTGCGCAGGCGGCTGCTCGGGCGATGGTTCCAAAGATGGTGCATTGTCCAGAGAGGGGGGTCTGTATTTACAATGTGCTTTGATTAGACAAATTCAATTGATATTTTATTGAAACCGTTGATCTGGATCTGCTGACCTCTCCGTGGCTAGAGGATGTGATCGGAAAAGTCCTCATCAAACGAGATGGTGGCGGCTATCCGGGAGGCCTCGTTGATGGCGGAGGCGGCCTGCTCATGGCGGTAGAGGAAGCCGAGGTGGGAGGATGTCTCGCGGACATGCAAGCCAGACGCGCGAATCTGGACCCGGCGGGATGCTGTCCAGCTTCGGACATCAAGCGCCTCGGGGGGCGGCGGGAGGCATTGCTTCCGCATGACGGCATGGCGCTGGGAGCGCAGCCTGCTGGAGATCGTGGCGAGCAGGCCGGCGTGCGCATCGGGGAAAAGCCGGTCCGGATCATCCGGCAGGGGCTGCTGGCCGGCCGATGCGATGAGGTGCCCGCCCAGGCGGGCGAGGCAGCGGATGTAGGCGCGCAGGCGCTCGGCTTCTGCAGCAGGGATGACGCGGTTTCCCACGACTCCGGTAAGGACCAGGGCATCGGCCGCAGAAAGCGCGATGTTTGCCCGGTCAGGAACCGGCAGCGGAGACCCCGGGCGCGACGCAGATTTTTCCAGCAGCCCGAGCAGCTCGGCAAGGCGCGTGCGGAGGGCGTCCTGCGGCAGGGCCGGCCAGATGAGGCGCCGCAGGACCGCAGCGAGCACCAGGGCGAGCACGAGGCCGATCACCGGGCCGGCAACCTGCTGGAACCCGACCGGGCGCTGGCCGTTCAGGCCAACAAGAATCACGCACATCAGCAGAATGAGCAGGGTCGAGAACGAACCGATCACGCCCGCCTCCAGAAAATAGCCGGTCAGGAAGAGAAAGGTCGCCAAAATGATATTCAGGACTGCGTAGCTGGACATCATCGGGGCGGCGAAAAGGAGGAAGACAAAGAAAATTCCTGAGACGAGCGTGCAGGCGACCAGGGAATTGAAGGCGCCGAGGTCGCCCATCCTGTCCGAGGATTCGAGAGAAAACGCCGTGAATAAATACGCGCCGACCACGAGGAGGTCCCCTCCGGGGGGATTCAGCCAGTTGAGGAAAAAAAGCCCGACCACCACCGCCAGCCCGCCCCGGATCCCGCTCTTCATCCAGCCGGCATCCGGCAGGGTGAACTTTTCGAAATGGATCGTCGGGAAGCTTTCGGTCTGGCCGGCCGCGATCTCGGGAAGGAGATCGGTCAGCGCGCCGAGGTCCTCGACGATCTCATGGATCGAGAGCGCATAGCCGGCATGTTCGAGCGACTCGTCGACTGTCAGCTGGTCGCCTTCCCCAGCGAGCCGGAACCTCATCAGCCCGGACTCGTAGTCGAGGAGGCGCTGGCGGACGCATTCGAGGTTCTCCCGCAGGAGGCTGGCGGGCGCTGCGGGGTCGGCGAGGCCCTCGAGCGCCCGGTCCACCGCGCCGTGCAGGGCGATCGCCTCGGCCTCGATATACTCGCGCAGGAGGGATTCGGAGGGCAGGGCCCGCCCGAAATTCGAGAGCGCTGTGCTCAGGCTTCCGAGCCGGGCCACAACAGCTTCCACCTCCGCGAGGTGCCGCTTGAACCCGACGCTTTCCATGCGGCCCAGGCGGATCATTTTTCTCAGCTTGGCCAGCCGGCCGCCGACGGTTCCGAGGACATCCGGGGCCGGCGCAACGCTGCCGCAAAGGAACGTTTCCGCGCGCTGGCGAAAGAGCTTGGCGAGGACGCGGAGGGTCTGCCGGACATCCGCAGCGAACTCCTTCCGGGCAAATCGCGGCCAGATCGTCGTGGTCACGATCATCGTCACCACAATCCCCAGGCAGATCTCCTCGCACCGCGCCAAGCCGACATGCCACGAGAATGCGGGGTTCCCGATCCCCTGCGCGGCGACGAGCGTGGCCGTATACCCACACTGGCGGAATCCGTAGGGAGCGAGCGTCCCGCCGAACATCGCCGTGCCGAATGCCACCAGCGCGCCCATCGCCCCCAGAAACAGCACCGGGGTCTGCTCGAGCGAACCGGTAATCAGATAGCCGATCAGGGCGCCTGCCAGCGCCCCGACAACCCGAAGCGCCGTCTTTTCTGCGATCGCCCCGACAAATTTCGGGGTGGAAAGCACGAAGGCCGTTGTGACCGCCCAGGTCGGCTGATCCAGCCGCAGCAGGAGCGCAAAAAAGAGCGACAGCGTGCCGGCCAATGCGAACTTGATCCCATTGCGGATGGCAGGATCTTCCATGGCGCCAGCCAGCGGGGCGCAGAATAATAATGCTGAAAGCTGGTGGCGCATGGAACCGATAAGAGACGAACCTTCACAGATTGCCTCACGCGTGGCGAGCCAGGAATCGAGGGGGCCAAAGCTGCCGCCAGAAATTTTTCCCCTTCCATTTTTCCGCTCGCGCGGAAGCTGATTTTGGATTAGCATTTTTTCATGCCCCCCATGAAAAACCCCTTCGCCCGGCAGGTGATTGACAAGTTCAGCAACTCGCGGGACTTCACGATCTCGTTGATCCTGCACGTCATTCTGATGGCGGTTTTCGGCACGACGGTTCTTTTTCAAACGGTTCAGCCACCTCCGGATTTTGAAGGCGTCGAGCCCGGAAGGTTTGTCGGCGGGGATGCGAACGCGCCCGCCCCGCCTCCACAGGCCCAGCAACAGGTGCCGCAAACTCCGAACATCACGGTCGCGCCGACCCCCCAGACGGTCAGCCCGGTGAGCGCGATTACGACGGTTGCGCCATCGGCGATGGATTTCACGATGGCTCCGGTGGTCGCCACGCAGATCGCCCCGACGGCACCTGCCGAAGCAACCATGACGGCGCTCAAGCCGGCCCCATTCAGCGCCGACGGCCTCACCGGAGCCCAAGCGTCCAAGATCAAGGATTTCACAGACGGCTGGGGGAAGAAAGACAACGGGAGCGGCATGGGATCTCGCATCCGCGAGTTCGAGTTCACCGCCTACATCGGCCAGTATGCCGGGGGGAACTGGAACTCCACGATCCAGATGACCAATAGCAAGATCGAAAACGGAAGCCTTCCGAACCTGCTTTATTTCATGACGTTTTTGTCGAAGAACAAGGTCAAGACGAACTACAAGAACGTCCAGGCGATCAAGCTGGAGAGCGACGAGATCTTCAAGGTCAAACCCCCGTTCATCTTCCTCACCGGCACGCGCGACTTCAAGCTCAGCGAAAAGGAGGTCGAAAACCTCCAAAAATACGTGCGCCTTGGCGGGGCGATCTGGGGCGACAGCTCGGTGCCCGGACGCAACTCGCGGTTCGACATCGCGTTCCGCCGGGAGATGAAGCGGGTGATCCCGGACGTTGACAAGGAATGGGAAACCCTCCCGGCGAACCACCCGATCTACTCCCAGGCGTATTTCCCGGAGATCAAAGAGATCCCTCCCGGGCTGAACTTCTATAAGGAGCCGATCTACGCGCTGAAGATCTACGGAGAAATCGCGATCATCTACACCGCGAACGACTACGGGGACATGTGGCAGATCGGGCTCAACGACCAGGGCCAGGTGGACCTGCGCAGGAATGAAAACAATAGCTATGCCGCGCTCAACCAGACGATCTGGGAAAACCATGAGACCTACCTTCGAAACATCACCCCTCAGTCGTTGGCGCTGACCTACAAGTTCGGGACGAACCTCGTCATCCACCTCCTCACCCGCTGGGAGAGCAAGACGCGCACGGCGGCATCGCTGTAAGGAGCTGTTCTCCCCGCCCCTGCCTGACCACCGGCATCGGGGATCCAGGCTGCCGCCAGAAATTCTTTTCCTGCTGTTTTTCCGCTCGCGCGGCGGCCGATTTTGGCTTACGGGTATTCCATGCCCTCCATGAAAAACCCCTTCGTCCAAAAGGTGATTGACAAGTTCAGCAACTCGCGGGACTTCACGATCTCGTTTATTCTGCATGTCATTCTGGTGGCGGTTTTCGGCACGACGGTCCTTTTTCAGGCGGTCCAGGAGCCCCCGGATTTTGAAGGCGAGAGCGGAGGGTTTGTCGGCGGGGATGCGAACGCGCCCGCCCCGCCTCCACAGGCCCAGCAGCCGGTGCCGCAAACTCCGAACATCACGGTGACGCCGACCCAGACTGCCAGCTCGGTGAGCGCGATTACGACGGTTGCGCCATCGGCGATGAATTTCACGATGGCGCCGATGGTTGTCACTCAGATCGCCCCGGCGGCACCTACAGCGGCAGCCATGGCGGCGCCCAAGCCGACCGGAGTCAGCGCCGACGGCCTCACCGGCGCACAGGCGTCCGCGATCAAGGCGTTCACAGGTGGCTGGGGGAAAGGCAGCGGGAGCGGCACGGGATCGCGCACCCGCGAGTTCGAGTTTACCGCCTACATCGGCCAGTATGCCGGGGGGAACTGGAACTCCACGATCACGATGACCAACAGCAAGATCGAAAACGGAAGCCTTCCGAACCTGCTTTATTTCATGACGTTTTGGTCGAAGAACAAGGTCAAGACGAACTACAAGAACGTCATGGCGATCAAGCTGGAGAGCGACGAGATCTTCAAGGTCAAGCCCCCGTTCATCTTCCTCACCGGCACGCGCGACTTCAAGCTCAGCGAAAAGGAGGTCGAAAACCTCCAAAAATACGTGCGCCTTGGCGGGGCGATCTGGGGCGACAGCTCGGTGCCCGGACGCAACTCGCGGTTCGACATCGCGTTCCGCCGGGAGATGAAGCGGGTGATCCCGGACGTTGACAAGGAATGGGAAACCCTCCCGGCGAACCACCCGATCTACTCCCAGGCGTATTTCCCGGAGATCAAAGAGATCCCTCCCGGGCTGAACTTCTATAAGGAGCCGATCTACGCGCTGAAGATCTACGGAGAAATCGCGATCATCTACACCGCGAACGACTACGGGGACATGTGGCAGATCGGGCTCAACGACCAGGGCCAGGTGGACCTGCGCAGGAATGAAAACAATAGCTATGCCGCGCTCAACCAGACGATCTGGGAAAACCATGAGACCTACCTTCGAAACATCACCCCTCAGTCGTTGGCGCTGACCTACAAGTTCGGGACGAACCTCGTCATCCACCTCCTCACCCGCTGGGAGAGCAAGACGCGCACAGCTGCATCGCTGTAGCGCGGATTTCCCTGCCCGCAGGGGGCGGCCAAGACGCGCATGGCGGGCGCGGGCAAGCCCCGCGCAATATCACATCCGCTCCGGGCAGCGGATTCCGAGGAGCGAGAGCCCGTGGGCAAGCGTGCGGGCGGCGAGGTCGCTGAGCAGAAGGCGGCTTGCGCGAAGCTCCGGCCCTGCCTTGAGGACCGGGCAAGCCTCGTAGAACGCATGGTAGGTATTGGCGAGCTCGTAGAGGTAATTGGCGAGCAGGTTCGGGCGAAAATCCTGGATCACGCCGGGAACCGTTTCGGCGTATTGGAGGAGCTTGATCCCTAGCGCGCGCTCGGCCGGATCTGCGATGAGGATTCTGGCCTGCGGGTCGGCCGCCTCCCCTGCCCTGCGGAAAATCGAGCGGATCCGGACGTAGGCGTTCATGAGGTAAGGCGCGGTGTTGCCCTCCATCGCAAGGAGCTTGTCCCAGGAAAATACGTAGTCGGTGAGGCGGTTTTGCGAGAGCTCGGCATACTTCACCGCGCCGAGCCCGATCGTGCGGGCGATCTCTTCGGAATCATCGGGAGGCAGCTCGCGGGCAGCCAGCAGCTTGCGCGCGCGCTCGACCGCCTCGCCAAGGACCTCCGCAAGGCCAACGTTCTCGCCCGAGCGGGTCTTCATCATTTTCCGGTCCTCGCCGAGGATGCTTCCGAAGGAGATGTGCTCGAGGTTCGCCTCGATGCCCATCCGTTTTGTGGCGGCAAAGATCTGCTGGAAATGCAGCGCCTGCGGGGCGCCGACAACATACCAGATCGCCTGCGGGCTCCAGCGCGCGACCCGAAACTGGATCGTTGCGAGATCGGTTGTGGCGTAGAGGAAGCCGCCGTCGCTCTTGCGGATGATGACCGGTTTTTCCGCCAGGGCGGGAATGTCGCGAAAGAAGAGGCAGAGCGCCCCCTCGCTGACCTCGGCGATCCCGCGCTTCTGAAGGTCGTCGCAGAGCGGCGCCAGCGCGCCGTTGTAGGAGCTCTCGCCGAGGCGCTCGTCAAAATGCACGTCCAGGAGCCCGTAGAGCTTCTCGAATTCCTTCCACGAGAGCTCGACCGCCTGCTTCCAGATCGCGAGGTTTTCCGGATCCCCTGCCTGAAGCTTGACGAGCTCCTCGCGAGCGGATCGCTTCACCTCCTCATCCGTCTCCTCAAGCCTGTTGACCTCGCGGTAGAGGCGGACGAGCTCCGCGATCGCATCCCGCCCGAGGGCGTCCGGATCCAGAAACTTTTTCCATCCGTAGATGACCTTCCCGAACTGCGTCCCCCAGTCGCCGATATGGTTATCGGCGATGACATCGTGGCCGAGGAACCTGGCGATGCGGGCGAGGCAATCCCCGAGGATCGTGCTCCGGATGTGGCCGACGTGCATCGGCTTGGCGACATTGGGCGAGCTAAAATCCACGATGATCCGGAGGGGGCGCGCTGCGGGGGCGATCCCGAGGCGCGGGTCGGAGGCGAGCGCCTGGAGGTGGGAGGCGAGGAAATCCGTCTCGATGCGGAAGTTGAGGAAGCCGGCCCCGGCGAGCTCCGGGGGCGAGGAGATCCCGGCAACATCGAGATGGGCGAGGATATCGGCAGCGAGCTGCCGCGGGTTGGACTTGCGCTCTTTTGCGAGGACCATCGCAGCATTAGACTGGTAGTCGCCAAAGCGCGCGTCTGCAGCCGGGGAGACATCCCCCCGGGCGGGATCAAGCCCGGCCGCTTCGAGGGCCGGCCGCATCCGCCCGCCAAGAATTTCGCGGAGAGTCATCAGCGGGCAGATCTGTTCTGAAAAACACGCAGGAGAGCCGCTGCGTCCGAGGCATTGCCCAAATCATCGCGCACCGCCTTGTCGTTGAGAAATTTGGCGATGGCGGCCAGCGTGCGGAGGTGGGTCTGGAACTGGTCCTTCGGGACGACGAACAGGACGATGAAGAAGACCGGTTGCTCGTCCAGGGAATCGAATTGGACTCCCTGCGCCGATCGGCCGAAGGCGGCGACGACCTCCTTCACCTTGTCCGACGAGGCGTGCGGGATCGCAATCCCGAACCCGATCCCCGTGCTCATCGTCTCCTCGCGCTGGCGGATTGAGGCGAGCACGTCGTCCCGGTCGCCGGCAGCGATTTTCCCGGACGCCACCAGGCAGTCGACCATCTCGGAGATCGCCGTCCATCGCTCCTCGGAAACCAGGGCGGGGATGATCTGGGATTCGGAAAGAAGATTCGCGAGAGTCATCGGTCCACCTCGCCGAAGACCGGATCCATGGAGCCGAGGATGCTCACCAGGTCGCTGATCATGTGCCCGGGAATCATCTTTTGCATGATGCTCAGATTGACGAACGATGGCGAACGGATCTTCATCCGGTAGGGAACCCCGCCGCCTTTGCTATAGATGTAAAACCCGAGCTCTCCCTTTGGGTTTTCCGCCGCGAAGTAAATCTCCCCAGCCGGGGCGTCGGCCCCCTCGGTCGTCACGATGAAGTGGTGGATGAGCTCCTCCATCTTTGTCAGGACCTCCACCTTGTCTGGAAGCGTGCTCTTGGGGTCGCGCCAGTTGATCGGCCCGTCGGGCAGGTTCCCAATCACCTGCTCCAGAATTTTGACGCTTTGGCGAACTTCCTCCATCCGGACGAGGTAGCGGTCGTAGCAGTCTCCCACGGTGCCGACCGGAACCTCAAACTCGTAGTTCTGATAGTCGAGGTACGGGTGTTTTTTCCGGAGGTCGTGATCCACTCCCGAGCCGCGGAGGTTCGGGCCAGACAGCGCGTAGGCGATGGCATCTTCCTTGGTGATCACCCCGATATCCTTCGTCCGGTCAACAAATATCCGGTTCCGCGTGACGAGCTTGTCCACCTCGTCGAATGCCGGCGGGAACGTTCGGAGAAATTCTTTGAGCTGCGGAAGGAATGCCGGCGGGAGGTCGCGCGTCTGCCCGCCGACCCGCGTGTAGCTGGTCGTAAACCGTGCGCCAGTGAGCACCTCCATGAGGTTGTAGATCTTTTCGCGCTCGGCAAACGTGTAAAGAAAGAGCGTTGTGGCGCCAAGGTCCATCCCGAGGCAGCCGATCATCAGGAGGTGGGACGAGATCCGGGCAAGCTCGCAGCCGATCACGCGAATCGCCTTCCCTCGCGGGGGGATCTCCCAGCCCATCAGCTTTTCGATCGCGAGCGCGTAGGCGATGTTGTTGGCGATCGGCGCCAGGTAATCCAGCCGGTCGGTGTAGGGGATGAACTGGTTGAACTGCATGTTCTCCGCAAGCTTTTCGTCCCCGCGGTGGAGGTAGCCGATCTCAGGGGTCGCCTTGGTCACCACCTCGCCATCGAGCTCCAACACCAGCCGGAGAACGCCGTGCGTCGACGGGTGCGACGGCCCCATGTTCAACGTCAGCTTCTCGCCGAGCAGCTCGCCCGACTCATACCGCGCGGTCCTCCCCAAGCTGTCTTGATGTTCCAGTGTCGCCATCTCTTAATTGTTTTTTCCTATCTGGTTTTCGTTCAGATCCTCACGCGAAGCAAGCTGGCGTGCAGACGGACAACTGACACCATCTGCGGAGGCCGGAAAAATTGCAAGCATGCGATGCCGCATTGCGCGCAAGCGTTGACGTGGCGGGCGCGGCCGGCTAGATTCACGCGCTCGCGGTCGGGCTCCTGCCGGCCTGCAAATAACCAACTATGCAAGCCGACTGGGAAATCAAATCGCGGGCGCATGCGTGCGCGCGGACCGGGCGAGAGTTCGCGCCCGGAGAAACCTTTTTTACGATCCTGCTCCGCGAGGGCGACGGCTTCATCCGGGAGGATCTTTCCGAGGAGGCCTGGGAGTCGAGAAACGAAAACATCCAGCCGTTCTCGTTCTGGCGCGCGAAGTACGAACCCCCGGCCCCGAGGCCGCCTGAGCCCCTCCCCCGCGATGACGCCGAGGGCCTCCTCCGCAGGCTCGTTGCAGAAAACCAGCCGGCTTACAAAAATGTCCGCTACATCCTGGCCCTCATGCTCGAGCGCAAACGGATGCTCCGCCCGGTCGAAAGCAACGATGCCGACATGCTCGTCTATGAGCATGTCTGCACCGGCGAAACCATCGTCCTTGCCAACCCGCACCTGAAGCTTGATCAGATTCCTGATGTCCAGCGCGAGGTCAGCGCGCTCCTCGCCCCGGAGCCGGAAACCGCCTAAGCATGCCTCCTCTCCTGTTTCTCGCGCCGATGGCGGGGGTCACGAACACCGTATTCCGGAGGCTCTGCAAGGGGTTCGGCGCCGACGTGCTCACCACTGAGTTCGTCTCGGCCGAGGGGATCCTCCACAGGAATGAGCGGACGCGGCGGTACCTGGAGTTTCACCCGGACGAGCGGCCGCTCGGGGTCCAGCTTTTTGGGGCCGAACCCGAGCGCCTTGCCGAAGCCGCGCGCGCGGTCATCGGCTGGGTCGCCCCGGATTTTATCGACCTGAATTTCGGCTGCCCCGTGAACAAGGTCGTCTGCAAGAACGGGGGATCCTCGATCCTCCGCGACCCCCCGCTCCTCGCCCGCATCGCCCGGGCGGTCGTCGCTGCGGCGGACGGGGTTCCCGTGACCGCAAAAATCCGCACCGGCTGGGACGCGCGCTCGGTGAACGCCGTGCAGACCGCCCGGATCCTGGAGGGCGAGGGCATTCTTCGGATCTCCGTGCATGGGCGCACAAAGGAGCAGGGATATTCCGACGAGGCCGATTGGGACGTGATCGCCGCCGTCGCGGAGGCCGTCGCCATCCCGGTGATTGGCAACGGCGACATCTCCAGCGCAGGCGCGGCGATGCGCCGCCTCGGCGCGGCTCGGGTCGCAGGCGTCATGATCGGGCGCGCCGCCATGAGCCGCCCGTGGATTTTTTCAGAGATCCGCCAGGCCCTTGCCGGGCTCCCCCCGCCGCCTCCCCCATCCCCAGCCCAGCAATGGGAGTTCATCGTCGAGCACTGCCGCAAGGAAATCGAATGGTGGGGAGGAAAAGAGCTGCTGGCCATGAAGTCCATGCGCGCCAGGCTGATGGCCTACACGCGAGGCATGCCAGGCGGCTCGCGCCTGCGCGAATCCCTCCAGCGCGCGGAATCGCTCAGCCAGGTGGAGCAAGCTGCGCAGAGCGCGATCGCCCGGACAACTCACTCCTTGATTGCGAGCGACGGGACTTCCATGAACGCGTAGCAGAGCATGTGGCAAATGGTCATGTGCGCATCTTCCACTCGGCCATAGTGGGTGTCGTTGACGGCGACCACATGGTCCGCAATCTCGGACAGGCGGCCCTTTCTGGCGCTGACAAGCGAGATCGTCACGAGCCCGTTTTTCTTTGCCCATTCGAGCGCCTTGACGCAGTTCGGGGAATTTCCGCTCACGCTCATCGTCAGAGCGATGTCTCCCTTGCGCCCATAGTTTTCCAGCTGCCTGACAAAAACATCGTCATAGGCGCAGTCATTGCCCAGCGCGGTCAGCCAGCTCACGTTGTCATTGAGCGAGAGGACTCGGAACCGCCTGCCGAGCTTGTCTGATGCGCCTTTGCCCAGATCCGTGGCAAAGTGCGAGCTGTTCGCAGCGCTGCCGCCATTGCCGAAAACCAGGATCTGGCGATCCTCCATCAACGCGCTGCGGAGGAGCTCGATGATCGGCTGGACCGCATCCAGTGGAAGTGACGCAATCGCAGATCTCTGCGACTCAAGGTAGTGGGACAACCAGTTTTTCATAGATTTCTTTCCTTCCTTTTTCCATGGGGGCGAGAGGCGGACTTGGGATCATGCGTAGGGGATAACCCCTCCCGCGCAGAGGGTGCCATCGACCTCGATCCGGTAGCCGCCAGCCTCGCGCCGGATGGAGATCTCATGCGGTTTGCCCCTGAGCACGCGGCGCACATGGACCTCGTCCCATTCGGATGGCAGGCACGGCTCGACGGAAAATCCGGCGTAGCCCGGCTTGATGCCGCAAAAGTATTCGATCACGGCCCGGAACATCCAGCCGGCAGCTCCGGTGACCCAGCCGCTGATCGAGTCGCCCGCGCGCCCGTTGCCCGGGCCGAGGTATTGGTTGGTAAACGCGTAGGGCTCGCACCCGGAGATGCTCGAAGGGTGCCCGGGGCTATCGGGCATCACTTTCCGCCAGCTCCGCAGCGCCTGATCCGGCCGGCCGGCGACGATGTCCGTCACGATCTTGAAGGCGGTGCCATGGCAGTAGGGGGTTCCGTTTTCATACATGCCGGGGAGCAGCATCGTCACGCGCCCCACGTTCTCGTCCGCGCCCGTGTAGTGCGGCCAGAGCGTGAGCGAGCCGTGCTCGGCCTCAAGCATCTCATCCACCGCTTGCAGGCAGAGATCCTTGCGCTCGCCCGTGGCCAGCCCGGTGAGCACCGCCCAGGTCTGGGTGTTCAGGAAAATGCGTCCTTCCTTGTTGGCGGAGGAGCCGACCGGATTGCCGAGGTCGCTCCAGCCGGCGAGGTACCATCTTCCATCCCATCCGTGCTCCTGGATGGCGCCCGCCATACGGGCGGCGCGCTCCTGCATTTCCCGCTCCAGCGCCGCATCGTTCAGGACCTCGCGCGCCATCTCCTCAGCCACTTGGCACGAGTGGAAGAGAGCCATGCTGGTCCAGACGCTCTCGCCCCTGCCGGCGCGGCCCATCCAGTTCAGCGAATCGTTCCAGTCGCCCTCGTGGGCGAGGACGAGCCCGTGCGCGCCGAGGTCGGCGCTCAGGTGGCGGATGCCGGTGAGCATGTGGTCGAGGACCGTGGCCTCGCCGCCGTCGAGCCAGGGAACAGCTTCGCCGAGAAAGGCATGATCGCCGGTCTCCTTGAGGTAGGCAGCCACCGTCGGGGCGATCCATGCGGGGCCGTCGGAGTAGTGGTGAGGCTGGAGCGGCAGCCAGCCACGCACCGCGTGCCCATCGCGATATTGGTGGGCCAGCGTCTCCTTGATCTTCGCCTTGGCCAGAGGGGAGTTGAAGGGCGCGATCCCCCATGCGTCCTGAAGCGTATCTCGGAAGCCGCGGGCCCCGTCACGCCCGAACTCTACGCAAAGCTGGATCTGCTGTTTGGCCCAAATGTTGACCAGGCGATCGATCTGCGGATCCGGCGTCTGGACCCTGACCGCTTCGAGCATCGGCTCCTTTTCCTTAAGGAGCCGATCCCAGGCTGCGGCCCGATAGCCGGCCGGCAATACCCGCCCGATCAGCCTGTCCTTTTCGGCCTCGGTGTCGAAGCTGCCCAGGAGCACCGTCACCTTCTCCTCGCAGCCTTCGGCGACATCCACCTCAATGGACATCGCCCCGGCGAGCTCCTCGCACCAGGCCTCCCGGCAGCTCATGCGGCCTTCGCTCATCGCCTTCGGATTCACAATCGTGCCGAAGGGGCCAAGGAAATCGCGCCGCCCCCCACACCACCCGGTCACCTTTCCGTCTGTCGCCACAAAGGCATTGTAGCGATCGTGAGGCCGCTCGTCCGAGGTGTTCCAGCTGAGGACCGCCCGGCGATCCGGATCGAACGAGCTCCTTAGATACGAGTAGGGGCTGCTGAATGTCGGGTAGCCGGCCAGCCACCATTCGATATAGGGGCAGAGAGCGAGCCGCCGCGCACGCCCCGAGCGGTTGCGCAGCACGAACTCCCAGATCTCGACCGGCTCATCCGGCGCGAGAAAAACCCGGCTCTCGCAGAGGATGCCCGCCCAGTCCATCACGAACCGCGAGTATCCCAGCCCGACATGCGTGGTCAGCTTTGCTCCGGGCGTATTGATCGGTGCCAGCCCCGTATTCCAAACCTCCCCGCTCTCGCTGTCGCGCAGGTAGAAATAACGCCGCCCATCGCGGATCAAACGGACCCGCCCCTTCGGATGGTTATAAAGCAAGGTCTGGTTGTTGAAGACCCCGTCCCCCGTGCCAAACTGATTGAGGCCGGAGACGAGCGTGTCGTTCCAAAGAAAATTGATCTGGGCGCGCGGCGGCGACAGCGGGTCCGTCACAATATACTCCCTGCCGTCGGCAGAGAAATGTCCAAAGGGATGGGCCGTCGCAGGCTCCATCGGAGGCTCCATCGCAGGTTGCATAAGGAAAACTATGCCTTGCAGGGGATTTCGTGAACAGAGGAATTAGAAGCTTTTTTCAGCAGGAATGCCGGGTTGCAGGCCGCAGGATTCGGTGGTAGGATTTTTTCATGAAAATCTTTTTTCTGACCCTGCTGGTTGGCATGTCTGCAGCTGCGGCGCAGGAGTTTATTGCGCCGCCCGGGCGGCATCGCGAGATCGTGCCGGTGGCCGAGGAGCCAAAACCCACGATCGACGGGCTCGTGAAGGAGATTTTTACCAGGAAGCCCTGGCAGGCGATCAACCCGCTCGCTCCGAAATCCTACGGGTCCGGGGAAAAATTTGTCTCGCGGGATTTTGGGCCTTCGACCCCCAACCACGCTCGGACACTTACTGTCGTCGGCGTTGAGTGGTAAGCTACCTTCGGCCGCGCTTTTCTGCGCGACATATCTCCGCCCGGAGATGCTGCATGTCCACCGGCAGATCGCCGGGCTGAAAGGCTTCTCTCCGCTCGTCATCGCGCAGAAGCTCGAGGGCGACTGGCCGGCAAATCCAGTCCGCGTGGTTCCCCGCTCGGCATTCCGGTTCGTGGCGCGCGGGATCGAGCGCCTGACCGGCCGCCCGTGGCAGATCAGCCGACGGGAGGCGGTGCGCATGGAGTCGCTCGCCTCGGAGTCCGTCCTCCTCCACATTTTTTTTGGAAATGTGGCGGTCCACCTTCTGCCGCTGATCCGGCGGGTTAAAATCCCGGCGGTCATCTCGTTTCACGGTTCGGATGTCACCGGGGCGATTGCGACTCCGGGATTTGACGGCGCGCGCCGCGAGATGTTTGCTCGTTCCCGGATGGTCCTCTGCCGGTCCGCCCAGCTTGCCGGGAAGGTTGCGGATCTCGGATGCTGCGCCGGCAAGCTGCGGATCATGAAGACCGTCCTTCCGGAAATCGCATTCGCCCAGCGCACCCCTCCACCCGATGGAGCCTGGCAGATCGTTCAAGCCGCCCGGCTCGTCCCCAAAAAAGGTATCGCCACCTCGCTGCATGCATTTTTCCTGTTCAAAAAATCTTTCCCGCAATCCCGTTTTACGATTGCCGGCGAGGGCCCGCTTGAGCCCGAGCTGCGCGCCCTCGCCGCCTCGCTCGGTCTTGGCGATTCGGTTTCTTTTACGGGCTTTCTTCCGCAAGCCTCGCTTCAGCAGGCTTTTTCTTCGGCGCACATTTTCCTCCATCCGAGCGAAACGGTTGGCGGGGATGTTGAGGGGATTCCGAACTCCCTGCTGGAAGCGATGGCCTCCGGGCTTCCGGCGGTAGCGACCCGCCATGGCGGGATCCCCGAGGTGGTAGCCGACGGATCGACCGGCCTGCTCTGTCCGGAACGGGATCCTGCCGCGGCAGCGGCGGCGCTCTGCCGGCTGGCCCGCGATCCGGCGCTCTCCCGAAGCATCGCCCAAGCCGGATCGGAATTTGTCCGGGCCGAGTTCTCGGCCGAGCGCCGGATCGCGGACATCGAGAACCTCTACCGCGAGGCCTGCAGAATGCCCCGATAACCCCACTTCCCGCGGATGAAGACCAGAGCGGCCAAGCTGAAGGCCAAAAGCCCCCAGGTGGTAGGCTCGGGAACGCGCGCTATATATTTTCAGCATTTCGCTGGTGTATGGCGGGAAAGAACCACTGGAGCAGGGGTGTCCTCGTCCCGGGGGCTGGAAGCGGCGGCGAGGACCGCGAACGGTTTTCGGCATCGGGCCGGGGGCGACCCGACTTTCTTGAGGAGGCGAGGCAGGCTTTGACGCGCGGGCAGGTTGGCCTATAGTCCCTGCGATGAAAGGAAATGGAAGGCGGATCCTGTTGGGCATGAGCGGGGGCGCGGGCTCCAGCATCTCCGCCTGGCTGCTCCAGCGGGACTGGTGAAAACCCGCATGATCCGCATCGCACTCACCACGTTCCCCGAGGAAGAAGCCGCCGAGCAGGCGGCCCGCACGCTCGTCACGGAAAACCTTGCCGCCTGCGGAACGATCCTGCCAGGCGCCCGCTCGATCTATCGGTGGGAGGGGAAAATCGAGGACTCCCGCGAGGTCGTCGTCCTCTTTAAAATCGATGCGGCCAACCAGGACCGCTTCGAGGCCCGCCTCCTCGAGCTCCACCCGTATGACGTGCCCGAGATGGTTTTTTTGCTCCCCTCGCATGTCCATGCGCCGTATGCCCAATGGATCGTCGCTGCCGGGAAATAATCGTGTTTGATAGACTCCTGCCGGAAGGGTATTGAGGAGCGCACTGGAATGGAATTCAACAGGAAGACAGGATGCCTGAGCTTGGGCGAGCGGCTTGGCGCGGCCGAGGTCGCGAGGCCGTGGGCGTTGGTTTCCGATGGCAGGCCCGTGCGCCTGGTGGACGCCACGGCCCTGAAAACCTGCGACGGTGCGGGGCTTGCGTTCCTCTGGTCCCTGCGCAGCGCAAAGGGAGCCGAGATCGAGGGCCTGCTCCCGGAAATCTCCGCCCTCTTGAAGCCGTTTGATCATCTTCCGGCAGAGGCGGCAGATGCACCCGAGCGCGACCGATCGCTCATGGTCCATATCGGCCGGGCGACCAGCAGGGTCCTCATGCACACGCGCCGGCTGGTCACCTTCATCGGAAATTTCACCGCGACCGCGCTCGAGTGCGCCGCCAAGCCGCAGCTCGTGCGGTGGAGCGACATGTGGGTGGTCGCGCAGCGCGCCGGCGTGGACGCGCTCGTCGTGGCCGGGCTGGTTTCGTTTCTGACCGGAATGATCATGGCGTTCCAGTCGGCCGTCCCGCTGAGGCAGTTTGGCGTGGACATTTTTGTGGTGAACCTCGTGGCCCTCGCGCTCCTGCGCGAGATGGGGCCGATCATGACTGCGGTCGTGCTGGCCGGGCGGTCCGGCTCCGCGTTCGCAGCCGAGATCGGAACGATGAAGGTCAACGAGGAGATCGACGCCCTGGTGACCATGGGGCTGGATCCGATGAGGTTTCTCGTTGTGCCGCGCGTGCTGGCCGGGCTCCTGGTCACCCCGGTGCTGACCATCTATTCCAACGCGCTGGGCATTGCGGGCGGCTTCCTCGTGATGATGGCTCAGGGATTCCCCTTCATGGCGCTCTGGAACCAGCTGCTCTCGGCGGTCGGGGTGAGCGACGTGATGACCGGGATCATCAAGTCGTTCGTCTTCGGAATCCTGGTCGCCGGGGTGGGCTGCCTGCACGGCCTGCATACCGGCAACGGGGCGAGCGCCGTCGGCGCATCCACGACCCGGGCGGTGGTCAGCGGGATCTTTCTCATCGTCACCGTGGACGCGTTGTTCGCCGCCATCTTCTACGCGATCAAATGGTAGAGCCGATCATCGAAGTCCGCGGCCTGTCCGCAGCCTACGGAGGCCCGCCCATCCTCGACGGCGTGTCGTTCGATGTCCGCCGCAGCGAGGTCTTCGTGATCCTCGGCGGCTCCGGCTGCGGGAAGAGCACCCTGATGAAGTGCCTGATCGGGCTTCTGCCTCCAGCCAAGGGAAAGATCCTCATCGCGGGCGGGGACATCCACGCCGCATCAGGAAAAAAGCGGGCAGCCCTGCTGAAAAAGTTTGGGGTGATGTACCAGAGCGGGGCGCTTTTCGGCTCGCTGACCCTCGAGGAGAACGTGATGCTGGCGATGGAGGAATTCACCCGTCTTCCGTCCGATGCCCGGCGGCTGGTCGCCCGCATGAAGCTCTCCCTGGTCGGGCTCGAGCGCTTCACCGGACATTTTCCGAGCGAGGTGAGCGGAGGGATGCAGAAGCGGGCGGCGATCGCGCGGGCGATGGCGCTTGACCCGGAGGTCCTTTTTCTCGACGAGCCCTCGGCCGGGTTGGATCCCGTGACCTCCGCCGGGCTCGATGACCTGATCCTCAGCCTGAACAGGAACCTCGGGGTGACCTTTGTGATTGTCAGCCACGAGCTGGCAAGTATCTATGCTGTGGCAGACCGCGTGATTATGCTCGACCAAACGAAGAAAGGAATCCTGGCTGAGGGCGCACCGGCCGACCTCCGCGACCACGATGACAACCGTTTTGTCCATGCGTTTTTCCACCGGGAGGCGGTGCCGGCATGAGCGCCAAGCCCGACTACTTCCGCATCGGGGTGTTTGTGACCGGCGGCATCGGGATTCTTGCGGCGGCCCTGATGGTGTTCGGCGCCGGGCAGATGTTCCGCCCGAAGATCACGATGGAGACCTATATCAAGGGCTCGGTCCAGGGGGTGGATGTCGGCTCGCCGGTGAAGTTCCGGGGCGTCCTCATCGGCAAGGTGACCAAGATGAGCTTCGCCTTTACCGAGTATAATGTAAAATCTCCGGGCGGGCTCTCGAACTATGTCGTGATCTTCATGGAGGTCAACCGGGAGGTATTTCCGCACATGTTCACCGAAGACATGACCCCGCTCCTGAACCACGCCATCGACCAGGGCATGCGCGTGCGGATTGAGCCCCAGGGGATCACCGGGCTGAACTACCTGGGCATCGACTACTACGACCCCACCCGCTTCCCGGTGCTCTGGCCGAACTGGAAGCCCCAATATTACTATATCCCGTCCGCCCCGGGCGAGCTCACGAGCTTCCTGGATTCGATCAACGGCATCCTCCACGAAGTCGAGAAGCTGAACATCGGGGGGATCAGCGAAAACGGCACCGAGCTGCTTGAAAACCTGAACAAGGCGGTCGTGGGCGCCCAGGTGGACAAGGTCAGCGCCGACCTCCGAACCTTGATCACCGACGCCAACTCGGTCCTCCAGAAGGCCGATTTTGCGACGCTCTCGGCCGATGCCAAAAAGTTCATTTCTGAAATCGAGGCTTCGAACCTGATGGTCCGGAAGATCCTCAACAACATCGAGCCGGCGACGAAGCTCAAGCCGGAGGAGATCCGTGAAGTGATGTCCGGGCTGGCCCGGGCGGCCGCCAACCTCGAGCAGTTCACTGTCGAGATCAAGCGGAAGCCATCCCTCATCATGTGGGGCTCCCCATCGGGCTCCCCATCGGGCTCCCCATCGGGCGCGCCATCGGCCACGCCGGCGCCCAAAAAGCGTTGAGTTGGGCCCGGCTTCCTCATAGTGTCCGGGAATGTGTCAGGAGGCAGATCCACCGCCGAAACCCGCTTGGCCGCAGGTGCTGGTCGCCGCGCTCATCCTTGAAGCGGCCCTCGGCGCGGCCTTTTTTTTCTGGGCAGGGCGGCAGGCATCCGCCCCCGTGGACGAGCGGCAGCCAGGGATGGATCGCTCGAGCGCCGGCACCTCTGCGCAGCCGTCGCCATTTCTGGCTGGAAAGCTTGTTGCGGGCACCGGCCTGCCGGCAGCCTTGGCGGGTGCCTGGCCGGGGTTTCGCGGCCCGAACGGCGACGGCGTCGCGGCCGACCGCACGGCGATCGGACAAAAATGGGCGCCGCTCTGGACGGTCGATCTCGGCGAAGGCTTCGCCGGCGCGGCCGTGCGCGACGGGCGGGTTTACGTGCTCGATTACGACCAGGAAATCTCCTCCGACGCGCTGCGGTGCCTCTCGCTGGCGGACGGTGGCGAGATCTGGAGGTTCACCTACCCGGTGAAGGTCAAGCGGAACCATGGGATGAGCCGGACGACCCCGACCCTGGCTGGCAGGTATGTCGTCTCGCTCGGGCCGAAGTGCCATGTCGTCTGCCTCGACTCCACGACCGGACAATTTGTGTGGGGGATCGACCTCGTGAACGAATACAGCGCGGAGGTCCCGGAATGGTATGCCGGCCAGTGTCCGCTTGTGGATCGCGGCCGCGTGATCCTTGCGCCAGGCGGCGATGCGTTGCTCATTGCGGTCGACCTGGCAACCGGCCGGGTCGCCTGGAAGACCCCGAACCCGAACGGTTGGAAAATGACCCACGCCTCGATCCTCCCGGTCGAGTTTTCCGGCAGGCGCCAATACGTCTATTGCGGCAGCCGCGGAGTGGCGGGAATTTCGGCTGACGACGGCTCGATCCTCTGGGAAACCGACCAGTGGGCGATCTCGATCGCCACCGTCCCCACCCCGGTCGATGCCGGCGGCGGAAAACTCTTTTTTTCTGGCGGCTACAACTCAGGAGCCAAGATGCTGCAGCTCACGGAGTCCGGAGGCAAGGTTGCTCCGGTGGAATTATTCCGGCTGCGCGCCGCGGCGTTTGGCGCGACGCAGCAGACTCCGATCCTCTACCGCGAGCACATCTACGGAGTTCGTCCGGACGGCCAGCTCGCCTGCCTCGACTTGACGGGCAAGGTCGTCTGGACGAGCGCGTGCAAGTTCGGGCTCGGCCCGTTTCTTATCGCCGATGGGAAGATCTTCCTGATGAACGACGAGGGCGTGCTGACGCTCGCGGAGGCCAGCCCGTCCGGATACCGCCAGCTGGCCCAAAGCAAAGTTCTGAGCGGGCAGGACTCTTGGGCGCCGATGGCGCTCGCGGGCAGCCGGCTGCTCGCCCGCGACCTGACCCGCATGGTTTGTCTGGATGTTTCAGGGGGGGGGCCATGAGCTGGCACTCGGATCTCACCCGGCGCCATTTTCTCAGCGCCTCCGGCCTGCTGGGCATCGCCGCAGGGCTCGCCGGATGCAAGAGGCGCAGCGCAGCAGGCGAAACCCCGCCTCTGGGCTCGCAGTTCGCCTACGACGTCAGCCAGTTCGAGCGCACCGACCCGTCACAGGTGCTCTACATGGAGACCGAGCCCATCCCGTCCGGGCTCGACAGCCCGAAATGCCTCGCGGTCGGGCCGGACAACACGATTTTCCTCGGCGGCGACCGCGCGGTGAAATGCCTCGATCCGGCCGGCCGGGTCCTGTCCTCGATCGCTCTCTCAGGGAAGCCGCTTGCCCTCGCCGCCACCGGCGCGAGGCTCTGCGTCTCGCTCGGCGACCGCCTCGAGATCTTTGACAGAAGCGGACGGCAGGTCGTCCGGGGCGAACCTCTGGGGGAACCCACCTGCCTGACCGGGATCGCCGACGCGGGCGACACCATCTACCTCGCCGATGCCGGCCGCCGCGAGATCGTCCGCTGCGACCAGAACGCAAAAGTCCTCGGCCGGTTCGGGCGGCCGGGCGGCGGCAATCCCGGCTTCGTGGTTCCGAGCCCGTATTTCCATATCCTGCTCGGCAGCGACGGGCTGCTCTGGGCGAACAATCCCGGACGCCACCAGATCGAAGCCTACACCCTCGACGGAAAGTTCGAGCTTGGCTGGGGAACCCCGTCCATGTCGGTCGAGGGGTTCTGCGGGTGCTGCAACCCGGTCTATTTTACGCGCCGGCCGGACGGGAAATTTGTCACCAGCGAGAAAGGCCTCAACCGGATCAAGATTTACGATGTGGACGGGCGGTTTGAAGGCGTTGTCGCGGGCCCGGACCAGCTCGTGAAGGATTTGGATCTCGCGAAGAAAGCCTGCTCGGACTGCCGGGTCGGCTTCGGCTTCGATGTCGCCTGCGATTCCGCCGGCCGCATCCTGGCGCTCGACCCCGCCAGCAAAACCATCCGCACGTTTACGCCAAAGATTGCATGAGCACCCGTCCGCAAACCCGCAGAGAATTTTTGCAGTCAGCAGCCCGCGTCTCGCTGCTCGGTGCGGTCGGGCTGATCGCCGCAGTGCTTTTCCGTCGGGGCTGCGCGGCGCCCGCCGGATGCGCCGGATGCGCCGGATGCGCCACCTCCGATCGTTGCGCCCTGCCATGGAAGGAGAAAAAGCGATGAGGCGGCGCGATTTTGTCGGGAAGTTTCTCCGCCGGGCCGCCGCGCTCGCGATGGGTGGTGCGCTCGCCGCATTCGCCCGAAGGCCGGCTGCCGCCAGCACGGTCTGGCAGATTGACCCCTGGAAGTGCCGGCAGTGCGGCCGGTGCGCGACCGCGTGCGTGCTCGAACAGTCGGCGGTCAAGTGCGTCCACAGCTTCGACATGTGCGGCTACTGCCGCCTATGCACCGGCTACTTTGAGCCGCAGCCAAACATGCTCACCACCGCAGCAGAAAACCAGCTCTGCCCGACCGGAGCGATCATCCGCACCTTCATCGAGGACCCGTATTACGAATACACGATCAGCGAACCGCTCTGCGTGGGCTGCGCGAAATGCGTCCGCGGCTGCACGATGTTCGGCAACGGCTCGCTTCACCTCCAGATCCGCCACGACCGATGCGTTAACTGCAACGAGTGCGCGATCTCCGTCGTCTGCCCGGCTGAAGCCATCCGCCGGATCCCGGCGGCCGACCCATACCAGTTCAAAAGCCAGAAGGAATCCGCATGATCTGGCTGCTCGCCACCCAGCGGTTCCCTCCGCCAGAATTCACCGAGTCCGGGCACGTGCTGCCCGGGCTGGGCGCGCCGCTGCCACGCGGGCCCTGGCTGGAGAGCCTCGATGTCGCGGTCCTGCTGGCCGCGCTGGCGCTCGCTGCCTGGCTCGCGCTGCGGCTCCGGTCGCGGCCGGGCCTCGCCGTGCTCGGGATTTTTTCCGTGCTGTATTTCGGGTTCTGGCGGAAAGGTTGCATCTGCTCGATCGGCAGCATCCAAAATATCGCGCAGGGGCTCGCGGACTCCTCGTTCGGCGTGCCGGCAGCGGTGCTGGCGTTCGGGCTCGCACCGCTGGCGTTTGCCCTCCTGTTCGGACGCGTATTTTGCTCGTCCGTCTGCCCGCACGGGGCGCTGCAGGATCTGGTGCTGCTCCGGCCGGTCACCGTGCCGCCCTGGCTCGAGCACGGCCTGCGCCTCGTCCCCTACTCCTACCTCGGGATCGCCACAATTTTCGCAGCGGCAGGCGGCGGGTATCTCATCTGCGAGTATGATCCGTTCGTCAGCATTTTTCGCCTCGGCGGCAGCATCGGGATCGTGGCCTGCGGGATCGGGCTTCTTGCGATCGGAATGTTTGTCGGGCGCCCCTACTGCAGGTTCCTCTGCCCATACGGCGCGCTGCTCAGCCTGGCTTCGAGGGTCTCAAAATGGCGGGTCCATGTCACCCCGACCCCCTGCTCGCAGTGCAGGCTTTGCGAGCAGTCCTGCCCGTTCAACGCGATCAACCTGCCGGACATCAATGCTCCCTCGCGCACCGTCAGAGCGGATAAGCGGCGGCTCGCCGCTATGATCCTGCTGCTTCCGGCGCTCCTCGCAGCTGGCGGATGGCTCGGCGGGGAGGCAGGAAAATCCATGGCCCGAAGCCACCGCACAGCCAGCCTGGCCGAACGGGTTTACCTGGAGGAATCCGGAGGCGCCCAGGGCACGGCTCACGCTTCGGAGACGTTCCGCGCGACCGGGGCGGCAGCCGAGAACCTCTATGCCGAGGCGCGCGCGGTGCGGGATCGCTACGTGCTCGCCGGCCGCCTGTGCGGCGCCTGGATCGCTCTCGTAGCCGGAGCCAAGCTGATCGCGCTGGCGGCCCGCCGGAAGCTCGACGGCTACGAGGCCGACCAGTCGCGCTGCGTCGCCTGCGCCAGGTGTTTCCCAGCTTGCCCCAATCGCGCATCTTCTGAAGTTGCCAAGGCAGGCTGATCCCCGATCGGGAGATTTCACACGGAAAACGCGGAGCTCACGGAGGGAGACCAAGACGACCCTGATCGAAGACAGCAAACGAAGGAGATTTCACACAGAGAACTCGGAGCTCACGGAGGAAAATCGTCTCGGGCTTTTCCCAAGGGAGTCGGGTCGCCCCCGGCCCGATCAGGAAAATGTCGTGATTCTCCTGATCTCCGCGTATTGGCGGTATCAGCAGCGGCGGCGGCGCATGACGAGCACCACGGTGAGGCTGAAGGCGAGGAGCGCCCAGGTTGCGGGCTCGGGGACGGCCGCGACCAGATCTCCTGTCGCCTGATCGAAAGTGAAGGTTTGCCCTTGCGTGAGCGATGAGGTCCAGAGATCCGCGGTCCGGTTCCAGGTGCCGGAGAAATAGCCGCCAGCAAACGCAATGGAGGCAAAGTCACCGGTCTTAAATCCCGAGGTAAAGGAGAAGAGGTTGTAAGTGCTATTGGCCACAGCACCGGTCATGGTCAACGTCAGCGTGCCGCCGTAGGTCAGCAGCTGGCTGGCACCGAGGTTCACCGCGTCGTAGTTGGTCCCACGGGCTCCCGTCCCAACCTCCATGTTCACATTTCCCGCCAGGGTCAGAGGTCCGCCGATGGTCAGCAGGCCCGGGGAATTTCCTGGGCTCAGGGTGCCGCCAGAATTGACGGTGACCGACCCTCCGATCGTTCCGCTGCCGCCCAGCGTGCCGGAGTTGTTCACCGTGAACGCGCTCGCGCCGGTTGATCCGTTGATGATCAACGTGCCCACGTTGACCGTCGTCGCCCCGGTGTAGGTGTTCGCGCCCGTGAGGATGAGCGTGTTCGTTCCAAGCTTGGTCACGCCGATGGCCCCGCCGCCGGTGCCGGTGCTGTCTTTGATGGCATCTCCGACCGTAAAGTTGCTGCCGGAGGCGTTGGTGGTGTCGAATGCGATCTTCGAACCCGCCTGCAAGCCGTTGTTGTTGACCGCCCCGCCAAGGCCGCCAAGGTTGGTGAGCAGGGTCGTCACGTTGCCGGTCGTGAACTCGTTAGTTCCGCCAACGTTCAACGCCAGCGTCCCGCCGCTGGCCACGAGGACGTTCGCCGCCGTCCACAGCGTGTTATTCCCATTGTAAAGCGAGCCTGTCTTGGCGAACTGGAGGATGCCGTTGGAGATCGTGGTGTTGCCGGTGTAGGTATTGTTGCCGGCAAGAACCCATGTGCCAACGCCCGTTTTCGACAGCGTGGTGGCAGCGGTAACATTGGGGACGACTCCAGTCAACATGTTGTTTCCGGTGTTATTTCCTGTCAGCGTCAATGTGCGCGCGGTGCTGCCTCCGCCGGCTAGATTCGTTGTGAAATTGATTGCCCCCGAACCGGACGCATCGATCGTGGGCGCCACTGTGCCCATCCTTAAAAGGCGATCTGTCGTGGCGGCGCCGCCTGTGTATTGCAGGGTGCCGTCAAAATAGATATAAGTCGCAGCTGTGACATTGCCGAGATTTCCAGAAATGCCGTTGTTGCCCAGATTCGACACACTGAGCACCCCTCCGTAAATGTTTGTGAGTCCGGTGTAAGTGTTCATGCCGGAAAGTACCAACGTGCCAGTCGCGGTATCCTTGCTCAGGCCGCTGAGAGCCGTAGAGCCATCGGCAATGATGGCGCTGACCGTGAGATCTGCAGCAGCCGCTGTGGAGTTATTAATGGTGAAGGTGCGGGTGCCATTCAGGTTGAGAGTGCCGCTTCCTGAGATCGTCGCACCATTCGGGTTGTTGGTGGCCAAGTAAGTCACCGAGGCGCTGCCTCCAAGATTCAGGATGCCCCCGGAGGCGATGACCACGCTGGCCGTGCTGGCTGCGCTCCCACCTCCAAGGTTGAGGTTCGTGATCGCCTGCGTGGTATCAGTGAGATCGAGGGCGCCGGCATAGACCGCCACGGCCGCGCTTCCAATTTTTCCGCTGCCGCTGACGCTGAGGGTTCCGACATTGGCCCCGCCGGATGCGCCGATCGTCGTATTTCCCGTATAGGTATTGGCGGCATTCAGGGTGAGCGTGCCCGTGCCGATCTGGAAGATCGAGCCCGATCCCGTGATGGCCGCCGAGCTGAAGTCCGTGCCCTGAGCCATCTGATTGCTGTGGTTGATGACGAGCGATCCGTTGTTCAGGAAAATCGCCCCGGTCGGCGACAGGGTTCCGGTGGCGCTGCCGTTGCCGAGCGAGAGCAGTCCGCCCAAGACCGTCGTCGTGCCGGTATAGGCATTCGTTCCGCTGAGCGTGAGGGTTCCCAATCCAGACTTGGTGAACGCATTGCTTCCGTTCGCAAGGATGTTGCTGCTGATCGTCAGGGCGTCATTGGCCATGTCTGTGCGGACCACCATCTCGGCATTGTTGGATGCCTGGATGCCCGTGCCGCCGCTGATCGTCGCTTCGCCTACCGCGTTTCCCTGCTTGAGAATGCTGTCCACCGTGACGGTCGCCCCCGAATTGAGAGTCAGGTTGTTGATGCCGGAGATTTGAAAGGTCGTGAACGCGGCTGTGTTCTGGGCGGAGATTGCTCCCGTGATCTGCTGGTTGGTCGTCGAGGCAAGCGTTGCGTTGGCACCGCTCGTCGCCGTGCCCGCATCGACCCCGTAGTTAATCCCGCGGACAAAGCCTCCCGAATCATACCATGCGTAGTTGCTGGCGGTGCCGGTGCCGGTGCCATAGAATATTCCCTTGTCAATGAAAGCGTTGGTTGCTTGCGCGGTAAGGACAATGCCGTTTGCGGCCGAGGCTGTGCCGGCGATCACGAAGGTGCCGGCGGTTCCCGCGGTGCGGGCGGCGAGAGAAGAGAATGTGATCGCCGTGTTTTGCGCAACCGTGCGGTTGGTCTTCACCGTGCCATCCCCAGCGCTGAAGGTCAGCGTGCCGAGGCTTTGGGAGAGAGGGCCGCCGGCCGCAGTGTTATCCAGTGTGAACGTGCCGCCAATGTTATTGAACGTGAGGGCGGAGCCGCTGGCCAGTGAACCGGTAGTTCTGTTCAAAATCAATGTTCCACCCGAGACCGTCGTTCCGCCGTTGTAGGTGCTGTTTCCGGTGAGTGTCTGGGTCCCGGTTCCGACCTTGATGAGCCCGCCGGTCCCCGAGATGACGCCGGCGTAAGATGCAACTGTGTTGAGCCCGCCTGTCGTGAGCGTGCCCGAACCCAGCGTGACGTTGCCGCCTGTCGTTCCGCCGCCAGCCAGCGATCCGATGCTGGCGCTGAAATTGTTGAGGTCGAGCGTGGCCCCGGCAGTATTGTTGAGGGTGACCGCCGAGTTGACTCCGAAGGCGGTGCCGGATACTCCCGCGCGCAACGTCCCGGCGCTGACCGTCGTCGTCCCGGTGTAGGTGTTGTTCCCGGAGAGCGTCTGGATCCCGCCTGTGCCGCTCATGGCTAATGAGGAAACAACGCTGCCATCGCGAATGACGCCAGCGTAGTCATATGTGCCATTCCCAATAAGTGTGAGAACTTTGCCGCTGTTGCCATTCGTGTAGATATTCGCTCCGCTCGCTCCATCCAGCCCCCCAACGGAAGTGTTTTCCTTAAAATTGGCATTGCCCCCACTATTGACATTCAACGTTGCAGTGGTGGATAATGTGGTGCCTGAGCCAAGCTGAAGTGTCGCGTTGTTGCTGACAACCAGCGTCCCATTAAACATGTTCTGGGTGCCATACAATTGTGTCGCAGCCGTGCTGATTCCGCTCGAGTTTGTGAAGGTGATATTGCTGCTTCCGGAGATCATGCCGGTCATAAGAAAACCACCGCCCCCTGCTCCAGAATCAACAATCAGGTCGTGATTCAGGGTAATATTACTAGTGAGGGTAGCCGCCCCTGCCAGCCGAAGGGTTCGATTTCCAGTCCCACCAGCCACAGTGATCGCGTTCGCGGGAGAGCCATTTGCAAACTGCCATAGAAACATCGCATCCCCCCCGGTTGTTGCGTTTCCCAGGGTAATCGCGGCAGTTCCAGTACCGGTATTCGATCCAATTTGAAGCGTTCCCGAATTGATCTGTATTCCTCCGCCAGAGCCAGACCAAGCGGTGTTGGTGCCAGACAATACCAGCGTCGAGGTCGAGCTGTTCTGGATGACGCTTGTGACGTTAGTGCCGATCGTGCCGCCCAGCGTCACCGTGCCGGTTCCGCCACCAGAATTCGTGATATTTCCGGTGTTGTTCACTCCGCCTGTGGAAAACGTGATCGCCTGTGTGCCAGCGGCGTTGACTGTGAGATTCGCCGCACCGCCGACCGCTCCCGAGATAGTCATCGTGTTGCCGGTGCCGGTGCTGCCAATCGTGCTGTCGCCGGCCAGTGTGATGGCGCCCGCGTAGGTGGCGGATGAGTTGCTGCTGTTGATGAGGCCGCCAGCACCGAGGCCCGCGCCATTAAGCGAAAGCGCGTTCGTATTGGTCATCGTCGAGCCGTTCAAGTCGAGGACCGCCCCGCCGGCGACGCTGACCGCGCTGGCGCTGGCACCCAATGCAGTCGCGCTGCCAAGCTTCACCGTTCCGGCGGTGATTGTGGTTCCGCCGGTGTATAGGTTGGTGCCGTTGAGGAGAAGTGTAGAGGTGGTGCTGTTCTGGGTGACGCCGGTGACGAGGGTGCCGATCGCGCCGATGGTGAGGGTGCCAGTGCCGGCGTTGTTGTTGTTGATGCTGCCGGTGAAGTTGCCGCCGCCGGTGAGGGTGATGCCGCCGGTGCTGTTGATGGCGTAGTTGGCGGCCGAAATGCTGCCCGTGCCGGTGAGTTGGGTGGTGACGGCCAGGAGGCCAGCTCCGGTGTTGGTGAGCGTGGTGGAGAATGGCGCGCTCAGAGTGGTGATGGTCAGGTTGCCGGCGCTGTTTTGCGTGATCCCGGTGACGGTGCCGGCGACGGTGCCGATCGTTGTGGTGCCGGCGCTGTTGTCGCCCGAGTTGGTGATCGCGCCGACGATATTGGCATTGGTGACCGTGACGCCCGCCGCCATCGCGCTGTTATTGTTGAGGGTCAGGTTACCCGTGCCCTGCGCGGTGGTCACGGTGAGGGCCTTCGTGCCCAAGGCGTTGGTGAGCGTGGTGCCCCCGCTGGCGACATTGAGCGTGGTCGCCGTGAGCGCCGAGGTCGTGCTGTTTTGCGTGAGGCCCGTGACGAGGGTGCCGACGGTGGTGAGTGTCGCCGTGCCCGCGCCAGAGCCCGAGTTGGTGATCGTGCCGGTGTTGTTGAGATTTGTGAACGTGATTCCGCCTGCTGCATTGGCCTTCAGCGTCAGGTTGCTGGCACCGGTCGCTGTGCCACCCACAGTGAGCAAAGAGCCCCCGCTATTGGTGAGGTTGATGCTGGCGACATTCAGCGTCACCGCGCCGGTGCCGGTGTTCCAAGTGTTGGTGCCGCCGTAAGTCCAGTCGCCGTTCCATGTCTGGGCGTTGTTGTTGGTCGTGGTGCGGGCGGCGTTCACGTCGATCGTGGTGCCGGCGCCGATGGCCAGGGTGCTGGCAGCCCCGCCCAGTGCCGTGTTGCTGCCGAGGATGAGCTTGCCGGCATTAAGGGTAATGCCGCCGGTGTAGGTGTTCGCTCCAGAGAGGGTGAGCGTGCCGGTGCCGTTCTTGGCGAGGGCCGTGGTGCCGACAGTGCCACCGTTGCTGATGATGTTGCTGAGCGTGGCATCGCCGGTGCCGTCGGCCGTGAGCGTGTAGGCGGTCGCGTTCCCGGAGTTGGTGATCGTGCCGCCGACCGTGAGCAGGCTGCCCGAGTTGTTCAGCCAGGTCTGGCTCGCGCCGAGCGCGAACTTGGCGGAGCCGGTGCTGACCGCGCCCGATCCGCTGTCCACCTGGATGCCGACGGGCCCGACAAGCGTGAGCGTTGAAGCTCCTGCACCAAAGGTGACGGCTCCAGAGGCTGAGCCGAACCAGAGCCCGCCAAAAGACATGGCACCGTTGGCGGTTGGGACCGGCGAGTAGGAGCCGAGATTAAAATACGCGAGATCCGCACCAGTGGGGACTGCACCAGCGCCCCAGTTCGTAGCGTTGCCGGTCAGGTTGCCGCTGGTCGTGCCGCTCCATGTCTGGGTCGCCGCGCGGACGGGGGAATTCGAGATCAGCAGCGCCAGGAGGGCAAGGAAAAGAATGAGGGCGGGGAGGGAGGATTTTGAATTCTGGATTCTGGATTTTGGATGCTGGATTCCCTTCAGCGCGGTGGCCGGAGGAGAAAGATTCAGAAATCTGAATTTACGGTTTTCTTCAGCGCGGAGGGCGGTGGAGAGGGCGAGCGGAGTTTTCATGGCGGGGGAAGAATCAGAGGCCGGGGGTTTCATGGAGATGAGGGCCTACGCATTTTTTGGGAACGCCAGCTCCCATCTTTGATGAAGAATATAGACCGCTATCCAATGGATTGTCAATAACTTTCCGGAAAAATGCGCAGCATTTTCGTTTTTCAAAAACTGGGAATTCTTCATGGAGAAAGCCGTTGAAGCCACTGCGTTGTTCGAGAACGGATGCAAGTTGCATTTAGGCAGTTGGAGCGGAGCACATATCCGGAACAGGGCATGCCAAGCCGAGCAATTCTGAGACCTTGCATCCGGTTGCATTTCATTTTCCGCACACTCGGTTTTAGATGTCTATATACTCACGCGCTGAAGCAACCATCTGGCCGGCGTGGAATTCCCGGGGAAAGCGTTGGGACCCGCGCTCCCATCGTTCCGCCCCCTGCTGAGCGGGATCCAGTCGCCGGAGGTTGGCGAAGGAGTTCCAAATGGCACTTGCGAAAATGGGTGGCAACCGGGAACATGCACGTGCTGGACTGGGAAACCTGGAAGCGCTTTCGTTTCATGGATGCCGCCGGCAAGAGAGGAATTCTAAGTTCATGGAAGAGTCAACCAGTCAGTGAACGTTCACGTTTTTTGCAAAGAAGTCAACAGGATTCGCCAGCGGACTTTCTCGATAATTCTTCACGGACGACACGGAGGTCGTCCCTCCAGCTCATTTGGAGAGACCGGCTCTGTCCGGTCCGTTGCCGTTTCGACAGGCTCAAGGCCCTGAGCCTGTCGAAGGGCTATCCACGGACGGGAGGTCGTCCCTCCAGCACGAAAGCCGAAGCAAGCTTCGGGGCATCAGACCCGATGGGGATGGATCCTGGCGGGGGGAGCCCACAAGCGTCGAGGGTGCCGTCATCGTCCGGATCTCAGCTCCCCTTGGGCGGCCTGCCGCTTGGAGATTTGATCTCCTTTTTGATCTGCGCGATCGAATAGGCGAACCCCATGCCAAGGGTCTTGTCCGTCCCATCCTTCAGCGGCCAGACGCCCTGGATGCCGTTGACGGCCCTCAACCGCCCGCCACTGCCCATGGAAAGAAACAAGACCGCGCGGCTTCCGATGGCAGGGAGCGCAAGCACATCCTCCATCCATTTTCCTTTCGTATCCACCGTCATCAACTCGAGCGGCCTGGAAGCTTGCAGGTTTCCTTTGAGGACGCACTCGACGGTCAAAACATTTTTGATTTGCTGGCGCGCATTCGTCGCATCCTGGACCGGCACCTTGTCGGAAACCCTGGCGATGACGATGGCATCCGACCCGCTCACCAGATCGGGGAAGGGCAGGGTGACAATCATCGCGGCCGACCGGGCGGAGCTGCAGATGGCAAACAGGCCAATGAGCGCCCAAACCGCCGCCGGAAACTTCCCTGCAGCGCCCGAGAGACGCCCCCACGAAACAGGTGTCATGATAGGCAGATGCTTTTTCGGGCTGCCGGGCGCGTCCGGGTCAGGTCCGTGCGGCGCCGGGAGCGCAGGATTCGCACGGCTTGATCTGCTGGAAAAAGTCGTTCCCCTTGTCATCGACGAGGATGAACGCAGGGAAGTCCACGACATCGATTTTCCAGACCGCCTCCATGCCGAGCTCCGGAAATTCGAGCACTTCGACTTTCCGGATGTTGTCCCTGGCGAGGATTGCGGCAGGGCCGCCGATCGAGCCGAGGTAGAAGCCGCCGAATTTTTTGCAGGCGTCGGTGACTTGCTTGCTGCGGTTGCCCTTGGCGATCATGACCATCGAGGCGCCGTTCGACTGGAAGAGATCCACATAGCTGTCCATGCGGCCGGCGGTGGTGGGGCCGAATGAGCCGGAGGGCAGGCCCTTCGGAGTTTTGGCTGGCCCGGCGTAATAGACCGGATGGTCCTTGAAATACTGTGGGAGCCCCTCCCCCCGGTCGAGCCGCTCCTTGAGCTTCGCATGGGCGATGTCCCGGGCGACGACGATCGTTCCCGTGAGCTCGAGCTGGGTTGTCACCGGATGCTTCGAGAGCTCCGAGAGGATCTCCGGCATCGGGCGGTTGAGATCAATTTTGACCGGGCGGGCCGCCGAGGCTTGGCGGCAGCTGTCGGGGATGAACCTCCCTGGGTTTGTCTCCAGCACCTCGAGCCAGATCCCGCCCTGGTCAATCCGGCCCTTGATGTTGCGGTCCGCCGAGCAGGAAACCCCCATGCCGACCGGGCACGATGCCCCGTGGCGCGGAAGCCGGATGATCCGCACGTCGAGCGCGAAATATTTTCCGC